>JACQEN010000356.1 GCA_016200585.1 Deltaproteobacteria bacterium
GAGGATCGACCCCAGCAGCCCTCAAACGCGCCGCTGTGCGCGGCGACGGTTGGTTGCCGCAAGGTGTGCCGGAGATGGGAATGGAGAAGGCCATCACATTGATTCATGCGGAGCGCGCCAAGGTGCTTGGTGATGCGCCCATCGAAATCGGTATGACGACGCCTTGGATGTATCTGGGCAAGCCAGCGTTCGACGTCGGAGCCAATGCCCTCACCGGGAGTCCGGCGGAGATTGCCAGTGTGCTGCGCGAGCGCAAGAAGTTAGGTGTCCATCATTTGGGGTTGCGTTTTCGTAGTCGCAGCTGCGACGAGCTAGTGGAGCAGATCGAGAGATTCGGTAGCGAGGTTGGGCCGCTGTTGAATGACTGATTCAACGGCGCAGGCTAAAGACCTGCGCCTACATTTTGTGGACCTGGCGCGCGCAGCGCGCCGATGTAGGCGCAGGTCTTTAGCCTGCGCCGAATTGCCCTCGAGGCGCAGATGCTACTGAAAGACAAGGTCGCCATCGTTTCCGGAATCGGACCCGACATGGGCCGCGACATCTCGGTTGCCCTGGCGCGTGAAGGGGCCGACGTGGTGCTGGCGGCACGTTCACACGGCAATCTCGGACCGGTTGCCAAAGACGTCGAAGCTCTCGGTCGCAAAGCCGTGGCGGTGGCCACAGATATCTCCAAGGCGGAAGATTGCGCTCGCATGGTCGACACCGCGATCAAGGAGCTCGGTCGTATCGACATCCTCGTCAACAACGCCTTCAAGGGTGGCGTCGAACCGCGTATCGAAGAAGCGACGATGGACCAGTGGCGCGAGATCTTCGACGTCAACGTCTTCGGCTCGATGCAGCTGTCGCAAGCCGTGCTGCCGCACATGAAGAAGCAGGGCGGCGGCTCGATCGTCTTCATCAACTCGATGTCGATGCGCGTGATTGAACCCGGCATGGGCGGCTACGCAGCTTCGAAGGGAGCGTTGATGATCGCCGCACAAACGCTTGCCAAGGAAGTCGGCAAGCACAAGATCCGCGTCAACTCGGTGGTGCCCGGGTACATCTGGAGCGAAAAGCTTGCCGGCTACTTCCGTTACCTCGCCAAGCGGCAGAACCGCACCTACGACGAAGTGCAGGACGAGATCAGCGCCCGCACCGCGTTGCATCACATTCCCACATCGGAAGAGATCGCCGACGCGGTATTGTTCTTCGCCTCCGATCTATCGCGGGCGATCACCGGGCAAGCACTCGACGTCAACGGTGGGCATTTCTTTCATTGAGCCTTCGCCGACAGCCGTCAATTGACACGGGATATGTGCGCACATATTCTGTGTCAATGAATATTACGCTGTCCGTTGATGAACACGTGGTGAAGCGCGCCCGCCGAGCGGCGCGGGCCATGGGCAAGAGCCTCAACGACTTGATCCGTGATCACCTGGCGCAGCTCAGCGCCGCCGATGTGCCGCAACGCGATGTCGAGGAGTTGCGCCGCCTGTCTGCCAAAGCCAAGGGGCATTCACGTGGTTGGCGGTTCAATCGCGACGAGATTCATGTCCGTTCGTAGCTTCCTCGACTCGAACATTCTGGTTTATACCGACGACGCGGATGAGCCGGCGCGGCAGCGCCGATCCTTGGAGCTGGTGGAGGAGGCTCGGCTGAGCGGAACCGGGGTCGTTTCGACGCAGGTCTTGCAGGAGTACTTCGTTGTCACGACTCGTAAGCTGGGAGTTGACCCTGAAATCGCCGCGCAGAAGGTTCGCCTGTTCTCGCGACTTCCGGTGGTTGTCATTGACGTTCCAGATATTGAGGCTGCCATTGACTTGCAGCGATTGCACCGCGTGTCGTTTTGGGACGCACTGATTCTGCGTGCTGCGCAACGCGGGTCGTGCGCTGTGCTTTACTCCGAAGATTTGCAGAACGGGGCAACGTTGGGCGGCGTTCGGATCGAAAACCCATTCGCGAGCGGTCGACGCCGATCGCGCAGCGCAAAATGATTCGAACGCGTACGCCACCGCTGGTTCGTATCACGATGGGCTTATCCATCGCTTTTGCGGCGATCGGGCTTGCTTCCTACTGGTCCGGGCGGCAAACGCCGATCGATATCGTTGCGGTGGTCAAGCAGCGCGACGGTGTACAGCTCGAGTCGACGATGGTTCCGGCCAACGGCATCCGGTTGCATGTCGTGCAGGCCGGACCAAAAGACGGTCCGCCGGTCGTTCTGCTGCACGGCTACCCGGAGTTCTGGTTTGCCTGGCATAAGCAGATCGTGCGCTTGGCGAAAGCCGGCTTTCGCGTCATTGCTCCCGACCAACGCGGTTACGATGCTTCCGACAAGCCGCGTGGGATCGCTGCGTATCAAGTTGAAGACATGGTCGGCGACATCCTCGGACTGATCCAAGCGCTGGGCTACGAACGGGTCGATCTGGCGGGGCACGATTGGGGCGGCGCCATCGCTTGGTATCTGGTCATCGAGCACGCCGAGCATTTCCGCCGCCTGGTGATGTTTAATGCTCCGCACCCGCTGTCGTTTCAGGACGCGCGCCGCAGCGAGCCGCAGGAAAAGCCGATCAATTGGTTTCGCACCTTCTTTCAGATCCCGGTCGTTCCGGAGGTCGTGGGCTATGCCAACAACTGGTCGCTGCTGACCGGCAATTTGCGCAAGACCAGCCGGCCGGGAACATTTTCCGACGCCGACTTCGACTTGTATCGTTGGGCCTGGTTTCGCGACGGCGCGTCGCATTCGATGGTCAATTGGTATCGAGCCGCTTTTCAATATCCGCACAAAGTCGAGGGCGACGGGTTGGTGCACGTGCCGACACGCATCGTCTGGGGCATGCAGGATCGCTTCTTCGAAAACCGCCTGGCGCGCTTGAGCGCTGCACACTGTGCCAACGCCGAGCTGATCGAGGTGCCGGAGGCAGGTCATTGGCTGCTGCACGAGGAGCCGGAAATGACCAGCCGGAAGCTGATCGAGTTCTTGCAGTAGCCGAGGTGTGCGAGCTGCGGCAATTTACCGCACGCGATTCAGTCTTTCGCATCTATCTGTCGCCAACAAGTACCTGGATAATGCCGTGCACTGGTCGCAGTATGGAGGTCAGATGCACGTGCGGGTTCAACGGCGGATTGGTCTTGGCATTTTGACAGCGGCAGTGATGCTCGTCGCGGCCGGCTGCGGTTCCAACGATGAGTCTGGAACGTCGAGGGCGACGCCGACGTCGAGGCCAACGGCGTCAGCGACGCCGACCGCCACTCCTCTGCCGAACGAAAATCTGTTCGGTTCGACGCAAGCCAACGGCGGAGCCATCAAGGTCATCGCGCGGCCGCAGGTGCAAGCTTACCTCGGCACGTGTCTGGGCGGCAGCGGTGACGACTGTTCCGGCGGCAACGCGATTTACGTCGGCACCGAGCCCGGCTTTACCGAGGCGGAAGAGGACATTCCCAATTTCGGCCTGTATGCGCTGCCGGCCGGCGTGCTCATGACCTTGCAGATCGTCGCGATCGATGCGGCTATTTCATTGCAATTCGATAGCGTGACACTGAACGCTGCCGGGCAGAGCATCGACATCGGTACAACGCCGGGCATTCATCAGGACCTCGAATGGCACCTGCAGCTCCCGGGCGGTGCGGTGAGCGGGACCCACAGCGTCACGTTCAAGCTGACGACGACATCGCCCGGTTTTTCCGCGTCCAACGAATTCACGATCCCCGTCGTCGTCACCGCCGGTCAACCTCCCGAATGAGCAGCCAAGCCCTTCAAGGCCTAACGAGCTCGAAGCCGCAACCGCACCACGATGCCAAGAGGCCGGCGTGGGTTGGACTGGCGGTCGCCGTTACTTTGGTTGCATGCAGCAATATGAGCTCGGCCTGTGTCGGCCTGCGCTGCCTCGAAATCTGGTCGGCGACCGATGGCGGCGGTCGGCTGGTCGTCGAATCGGATTTTCTCACCGAGAAGGTCCAGACCTTCCAGTCGTTCTGTGCTCCTGACAACTCGCAATGCCTGTACACGACCATCGACCCGGGTTTCATGGCGCCGACGCAGAACGTTGCAGGCGATCCCAACTTCCGTCTCGCCGACGGAACGAAAGTCCGCGTCGTCATCGTCAACGCCCCGAGTGGCCTGTCTCTCAACGTCAACGGCCAGAAACTGTCGCAGCCCGGCGAGTCGGCTCTGTTGGGAACGATGCCGACGATCCACAATCATCCGTCGTGGCAGCTCGTCGTGCCGGGGGGGCGGTACGGCGACTACAATCTGTCGTTCAAGCTGACGACGGATTCGCCGGCATATTCCGAGTCGCAGCCCGTCAGCGTCGTGGTTACCAACGTGCCGCCGCCGGAGGATACGCCGACGGCAACTCCCACCAGCGGACCGACCCCGGCGCCGACGCCGTGTCCGGGGGATTGCAGCAACGATCTGGAGGTAACGATCGACGAGATCATCCTTTGTGTCGGCATGGCGCTTGGTGCCACACCGATTGCACTCTGTCCGTCGTGCGACGTGAACGGCGATGGCGACGTCACCATCGATGAGATCATCGCCGCCGTCAACGCGGCGCTGGCCGGTTGTCCGATGCCGCCTGCGGCGACGCTCGGCGAAATCCAAGACACGATCTTCACGCCGCGTTGCGCCATCCCCACCTGCCACGACGACACCAGCCACAACGGCAACCTGGCCCTCACAGCCGGTGAGTCGTTTGCGCAGCTGGTGAATGTGCCGCCCGACATCGCCTCGATTCGCGACGCCGGCATCTTGCGGGTCGACCCCGGGCATCCGGAAAACAGCTTCCTGTTGATGAAGCTCAGCGGCCCGCCGCGCGGCGCCGGTAGCTTGATGCCATTGACCGGTGCCGCGCTGTCGGCTGAGCAGATCCAGCTGGTGCGCGATTGGATTGTGCAGGGGGCTAAGCCGTAGGCTTAGTCCCAATGCCGGTTCCTAAGTGACCGGCCTTGGGCTTAGTCCTCCGTTGATCCTGCGCCGGCGCTGGGGCAACTTCGCTTAGGAGGATCGGTGGGACGCCAGCTTGTCGGGACGCGGCAGCCCAGCCTTTTCCCCGATGGTGACAAATTGCTTCTTCGCGGAACGAACGCGGGGGCTTGAGCAAGAGGAGCTGGGCCACCACCGGCTGGCACAAGAAGCCGCATTCGGCCGCCTCCGTTGACCCTGCGCTGGCGCTGGGGCAACGTCGCGTAGGAGGATCCGTCGATGGACTTCGCCATTCCCGAGGAAATTCAGGAGCTCTGCCGCAACATCGAGGCATTCATGCAGCAGCACGTCTATCCGTTGGAACGAACGCACGAGCGCTGGTCGATGGAGGTCGGCGGCCCGGCCTATCCGCCTGCGGTGAAAGCGCTGCAAGCCAAGGCGAAGGCGGCCGGCTACTGGGCCTTTCATCTGCCGAAGGAAGCCGGAGGGGCGGGCATTCCGTTCATGCACTACGCGCTGGTCAACGAGATCCTCGGGCGCAGTCCGATCGCGCCGGTCGTTTGCGGCTCGCAAGCTCCCGATTCCGGCAACGCGGAGATTCTTTGGCGTTTCGGCACCGACGAACAAAAGAAGCGCTGGCTCAAGCCGTTGGTCGACGGCGACATCCGCAGTTGCTTCTCGATGACCGAACCGGAGGTTGCCGGATCGGATCCGCGTTTGCTGCGCACCACGGCGCGGCGTGACGGCGACGACTACGTCATCAACGGCCATAAGTGGTTTACCAGCGGCGCGCACGGCGCGTCGTTTGCCATCGTCATGGCGATGACCAATCCGCAAGCCGAAAACTCCTACCTGCGCTACAGCCAGATCATCGTGCCTACCGACACGCCGGGCTTCCGTATCGCGCGCGGTGTGCCGGTGATGGGCGATTACGACAATCACCACGCCGAGATCTGGTACGAAGACTGCCGCGTGCCGGTCACCAACAGTCTCGGCGACGAAGGCGGCGGCTTCATCATTGCACAAGAACGCCTCGGACCCGGCCGCATCCACCACTGCATGCGCTGGCTCGGCGTTGCGCAGCGTTCGTTCGAGATGATGTGTGAGTACGCCACGCAGCGCGAGATGTTCGGCAGCACACTGTCGCGTAAGGCCAACATCCAGGATTGGATCGCCGAGGCGCGCGCCGACATTCAAGCGGCACGGCTGATGACACTGCACGCCGCATGGAAGATCGACACCCAAGGCGCACACGCGGCGCGCGAGGAAATATCGCTGATCAAATTCTTCGGCGCCAAGGTGCTGCACAGCGTCGTCGACAAGGCCGTCCAGGTCTTCGGCGCCGCCGGGGTCACCGAAGATCACCCGCTATCGATGTTTTATCGCCAAGCACGCTTTGCGCGCATCTACGACGGCCCGGATGAAGTTCACAAGATGGTCGTGGCGCGGAGAATTCTGGCGCAGTACGAGGGGAAGAGCTGAAAAGATAGACGGGAGCTGGGAGCTGGGACAGACGGCAGTGCAACAGAAGCCGAGGCGTTTGACGCATTGAAACCAGCTCGCGAGGGCGGTCGGTTGCTGGCTTCAGGGCCGTGGGGGTGCCGCGTCGATCTGCTTCTGTCGCACTGCCTGTCTTGAAGCCCGGTACCAACCGCGGGGGGGGCGGTACCGGACGACTGTCTGTCTTACATGATCCAGAGGTGCATATTCCGCTCGATTTATTGCGCGCGATTTTTATTTCTTTCGCGTCGCATTTTGCTGTGCTAACGCGACGTGGGCTGTATGAGTCATAATCCCGTCGATCGCGAGCTGGAACAGCGACTGCGTGAGCTCAGTGTCACCAACGAGCTGATCAAGACGCTGACGTCCAACCTCGAGCTGTCGGAGATCCTGCGTATCGTTCTCGATCGCATCAAGATTCTGACGCAGGCCGAGGCGCTGTCGCTGTTGCTCTACGATGGCGAGCGCAACGAGTTGGTGTTCGCCGCCACCGAAACCCTGCGCGAGAACACTCTCGTTGGTATGCGCCTGCCGCCGCAGGAAGGGATCGCCAGCTGGGTGGCGCGTACGGGCCGCAGTGCGCTGGTCAACGACGTAGCCCACGACCCGCGCTTTTACGGCGCGGTCGATCGGGCCTCGCGCTTTGCAACCCAGAGTCTGCTTGCCGTTCCGTTGCGGCACGGCGACAAGGTGATCGGCGTGCTCGAGGTGCTCAATCGCTACGATGGCCTAGCGTTCAGCCCCGAGGATCTGCGCACCCTCGAGTGGATTGCCAGCGAAGTCGGCGATACGCTCGACCCCGACGCCTCGGCGGAGGAACCGGAGGCCATGCGCAACGTCCTGGCGCGTGTCGCCGCCGCCGTACCGAGCGAAGCGGCGTCGCTGCTACTCTACGACCCGGAGGGACGCGAGCTGGTGTTTCGCGGCTCACGCACCCTGCAAGCCGGTTTGATCGACGGGCTGCGCATGCGTTGCGACCGCGGCATTGCCGGTTGGGTGGCGACGCATCGTGAAGCGGTGTGCATCCCCGACGTCACGAAGGACCCGCGTTACTTCGTCGACGTCGAACAACAGACCCACTTCGTGCCGCGCAGCATGCTGTGCGTCCCGATGCTCAGCAAAGGCACGCTGCTCGGCGTGGTGCAGGTCATCAACAAGATCGACGGCACGGCGTTCAACGAAGATGAGCTGCGCATGGCGCAAACGCTGGCCGACCACGCCGCCATCGCCATCGAGAACGCCTCGCTCTACCGCCAGGCGTACAACGCGTCGATCACCGACGACCTCACCGGCTTGAGCAACACCCGTTATTTCAATCAGCGCCTACCCGAGATCCTGGCTGCCGGCGGGCCGGTGTCGCTGGCCGTCCTCGACCTCGATAACTTCAAGGCGATCGTCGACACCTACGGACATCTGGTCGGCAGCCGCACCATCAGTCACCTCGGTCGCATGATTCGCCACTTCGTGCGTCCGGGCGATGTCGCGGCTCGCTTCGGTGGCGACGAGTTCGTCCTCGTGCTGCCAAGCACCGACGCCGAAACGGCGCGCACCATCGCCGAGACGATCCGTGCTGCCATTGAAGCCACCAGCACCTTGGAGGGAAACGGCGTCGACATCTCTACCGTCACGGCCAGCGTTGGCGTCGCCACGTTTCCCGATCACGCTGCGACTCCCGAGGCCCTGTTCAAAGCCGCCGACCAGGCCATGTACGCCGTCAAACGCACCGGCAAGAACGCGGTTGCCGTTGCCGGCGAAGGCGCCGCGATCAACGGCTGATCGACTCGACGTGGTAGTGGTCGATCTCCGGCCGGCGGTCGAAGGTCGAAACGAAGGTTGCCGTCGTTTCCGGCGCGATCCGTTGCGTACTCGGCGTTGCCTCGCGCCGGTCGACCTCGTGGCCGTCTTTGTCGAGCGCGGAAACGCTGATCGTGACCTGATGCGTCGCGCCGTTGCCGCGATTGATCAATGTGCCGGTTACGGTGGCGGTCTTGCGATCCTCGCTCACTTGCTCGCTGAAATCGCTGATGATGATTTCCGGCCGTTCGACGGGCTTGATCTCTTCCTCGACCAACACCTTCGGCGGCGGTGGCGGCGGCGGAAGGAGCGGCTCCGGTGGTTGGCGCGGCACACAGCTGTAGGTCAGCGCCAGGAGCGCGAGCGAGCCAAGCAGAGCGCGGGCTGCGTAACGCATGGACTTTCCCATCTTGTAAAGCGTGTCGCGTGGAGCGGATGGCTCAGTCTTCACGTATCCGTCGATTCCCAGCTAACCCCGAACTCGCGGCAGTGTCCGAGGAGATCTTCGGCGTCGAAGGCCATCGCCGGGGCCAGAATTCCGTTGCGATCGTAGCCATCGGCGCACATCTTCTGTGCCCCGTAGGCGGCGACCACGGCGGTGAGGCCGTATGGGTCCTTGCCGTGCACGATGGTTTGTCGCCGCGCCGCGCGGCCGTCGCGCACACCACGGATCTCGATGACGATGTGGAAAGCATCGCCGGTTCGTGTTGCTTCGTCGGGGCCGGCGGTTCCGTCGCCGATGAAGCGCGCCCCCAAGGCCGCCAGCGGCGTGCGTGCGAGTCGGCGCATCCAAGGTGCGGCGGCTTTGATGGTTGCTGCGACCAACGGCGAGAAGGCCATGAAGGTCCTGACCTCAGGCGTCGAAACGTGCCGCGGAATGGTGATGATCTCGGCGCTCGGAAAGCTGACTGCCGCGAGGCGACCCAACGCCGGCAGGTCGAGAGGGCGCACGACGCGAGCCGGCGGTTGCTCGACCCACTCGCCGCGCTCCCAGGCGTAGCCGGCGCTTTGCAGCATGCGCAGAACCGAGCGCTGCGTGCCTTGGCTGGCGTGAAAGAGGGTGACGTAGCTGACGTGTACGGCGGCGACGTCGCGGAAACCGCGGACGGTCAAGGCCGTCGCGCAGTCGCTGACGGCAACTTCGAAGGCTTGTGCCGATACCACGGCGACGCCCTGGCGGCGGGCCCACTCGTCATGCGCGATCATCGCCTTCATGAACGGCTGCTCGCCGGTGGTGTCGAGGTAGTGTGCGCCATGCTCGATGGCCGCCCGTACGACCGGTTCGCCGTGGTCGACGAACGGACCGACGCAGTTGATAATGACCTTGCTCTGCTCGGCGAGCCGTTGCAGCGACGCCGGGTCGTGCACGTCGGCTTGCAACGTCGCGACGCCGTCGACGGCCGCCGCCAGCGCCTGGAGCTTCGGCGCGCTACGGCCGGCCGCGATGCAGCGGATGCCGCGTCGCTGCAGCTCACGGACGATCAAGCCGCCGGTGTAACCGGTTGCTCCGAGAACACTGATGCCGCGCGTTGCCACGTAGGGCAGTTATCGACGCAGGCGGGGTTAGTCAACGTCGCGGTAGCGGTGTCGCAATCGAAGCGGCGAATGAATCTGCACTTGCTGCGCGTCCCGTCAGCCCGTATTCTGCGCCGACCTGGAGGCGATTCGATGCGGCGTTTCGGCAAGGCAGGGTGGTTGTGTGGACTGACATGGCTTGCGACGAGCATGTCAGGCTGCGTGTTGATCAGCGGCAACCTGAATCCGTTTTCGAGCACGCCGCAACCCCTGCAAGAGCAGGAGGTCGGCGGCAAGGGCGACGCCAAGATCCTGCTTCTCGACATCTCCAACGTCATCACCGATCAGGAAGAGCAGGGCCCGTTCGGCGTCAGCGTGCGCCCGGGCATGACCAGCCGCGTCCGCGAAGAGCTGGAGAAGGCCGCCGACGATGACCGCGTCAAAGGCGTCCTGCTGCGCATCAACAGCCCGGGGGGAACGGTCACCGCCAGCGACATCATCTACCACGAGCTCATGCGCTTCAAAGAAGAGCATCGCCTGCCGGTCGTTGCCCATATGATGGATATGGGAACCTCCGGTGCCTACTACATCGCTCTGGCGGCGGATCAGATCGTCGCCAGTCCGACGACCGTCACCGGCAGTGTCGGCGTCATCATGGCCGGCGTAAATTTCTCCGGGTTGATGGAAAAGCTCGGGGTGAAAAATCAAACCTTCAAGGCGGGGAAGCACAAGGACATAGCTTCGCCCTTGCGTCCGCTGACCGCCGCCGACGAGCAGCTCATGCAATCGGTGCTCGACGACATGCACCAACGCTTTCTCGGGCTGGTGCGCGAACGACGCTCGGCGATGAATGCCGACGCGCTGCAGACGATTTCCGACGGCCGCATCGTTACCGCAGCGCAGGCGTTGCAAGCCGGCCTCGTCGACCAGATCGGCTACGCCGACGATGCCATCCGCCTGCTGAAGCAGCGTGCCGGCATCGGTGACGCTCGGATCATTCTCTATCGCCGTCCGAACGAATATGCGGAGAACATCTATTCGCGTACGTCGGTGGGCCCGCCGCAGGTGAATCTGGTGAACTTCGACCTCGGCAGTTTGGCGCGTTCGCCGCAGTTCATGTACATGTGGTTGCCCGGTGCCGAATCCGCAGCCGACCTCCCTGGCCTCCACTGATCGAGACGCGCGTCTGTGGACGCTGCTGCTCCTCAGCAGCCTGGCGTACTTCTTTTCGGTTCATCAAGCCGACAACGATTTGTGGGGGCACCTGTTTGCCGGCCGCGAGATTCTGGCACGCGGTGGCGTGCCGCGCGTCGACGCCTACAGCTACACCGTTGCCGGCGGCGCGTGGTTCAACCACGAGTGGCTGACGCACGTCTTGTTCGCTGAGCTCTACGGCGCAGCCGGCTCGGCCGGCCTGTTGCTCTACAAGATGGTCGCCGCCTTGGCGGCGTTCGGCCTGACCTTTGCCGGCATTCGCCGTCGTAGCGCCCAGCCGTGGATCTGGGGCAGTGTCGGTCTGTTGACCATTGCCGTGCTGGCGCGCGGCTTCGCTATTCGTCCACAAGTCTTCAGCTACGCGGCAATTGCACTGGTCCTCGACCTGCTCGACCGATACCAGCACGGCAGCCTTCGGTTGCTTTGGCTTCTCGCACCGCTGTTCGTGCTGTGGGCGAACGTGCACGGCGGTTTCGTCCTCGGCCTTGCCATCGTTGCGGGTTTCACCGGCTGGCAGCTGCTAATGGGATTCCCCTTGTTGCGCCCGACGCCCGACGCCCATCGCCCGTCGAGTCTGCGAACGCTGTTGGCCGTCTTCGCGTCGTGCCTTGGTGCCGCGATGCTGACGCCGTACGGATCGAAGTTGCTCGGCTATCTCTGGGACGAGCTCAGCCGGTCGCATCCGATCACCGAGTGGCAACCGGCGTCGCCGTGGCAGAGCGAGCATTCCGCGTTCTTCCTGATGTTCGCCGTCTTCGTGGCGAGTCTGCTTCTGGGGTGGCGGCGTGGGGCTGTGAATGGACACGCGCTTACCCTTCCCCAAGCTCAGGGCGAGCGCGGAAACACCTACGATGACACACGATCGACCGCTCGCGAGGGTAGGGCTGCGGTGGAACAACCGCACTGGCGTGACGACGGCTGGCGCGTCGTCCTTTCCCTCGGCGTCGGACTGTTCGCGATTCGTCATCAGCGCCACATTCCGGTCTTCGCCTTGTGCGCCGCGGTACCCTTGACGGCACAGCTGGAAGCCCTGGCGCATCGGCTCGACGAGCGCCGCTACCAGCTGTTGAGCGACGCGGCGCTCACAATGGTCCGCGCCGGCTTGGTGTTGCTCGCGCTCTTTCAACTGACGTTGACCGGCCTGCGGCTTTGGCGCGATGGCCTACAGGTGACATTCGATCCAAGCGAGTATCCGGTCGCGGCCGTCGCGGCACTCAAAGCCGGCGCGGCGCACGGCAATCTAGCCGTGCCGCTCGACTGGGGAGCGTACGTCTTGTGGCATCTGGCGCCGCAAATCAAACCTTCGATCGACGGCCGCTTTGCCACGGTGTTCCCGGAGTCGGTGGTCGAGGACAACTTCGCTTTCTATCGCGGCGACGATCGTTGGCGCCGCTTGATCGACAACTACCCCACCGAAGCCGTGCTGGCGCCGCGTGATTGGCAGCTACCGATCGAACACGCTCCGGGTTGGCACAAGGTCTACGAAGACTCCGTGGCGACCCTCTTCGTGCGCGAAGATCACATCGGCGACTTCGGCATCCGCCTCGGGAATTCCACGACTCCAACCGGCTTCTTCCCGTGAAGTCCCGAGGCGGTCGTCCCGAGAGACAGGTTCTCTGAGCGAATAGACCGGCGCGTGCAAATGTATTAGGACTTGGCGTCCGCTATGAAAGCCATCGTCCTCTGTGCTGGATTGGGAACGCGGCTACGGCCGCTGACCTTCAGCAACGCCAAGCATCTGATTCCGGTGGCCAACAAGCCGGTATTGGATTTCTCGATCGAAAGCCTGGTCGCGGCGGGGGCGGGCGATGTCGGCATCGTCGTCAATGGCGACAGTCGTGCTGCCATTGAATCCGCCATCGGTGATGGCAGCCGTCTGGGCGCGCGCGTCACCTATATCGAGCAACCGCAGCCGCGCGGCCTGGCGCACGCCTGCCTCTGCGCCGAGCCGTTCATCGGTGCCGACCCCTTTCTGATGTATCTCGGCGATACGCTTCTGCCGGAAGGCTTGGCGGGGCCGACGGTGCTCTTCCGGCAAAGCGGCGCGAACGCCGTCGTGATGCTCAAAGCCGTCGACGATCCGAACCGCTACGGCATTGCCGAGATCGAGGGCGAGCGCATTGTTCGTTTGGTCGAAAAGCCGCAGCATCCGAAGTCGAACCTCGCCATCGTCGGCGGCTACGTCTTCGACCGCAACATCTTCGATTCGATCCGTCGCATCAAGCCGTCGTCGCGCAACGAGTACGAAATCGCCGACGCCATTCAGGATCTCATCGAGCGCGACCTGGTGGTGCGGCCGTACATTCTGCAGGGCTGGTGGAAGGACACCGGCAACCCGCAAGATTTGCTCGATGCCAATCGTGCCATGCTCGATACCCTCAACCGCGATGTGCGCGGCAAGGTCGATGCATCGTCGATGCTCGAAGGGCAAGTCGTCATCGACAAGGATACCGAGGTTTCCGGCAGTCGAATTCACGGTCCGTCGATCATCGGCGCCGAAGTGCGCATCATCAACTCGGAGATCGGTCCGTACACGTCGCTCGGCGATCGGGTCCGTGTCGTCAACAGCCGCGTCGAAAACAGCGTCGTCATGGACGACAGCATCATCATCGATCTGCATCAGCCGCTGGTCGGCAGCTTGATCGGCCGCAAGGTGCGGGTGTACGGCGGCAAGAAGGGTTCAGCCCATCGATTGCTGCTTGGAGACGCTTGCGAGGTCGAGCTTTCTTAGCGCTGTTTCAGATCGGTAGCGCAACACACCATTCATCTCGAAGAGCGGTGCGAAGACGCAGGACAGAGCCCGGACGAAAGACCAGCCGAATGGTACCCATAGTCAGCGATCCGTGTTCTGTGCTCCGTGTTCTGGCAAGCTTCAAGAGGTCATTCCTCTCAATTCTGTGGTTCGTGATTTTTCTCGGAGCCGCAGCTGCCAGGGCGCAAGACTGCCAGCAGCAACTCGTCGGAGTCTACTCGGCGATCGAAAACGGTACGACGAGCGGCGCCAGCGCCGACGTGGCTAGCTGCGGCGGCGGCGAAGCCCCAGAGGCAAAGATCTCCTACACGGCACCACGCGACGGCACGTACACGTTCGATACTCTCGGCTCGAGCTTCGACACCGTCCTCTACGTCCGCAACCAGCAGGGCGGCGAGATCGGATGCAACGATGACATTCAAGTTGGCGTCAACAGCCGCTCGCGGTTGAACCTGCTGCTCACGGCCGGGCAGGCGGTCAGCATCGTCGTCGACGGCTTCGGAGCACAAAGCGGCGCCTTCGTGTTGCGCATCAACGCCGATTGTCCGCGACCGTTCCGCAATGATCCGCGCGATCTCGGTACCGCAGAGTCGATCAGTGTCAGCGGGACGACGACGTGTGCGGCCAATTTGCTCACCGACTCGGCTTGCGGTGACGGTGGCAACAATGCCCCCGACACGGTTTTCGTGTACACCGCGCCGTCCAGTGGTTCCTACGTCTTCAGCACCGAGGGGTCGACTTTCGACACGACCTTGTCCGTGCGTCTGGGGACCTGTGCCGGCGAGGAGCTCGGATGCGACGACGATATCATGCCCGGCATCCAGCAATCACGGGTCACCGTCCAGCTTTCCGGCGGCCAAACCGTTGTCGTCGGTGTCGACGCCTTCGGATCCAAGACCGGGAACTTTTTGCTCAGCGTCAACGCCACGCCGTTCACACCGACCGTGACCGCCTCGCGCTCGGCAACGCGTACGGCCACCGTCAGTCCGACGATTACACAAACAGCCAGTGTGACCGGGACGCCATCGGTCACTCCGACGCGCACGCCGACGCGTACACCGTCCGGCACGTCGACTTGGACCCCGACACGTTCGCGTACGCCGACGCCGAGCTCGACGCGCAGTCCAACGGGGACCGCAACATCGAGCCCGACGGCGACGCCGTCGGCGTCGCGCACCCCAACGGCGACACCGACTGCCTCGCTTACCAGAACTGCCACCGTGACGTTCACGGCAAGCCTGTCGCCCTCACCGACGCGCACCGCGAGTCCGACTACCACACTGACGCCGAGCGCCACGCCCTCACGCACGCCAACGCCGAGCGCGACCCGCACGCCGACCGAAACGGCAAGCGCAACATCGACACCCAGCCCTACGCAGACGGGGACTCCGACGGCAACCGCGTCGCCGACGTCGAGTCCGACTCCTACATGGACGGCTACGGCTACCGCCACCCGCTCGCCGACCAATACGCCGACTCTCACGTCGACAGCGACGTCAACGCCGACGCCGACGTTCGATGGGCTGGGTTGCTGTCAGCGCTTCGTTACGGTGCCGGTCTGCGACGGTCCGGTGTCGTTGCCGGTGTGTGCTGCGCTCAATGGAATCTTCGTACCCGGCGGACAGTGCAGCCAGGGGTCGTGCGTCGGCGGCTCGCCGGTGCCGACCGCCACGCTCACGCCAACGGTGACATGGACGCTCACTTCAACCGCAACGCCGACGACGACGCGAACCCCGACTGCCAGCCCGACTCCGCGTGGGCCCGGGTGTTGCCAGCAGACCGGGCCGCCGCTGCAGTGCAGCGCTCCCGTGACCTTCAATACGTGTGTCTCGCTTGGCGGCACCTTCGTGCTCAACGGTGCGTGTACGGATGGAGTGTGCGTGCAGGTGTCGCCGACCGAAACCGCCAGCCCGACTGCCACCGCCACTGCAACCGCATCGAACACGACAACTCCGACGGCTTCGCCGACGCCCAGCGCTTCACCCACGCCGACGGCGACGGCTACGCCCACCGCCAGCGCAACCGATACACCGCTGCCCACACTCACGCGGCTGCCGAGCGCGACGACGACGGCGACGGTGGCGGCGCCGACGATTCAACCGTCGGTCAACATTGGCGCTCCGGGAACGTCGTTCAATGTCGGCGGTCGTGTCGCAGCAGGTGCGAGCGGCGCACGCGTGCTGATGGATGATGGCGAACGTATCGTCGCGCTTGCGCAGACGACGGCTGCGGGCGACGGAAGCTATGCGACGACCGTCACCGTGCCTGAGGGATTGATGACGGGCGTGGCTTCGGTCTGCGTTGTCGCTCTTGGCGCAAGTGGTTCGGAACGCGGCTGTGCACCGTTTACCGTTCTGCCGGTCGCGCTGGGGCGGATCAGCGGTACGGTTGTCGACCGTGGCGGGCTGGCGGTAGCGAGCGCCGAAGTTCGCCTCGGTACGTCGCGGAGCGCGCCGATTGCTTCGACACTGACCGACAGCACCGGGCGCTACTCGTTCGCGTCGCTGGCGCCGGATGAGTACCGCATCGCGGCCCGTTGCCCGTCGTCGTCGAGCTCGCGTTGTGTGACCTCCGACAGTTACTTCCCGGTTGCCAGCGTGACTCTTCAGCCGGGTGCGGCAGTCACTCAGTCGTTTGTCGGCGTAGCGCCACCATCCGACGGGTACGCTCTTTTTAGTCTCGGTGGCATCGCGCTGCCGGGCGGTGCGTTCGCTTCTCAGGAACCGGTTCGAGTGACGACGGCGTTGAGCGGAACCGTGGCCACGTTTGCATCCTTCCATGGGCGCGGGCTGCCGGCGCTCACCGTTCGATTCTGGGCCGATGTTACGTTCTTTGGACTTCCAGCCGACAATCAGGCTGTCACTTTCGAGATTCTCCGCGGCCAGCAGGTTCTCGCTGCCAGCACCGCTCTAACACCGCAGCCGGTGTTCGCCGCCGATCCGACGTACGGCTTCAGCGCCTACGTTGCCGATTTCAACGTCAGCGATCTGCCCGCCGGCTCTTTGACCCTGCGTATCCTGCCTGCGGCTGGTCCGGCGTACGACGTCCAACTCAAGCTCGTCGACGTTGGCGCGCGTTGGTTCCACGACTGGGTTGCCCAGCCGACGATCTCGGTGTCCGCCGATGTTCCGGCAGGGTTGGCCTACACGCTGCATGCCATGCTGCCGTCGTCGCCGCTCGACTTCGATCAGCCGATCGAGCTGCTTTACGACACCAGGCTCGACGACATGTTGCAGTTTGCCGTGCCCTTCGAGGAGACATTTCACAGCGACGAGACGTGGAGCGGTTCGGCGCCGGCCGTGCTCAGCAGCCAGGTTCTCGGCGTCAATGTTCTCGATGGACAGCGTGCCTTCAACGGGCCGAGCGGTGGCGACTTCTTCAGTGCTTCCTATGCGCTTGATACGGTCCACGCCGACGGCAATGCCTGTGTCGACGTGCCACCGTTCAGCTACCGCGGCAAGTACGAGTTGCAACCGTGCCCCGGCTGTAAGACCGTCGATTTTGGCATCTGGTTCCAGACGCAGACTTGTTCGCAGGCGGGTGTCGATATCGATTCGCAAATCGACAACGACCTGCATCTGGCAGCACGGGCCACGCAGCGACTCAGCGCACCACCGGCCGTCGAGGTGAAGCTCAACACGGCAGTCTGTGCCGGTAGTGCGAAAGCAGAGCCGCAACTCACGACACAGCTGCCGATCGTCTACGACGGTGCCGGCATGATGGATGCGGCCTTCGAAAATCCCTGCCTGCGCATCGGCGCGAAGCAAAGGTTCGATGTACGCTGTCTCGGCGTCAGCACAACGAATGGCTCGGCACTGCATCAGGAGCTGACCTTCGGTTGCGGTACGCCGACTCCGGCGCCGGTTGCGGCCGCCGTCTCGACGCTTGGTGAAGTCCTGCAACAGCCGGCGGTCGCCGCGGACGGCAACGGTCACGCGCTTGCTGTGTGGACGGATGAAGACAACCCGACGCAGGCCCCTTCCACCAATCGCTATCTCTTTTTCAGTGTCAATGACGGCGCGAGCTGGAGCACGCCGGCGCACGTCAGCGAGCAGACGGCTCTCATCGATGCTCCGCAGGTTGCGTTCCTTGATTCCCACCTTGCGCTGGCGGTGTGGGTGCAGAGCTCGCTGGCTCCGGCGCAAGCGTTGATGAACGGACCGCAGGGTTTGATGGCCAGCAGCGAGCTGTACTTCGCGCTGTGGAACGGCACGACGTGGACCCAGCCGGCGCGCATCACCGACGATGCGCTGTGGGATGCCTCTCCATCGCTGGCCGCCGACACGTCGAGCGGAACAGCAACCGTCGTCTGGGTACGCCAGCACGCCGACGTGCAAGCGTCGCAGCAATCGGTCGGCTTGTACGCGGCGCGCTTCGACGGATCTCAATGGACTCAACCGGTACTGCTCGGCGGACGCTCGGCGGCGCTCGACTACCAGCCCTCGGTCGCCGTTGACAGAACGGGTGCGCCGGCGGTCGTCTGGGTGCGCGACAACGACGGCGACGTGTTGACCGGTGACCGACAGTTGATGATGGCGCAATTCGTCGTCGGCAGCTGGAGCGCGGCGCAGGCCATTCCCGTGCCGCGTCTCGGAGTGTTTACGCCGTCGTTGACCTTCGACTCGCGAAACGACCCGCTGATTGCTTTCGTCATTCCAGCGGCCGAAGCCGAGACGGGCGGAGTGGGCAGCGGCAATGGCAATGTCAGCTCGCTCTTTGCAGCCCGTCGTCATCAGGGCACTTGGAGCACTGCGGCGGTGGGGAGTGGAACCCGCGCCGAGGGGCCGGTGGCGCGAGTGACTTCCGACAACCACGCGCTGATCGTCTTTCGTGGTTTCAGCTTCGACGGCGGTGTGCACGACAGCGGCGACCTGGCGGCAGCGGTTGCCGACCTCGGCGATGCCAGCCCGACATGGGCTGCCGGCTATCTCAGCAACGACGGGCGCGTGAACTGGCAGGTAGCCGCGGACGTCGATGCATCGACCGCAACCGTATTCATTGCGGATGTGAAGAAGGAGTCCGGTTCGTCGGCCTCCCGCGTGAGCTTGGCGGCGATTCCGTATGTTTCGGACCTGGCGCTATCGCCGGCCGACATCCATTTCTCGGATCCACATCCGTTGGCCGGAGACAGCGTCACTCTCAACGGGACGATCCACAATTTCGGTCTGCGCTCGAGCGGCGATGCGCAATTCTTCCCGGCGGCGGTGGCGCCGCGTGCCGGTCGATTCGTCGTCCGTGCTTACGAGGGCGATATGCTGTTGGGCGGGTTTGATGTCGTGGCTTCGAATTTCAAGTTCAATGGCACTCTAGAGTTCCCAATCACATTCACTCTCGCGGGCGGTGGTTTGCATGCGATCACGATCGTCGTCGATGAGGCCAATGAGGTCGACGAGATCGATAAATCGAACAATCAGACGCAGGTTGTGCTCGGCGCAGTGCCGCCGCCGCGCAACCTGACGGTGCAGGTCGACGGCAGCAGGCAGACGTTGGCGCTGCAATGGGAGGCGTCGCCGGCGCGCGGTGTCGCGCGTTACGAGGTCTATCGCTCGACGGGTGCAGCGGCGTACGAGCTCATCGGCGGCACGACCGACACGCGCCTGGTGGACAACCTGGCGCAACCGGGTGTCGGCTATCGCTATGTGGTTGCTGCAGTCGATGTCTACGGTGTGCGTTCGGACTTCAGCAACGAGGTCAGCGCCAGCATTACGCCACCGGTCGCCTGCGCGGGCGACTGCAACGGCGACGGCGAAGTGACCATCGACGAGCTGCTCACCGGGGTGAACATCGCGCTAGAATTAATTCCGGCGGATCGTTGTGTGGTCTTCGACAGCGACGGCAGCGGGTCGGTGACCATCGACGAGATTCTCGCGGCGGTAAACAAGGCGTTGAACGGCTGTCCTTAGCTGGGCGAGCCGACTTTCACCTTTCCTCTTTGCCCTCACCGCGGGCGGGCAAGCGGTGCAATGCCGACGCCACAGTGCGGAATAACCGATCATGATCCGACGCTCGGGGTTGCCGAGGTCGGGGGGCTTCGATTGCATCCGGGTCTGCCAGCGCGGTGATCGCTTCTTCAAGGTATCGCGCGTGTTCGGACGATACAGACACTTGCACCAAGAGATCGGAAATCTCTCAAGCGCATGACCATCCCAGAAAGCGGGACAGCTTTAGTGCAAGCCTGACCTCGTGCGCGGCAGAGCGCGCCTGGGACGACGCCGCAACCACGGGATCACTGCCAGCAGCAGCCACGCCGGCGCATCGTGATTCTCTGATACCAAGCTGCAGCCACTGGCGCTTGCGGATCCGCTTCCATCGCTCGCCGCCGACGGTCCGCCGTCAGGTCGGTGCACCGGAGATTGCGTCGGTGCGGCTATAACCTGAGTTGCCGTGGCGGTAGCTTCCCCCGTCGCCAAAACAGAGACGACTCCGCTGATCCCGATCGACGGCAACGAAACACCCCGAGCATCGCTTGCACCAACTCGATCAACACCGATCGTGAATGTCCCAGCTTGTGCGCCGCTGCGCATTACGCAGTTGTAAACCTCGGAACCGTCGGGAATCGGATTGACGTTGTCGAAGGATAGGATGATCGCCCGAACCTTCGTGCACGGCGCAGCCTCGGCTCCACAGCCGTTCGGCAGAAAGGTGAAGGTCGAGCTCGATTTGTTGATCGTCGGGTTGACGGTGCAGAGAGGCTTGCCATTCGAACCGACAATCGCAGCATCAGCAGAGAAGCTGAGGTCGTTCTGCAATCCTGCGACACTGAGCTCGGGTGTGTGCAGCACCACGGAGACCCGCCCCGCCGACGACAGATTGAGGCTCAAGGACTGCGCTTCGACAACTACGGGCTCGGGTGTTGTGGTAGGGGTGTACGTCGGTTGCGGTGTCCGGGTCGGCCATGGGGTGCGGGTGGCACGTGGGGTCGCCATGTCACTCGATAGCACCGTGACC
>JACQEN010000360.1 GCA_016200585.1 Deltaproteobacteria bacterium
CGCGAGTACTACTTCAACAATGCGGGCAAGCAAATGAAGATGCTCGGCGAGTCGGTGAAGGCCCGCTACCTCGAGCAGCTCGGCGATGCCGTCGCGTTTCCTGAGGACGGATATCAGGGAGCCTACATCCGCGACATCGCCGCAACGTTGGTGCAGGAGCACAAAGAGTCGTTGCGTGGTGCCGCCGCCAGCGGCCTGTTCAAAGACGCGGCCGAGCGCGCCATCTTTGCCGACATCGAAGCTACGCTGCGGCGCATGGGGATCCATTTCGACGTCTATTTCAACGAGGATTCCCTTTATAAGGATGGTGAGGTCGAGCGCACGATCACCGAGCTCTACGAACGTGAGCTGGCATTCGATCATGACGGTGCCAAATGGCTACGTGGTGAACCGTTGGGGCTCGACAAGGATCGTGTGCTGGTCAAATCCAGCGGCGAACCGGCGTATCGCTTGCCGGACATTGCCTACCACAAGAACAAGTTCAATCCGGTTTCGACCTGCTCATCGACGTGCTCGGTGCCGATCACATTGCCGAGCACGAAGACGTGCGCGCCGCCTTGCGGGCTCTCGGTTTCGACGTCGATAAGCTCAAGGCGATCATCTATCAGTTCGTCACGCTGACGCGCGGCGGCGAGCAGGTGAAGATGTCGACGCGCAAGGCTGAGTACGTTACCGTCGACGAGCTGCTCGACGAGGTGGGTACCGACGCGGTGCGATTTTTCTTTCTCACGCGCAAAGCGGACAGCCACCTGGAGTTCGACCTCGAGCTTGCCAAGAAGCAATCCGCGGACAACCCCGTATTTTATGTTCAATACGCACATGCCCGAGTCTGCAGCCTGTTCCGACAGGCGGCGAGTGCCGGTGTAGACTTGAAGCCGGCCGCCGCATCGCATCTCGATACGCTCAACGAACCGGAGGAAATCGCCGTCGTGAAACTCTTGGCGAGCTTTACCGATACGGTGGAGGAAGCGTCGCGTTCGATCGAGCCGCACCGGGTCGTATTCTACTTGATCGATCTCGCCGGTGAGTTTCACCGCTTTTACAATCGGCATCGTGTATTGACTGAGGATTCCAAACGGACGGCGGCGCGGTTGTATCTTGTCTGGGCCGCGGGCCAGGTTCTGAAGCGCGGCCTGGCACTACTGGGTGTGCAAGCACCCGAGAGTATGTAAGCGGAGAGGTCATGCGAAGCCTCGGCTCTGCTGGTCTGACGTACACACAGGTTTTTCTTCTGGTGATTGGATTCGGCATCGCTTCCGGCCTCATCTTCCTGTTCGGTATGTGGGTCGGGCGCGATTTGTCGGAACGCCGACTGGCTCACGAAGAACGTGTCGTGCGGCAGCCGGTACCGGCTTTGCCGACACAACCGGCGGAAGAACCGAAGGAACAGGAAGTCGACCGCGCCTTCTACGAGCGCTTGAAGGACAAGGCCGTGGAACGTCTCCAGGAAACTCTCAAGGTCGGATCGCCGACGGCAACGCCTTTCAGCTTTGGACAAGCGGCGACCGTGTCCATAGCGACACCGACAGCACAGCGGAACGCTAGCATCCCTCCCACGCCGCGAGTGACACCGTCGTCTGTAGGAACACAGGCTCCGAGACCAACGGCCACCGCGCGGCCGCATCCCACCCCACCCGCAGCCGGTACAACGAATGAATGGGCCGATGCTGGATGGACGGTGCAGGTCAATGCGACGACCGATCCGGAGCAGGCAAAATCCCTGGCGGCACGCCTGCGTGGCAAAGGGTATGACGCTTACACGCTGCAGGCGCCAGCTCGAGGGCAAGTGACCTGGTACCGTGTCCGAGTTGGCCGATTCAAAACGCGCGACAAGGCCGTCGAGATGGAACAGCGCTTGAAAGCCGACGAGAAGCTGAACGAAGCGTTTGTGACACCGCAGTGAGCCCATTCTCTGCCGGCGGCGTGACGACGGACCCACGACCGTAGACGGGCGGTACTCAATCGTCTTCCCGGTGCTAGAGTCTGCGACACTCGATGCTTCTGATGATCGATAACTACGATTCGTTCACCTACAACGTCGTTCAGTATCTGGACGAGTTGGGCGCGGACGTACGTGTTTTTCGCAACGATGCGATCGATGTTGCGCAGATCGAGGCTCTGCAGCCGCAACAGATCGTTCTCTCGCCCGGGCCACGGACGCCGAACGAGGCAGGCGTCTCGAATCAAGTGATTCGGAGCTTCGCCGGAAAGATTCCGATCCTCGGAGTGTGCCTCGGACACCAGTGCATCGCGACCGCCTTTGGTGGGCGTGTCCAGCGTGCGACCCGGTTGATGCACGGGAAGACGTCGCCTGTTCTGCATGACGGGCGCAACCTGTTCCGCGATCTGGACAGCCCGTTCGATGCGATGCGCTATCACTCACTTGTCGTGGATCGCACCGAGCTGCCCGACAGTCTTGAGGTCAGCGCGTGGACAACCGACGGCGAGGTGATGGGCGTGCGCCATCGCCAACATTGCGTCGAGGGTGTTCAATTCCATCCCGAGTCGGTGCTGACGCTTGCCGGCAAGCAGCTGCTGCACAATTTCTTGCAGATGACACGCGGAGTCTGATCGGATGGATGTACGAAACGCGATCGCCCGCTTAGTGGCACGAGAGTCGTTTTCGGAAAGCGACATGGAAGCCGTCTTGCGGCAGTTCATGGACGGAGCCGCAACACCGGCGCAAATTGGCGGGTTGTTGATTGCCTTGCGCATGAAGGGTGAGACGGTGGATGAGATCACCGGGGCGGCTCGCGCCATGCGAGCTCATGCCGTTCAGATCCACCCACGGCGCGAAGATATCGTCGACACCTGTGGCACGGGTGGCGATCAGAAGGGAACGTTCAACATCTCGACGGCGGCCGCTTTTATTGCCGCGGGGGCGGGCCTGTGCATCGCCAAGCATGGCAATCGCGCCATGTCGGGAGTCGTCGGCGGTGCCGACGTGCTCGAGGCTCTCGGCGTCAAGATCGAGCTGCCGCCGGAGAGAGTGGCTGCATGCATCGACGAAATCGGTATCGGCTTTTTGTTTGCGCAAACGTTCCATCCGGCCATGCGCTACGCCGCCGGTCCGCGGCGCGAGCTCGGTGTGCGGACGCTTTTCAACCTGCTGGGCCCGTTATCGAACCCGGCCGGGGCGCGACGGCAGGTTGTCGGCGTGTTTTCGCCCGAATGGACCGAACCGTTGGCCAAAGCCCTAGGGCGTCTAGGTGCCAAGCATGCCCTCGTGGTTCACGGAGCCGATGGCCTCGACGAGATTTCCCTCTGTGCCAACACGCAGATCGCGGAATGGAAGGACGGTGACCTGGCAAGTTACCAGATTTCGCCGGAGCATCTCGGTTTTGATCGTTGTCGTCCAGAGGATCTGGTCGTCCATACGCGCGAGGACGCCGCCAGTGTGATTCGCGGCATCCTCGCCGACGCCGCCGGGCCGCGTCGTGACATTGCGGTGGTGAACGCGGCGGCCGCGATCTATGTCGGTGGGCAGGCCCCGACGCTAGCCGCCGGCATTCGCTTGGCGGAAGAGTCGATTCGTAGCGGCCGCGCCCGGCAGAAGCTCGATAAGATGGTGGAGCGGACGAATCGATGATTCTCGACGATATCGTTCGCGACAAGCGTGCCGATTTGGAAGAAGCGAAGCGGCGCGTTTCACTCGCCGAGTTGCAACAGCGGCCGCTATTTCGCGAGGGGCGTCGGCCGTTCCTGGAAGCATTGCGGAAAGCGCGGCGGGCGATCGTCGCGGAGGTGAAGAAGGCGTCGCCGTCGAAGGGTGTGATCCGCGAGAGCTTTGATCCGGTGAGCATTGCGCGCGCCTATGCCGCGGCCGGCGCCGCGGCGATTTCCGTGCTGACCGAGGAACGGTACTTCCAGGGGCATCTCAACTACCTTGCGGCGATTCGCGAGTCGGTAGACACACCGCTGCTGCGCAAGGATTTCCTATTCGATCCGTACCAGCTCTACGAGGCGCGTGCCTTTGGTGCCGACGCAGCATTGTTGATCGTCGCCAGTCTCTCCGATCAACAACTGCAGGAGCTGATATGGTTGGCCGACGAGCTCAACCTGGTCGCGTTGGTTGAGGTCCACGACCGGGCCGAGATGGAGCGCGCGACGCACGCCGGCGCGCGTTTGATCGGCATCAATAACCGTGACCTGCGGACCTTCCACACGACGCTCGAGACGACGGAATTGCTGGTGCCGCTGCTGCCGAAAGAGGCGGTCGCCGTCGCCGAGAGTGGCATCGATAGCGTCGCCGACATCGAGCGCCTCGAACGCTGCGGCGTTCATGCCTTTCTGGTCGGCGAGAGGTTGATGCGCGCGGCTGATCCAGGAGCCGCTCTGCTGTGTCTGCTGTCCGGTAGCACGGCGAGGAGATGAGCGCGCAATGGTGGGTTCGGTCAAAGTCAAAATTTGTGGCCTCACCTCGGCCGCCGATGCTGTCGCGGCGGACGCGGCAGGGGCCGACCTGCTTGGGTTCAACTTCTATCCACCCAGCCCGCGCTACGTCGGCGTGGCGGCCGCCGCTGAAATCGTCCACCTGTTGCCGCGCGGCGCGCGAACGGTGGGTGTCTTCGTTGACGCTGAGCGCGACGAAGTCTTGAGGACCGTACAAGAAGTGGGCCTCTCGATGGTACAGTTCCACGGCAGCGAATCGCCTCAATATTGCCGGGACTGGAGTGTTCCGGTCATCAAAGCCGTACGCGTCCGCGACCGGCGATCGATCGAGGAAATACATTCGTACGCGGTTGATTTCATTCTGGCCGACGCCTACGTCGAGGGGCAGCCGGGTGGTACCGGGCGCCGGGTAGCTCCGGAGTTGTTGGCTGGCCTTGAGCGCGAGCGTTTGATCCTCGCCGGCGGGTTGAATCCAGACAACGTCGTGGAGGCGATTCGGGCAGTTCGTCCGTTTGCCGTCGATGTCGCAAGCGGAGTGGAGTCGGAACCCGGCCGAAAGGATCCGCAGCTCATGAGGAGGTTCATAGTCAATGTACAATCTGCCTGACCGGCACGGCCACTTCGGCATCTTTGGCGGCCGCTATGTGGCAGAGACACTCATGCCGGCGCTCATCGAGCTCGAGCGTGCCTATCGCGTCGTTCGGCGCGATGGTGCGTTCCGTCACGAGCTGGCGCGGCATTTGAGCGAATACGTCGGACGCGAAACTCCACTGTACTTCGCGCGGCGGCTTACGGAGAAACTCGGTGGCGCCAAGATCTACCTGAAGCGAGAAGACCTCTGTCACACCGGATCGCATAAGATCAACAACGCGCTTGGGCAGGCGATGTTGGCGCGCCATATGGGGAAGAACCGGATCATTGCCGAAACGGGCGCGGGGCAACACGGCGTGGCAACGGCGACGGTAACGGCATTGTTCGGCATGCAGTGCGAGGTGTTCATGGGCACCGAGGACGTGCACCGGCAATCGCTGAACGTATTCCGCATGAAGCTGCTCGGGGCTCAGGTGCGCCCAGTCAATTCGGGAAGTGCGACATTGAAAGATGCCATCAACGAGGCGCTGCGCGATTGGGTGACCAACGTCGAAACCACATACTATCTGGTCGGGTCGACGATGTCGGCGCATCCCTATCCGATGATCGTACGTGACTTCCAGTCGGTCATCGGGCGTGAAGCCCGACGCCAGATCGTTCGTGCGGAAGGACGGTTACCGGACTACCTCGTTGCCTGTGTTGGCGGCGGAAGCAACGCCATGGGTCTTTTCTATCCGTTCATTGGTGATGCCTCTGTGAGAATGGTCGGTGTCGAAGCGGGGGGGCTGGGGATTGAGAGCGGCCAGCATGCGGCGTCGATCACCGGCGGATCCGTTGGAGTCTTGCACGGCAAGAAGACGTACATCTTGCAGGACGAGCTCGGACAGGTTCGGCCGGCCCACTCGATTTCGGCGGGTCTCGACTATCCCGGAATAGGCCCGGAGCACGCGCACCTTCATGCCAGCGGCCGTGCCCAGTACACGACGGTCACCGACGCAGAGGCTCTCGAAGGATTGCAATTGCTGACGCAGACCGAGGGCATCATCCCGGCGCTGGAAAGCGCCCACGCGATCGCCTACGTTTCGCGCCTGGCTCCGCAACTGTCGCGCGAGCAAAGTATCGTGATCAACCTTTCCGGACGAGGCGACAAGGACATGAGCTCGGTGGCAAACTACCTAGGTGTGACGCTCTGAGATGAATCGCATCGACCATACCTTCAGGCAGCTTCGAGCGGCCAAGAAAACCGCTCTGATTCCTTTCCTCACCGTGGGCGACCCGGACCTCGATACGACGCGCGAGCTCATGCGTGTCGCGGTTGAAAACGGCGCGGACTTGCTCGAGCTCGGAGTGCCGTTTTCCGATCCGACCGCCGACGGCCCGGTTCTGCAGCGCTCTCTCGAAATCGGCTTAAGGGCAGGCGCCTCATTGCCCCGAGCTTTCGAGCTCGTTGCCGAGTTTCGCCAAGCGTCGCAGGTTCCGATCATTCTCTACGGCTACTACAACCCGATTTTCCACTACGGCGGAGAGCGATTCGCTGCCGACGCGCGGCAAGCGGGTGTTGATGGAATCTTGGTTGTCGACCTGCCGCCCGAGGAGGCAGGCGAATTGTTGCAGTGGACAAAGCCGGCGGGGATTCATCACGTGTGCTTGCTGGCGCCGACGAGCGGGCCGGATCGTGTGCGCATCGTCCTGAAGCACGCCGCGGGTTTCATCTACTATGTTTCGGTGACCGGGGTGACAGGGGTGCGTCCGATGCAGGCGGATCGAGTCCAACCCGCGGTCGACGGACTGCGCAAGAAGACCAAGCTGCCGATTGGCGTCGGATTCGGCATATCGACGCCGGACCAAGCTGCGGCGATCGCACGGTTTGCCGATGCGGCGGTCGTCGGCAGCGCGATCATGCGCATCGTGGACGAATATCGCGGATCGCCGGACCTGGTCGGCGCCGTCGGTTCCTTCATTCAGCGGCTGAAGGCTGGAATGACCGCGGCAGCGCACGCGGCGTAGGCGAGCTTCCATGCTGTCCGCAGGCGACGAATACAACGAGGTCTTGGCTTCCTTGTATTCGCTTGAGGCGGCGAAGGGCATGGATTTCAAGCTTGAGCGCGTCGAGCTTGCCCTGAAGAACCTGGGCGAGCCGCAACGACAGTTTGCCGCCGTCCATATTGCCGGCACCAACGGCAAAGGCTCGGTTGCGGCGATGTTGCACGCGATGTTGAGTGCGGCCGGTGAAAAGGTTGGGATCTACACTTCCCCCCATCTCGTCCGCTTCACCGAGCGGATCCGAGTCGGTGAGCGGGAGATCGAACCGTATGAGGTTGTTCGACTGTTTCACGAAGTGCATGAGGCGGCGACGGCACGGGGCATCGAATTGACCTTCTTCGAGTTCACGACCGTGATGGCCTTCGTGCACTTCGCGCGGACCAAGATATCGATTGCTGTCGTTGAAACGGGATTGGGCGGACGGCTGGATGCGACCAATGTCATCGAACCCGAAGTCGCCGTCATTACAACGATCGGTTTCGATCATCAGGAATATCTGGGCAACACCCTCGAATCCATTGCCTTCGAAAAGGCAGGAATCATCAAAGCGGGAAAGCCCGTTGTAGTGGGGCCCATGCCCGCGCAAGCTACGGCCGTGATCGCGGAGATGGCCAAGGCGCGGAGCTCTGTCGTTCTCTGTGCCGGCAAAGAGTTCTCTCTATCCGAGAACGAGACGGAGGCTGTCTTTCGCTGCGCCGGAATCGAGCGAGACGGCTTGAAAATCGGCTTGCGCGGGCAGCATCAACGCGACAATGCCGCGGTCGCTCTCGCGGTAGCACATTTGTTGGCGCCGCAGTTCGGTATTTCCGCAGACGCGATGCGCACGGGGTTGGCAACGGTTCGTTGGCCGGGTCGTCTCGAGGTCATCGATGCGCGACCGCTCATCGTCCTGGATGGTGCACACAACGCAGACGGGATTTCGGCGTTGTGTCGTGAATTGCCGCACCTGGTAGGGGCACGACCGATTCATCTAGTGTTTTCCGTGATGCGCGATAAAGCGTGGCCGCCCATGGTGGAGCGCTTGGCCGCGGTTGCCGATACCGTCACCCTCACTACGGTGCTGCCGCAGCGAGCCGAAGTGGCGGAGCGCCTGGTGCCGGCGTTTGCTTGCCACTGCCCGGTCGAAGTGGTTGACGATCCTCGCTCAGCGCTGGACCAGGCGCGGCAACGTGCCGGACAAAGCGGTGCGGTCGTCGTGACCGGGTCGCTCTTCCTGGTCGGCGCACTCTATCCCTACTGCGAGCAGATCGGCGCGCGTGAGTCTGCCGGCGCTTTGCGTGACGGTGCATTGCATCCGTAACGGCGGTACGGTCTAACCAACCGATGCGTTTTGCCGCTGCCGCAGTTGCTGTGCTGTTGATGATGCCGCTGCGTCTATGCGCTCAGAAGCTGCCGCTGCTGAGCACCGAGGATCAGGAGATCACAGTTGACGCGCAGACGGTCACGTACGACCAGAAGACCAACGTAATGACGGCGCAAGGCGACGTCGTCATCCGACGCGGCGAAACCGAGTTGCGGGCCGATGAAGTGAAGGTGAATCAGGCAACGAACGAAGCCGACGCCAGCGGCAACGTGAGTGTCAGCGATCCCGAAGGGATCATCTATGCGGATTCGCTACGCCTCAATCTGGACGATGAGACGGGTGCGCTTACGGGCGGTGCGATTCGGTCACGCCGATTGCAGTACTCGTTATGGGGACGTCACATCGAGAAGGGGCTGGGTCAAAGTTATCACATCGAGAAGGGCAGGTTCACGACGTGCAACTGCGAATCCGGACGGCAAGACTGGAGTATCAGCGGCGATCGACTCGACGTCACTCTGGATGGCTACGGACTCTTCAAGGGCGGAACGTTCAACATTTTGGACGTCCCGGTGCTTTACATTCCGCGTGCGGTATTGCCGATTCAGAGGGAGCGGCAGAGCGGTCTTCTGATGCCGCGTTTTGGCGCTTCGAATCGCCGTGGCTTTCAGATCTTGGTGCCTTTCTATTGGGCGATCAGCAAGAGTCAGGACGCGACCCTCGGCTTCGATGTCGAAACCAGTGCGCGCATCGGGCTGTTGGGACGCTATCGCTACGCGCTTTCGCGACAGAGTGGCGGTACCCTCGACGCGACCTACTTCAATGAAGCATTTCGCGGTGCCGAATCGGTGGCAACGACGGGAGCGGTGCCGCGTGATCGTTGGAGTGTGTCGGGGGACCAAAGGCAACAGACGATCGGTAGCGGTTACTTGTACTCCGATCTGAACCTCGTAAGCGACGATCGATTCTTTCGTGATCTCAATACGTACGCATTTGATCATACGCATACGGTGACAATTCGAACGCTACCGTTTACATCGACAAAGTTGGGCATCTTGCAAGAATGGGATCATATCGTATTGCGAGGCCAGGGAACGTATTACCAGGATCTGACGGATGTCGACTCGAAGACGTTGCAAGCCGCCCCCCGGATCCACGTCTGGGGTCAAACGCCGATCGGTGGCCCGCTACTTGGTGACGTTCGTTTGGATGGCGTCGATTATCAACGAGCGCGCGATGCGGATGGGTTCCGTATCGATCTCGAACCGGGGCTGACGATGCCCTTGCCGCTGTCGCGATTCGGCTTTGGCAGCGTGCGGGTTGCCGCTCGGGAAACAGCGTACTCGCTCACGGATACAAAGCAATTGACGCCGGTTTCCGGAGCACCGGCGCAGCTACCGTCAACCTCGAGTCGCGAGATGTTCAGCGTGGCGGGCGACATGGGTACGATGGTCGATCGCGTCTACTCCTTCCCCCACTGGGGCTTGGAGCGCGTCAAGCATACCATCGAACCCGGCATCAGCTACTTGTATGTTCCAGCGGTCAATCAAAGCGACCTTCCATTGTTCGATGGGGTGGACCGGGTCAACCATCGCAACCTGATCAGCTACGGCGTCGTCAGCCGGCTGATTGGCCGCTTTGCTCAAGACGATGCAGTCTCTGACGACACCAACCGGCGCTCACCGATTCGCGAGCTCGGGCGTATTTCATTGACTCAAAGTTACGATGTCAGCCGAGAAATTGCGCCTCTGAAGTTAGGAGCAACTGGGGGCGACCATTTTTCGGACGTCGATCTTGCCGGCAGGATCAACCCGAGCCGCTATCTCTCGGTGCGTTTTGCGAGCAACTACAACACGTCGAGCACGGACTTCTCATCGGCGCGGTTGGGATTCTTCATCGAGGATCCACGTGATGCAGACGATGAGAAGCAAGCGCGTCGTCTCGATACGCGCACAAGCGCCGGAGTTTCGTATCGGTTCCTGACCAATAACCTACTGCAGGAATTGGATACCAACGTGGTTGTCCATCTCACCGATTGGGCGGGAATCCTCTACGCAAGTCGCTACAATGTCGTAGCGAATCGCTTTCTCGACAACTTTGTGGGCTTACGAATGATCTCCAGCTGCGATTGCTGGGCCTTGGACCTTGCGGTCACGAACCGCACCAATCCCAGCGAAACGGAAGTGCGAGCCCAGGTGACGTTGCTCGGGTTGTCATCGAAGCGCAGCCAGAAGCGCGTTGCAGTCATGCCCTAGGCTAGCGTCGATTCGGGAGGTTCGGGGTGGTGGTAGGTTAGAAGGGTTCTGGAATCACGAACACGTCCGACTGCAGCGCTCCACCGACGAACTGGAGGTTGATGGCTGCTCCGATGCGTCGACTATCGCGAAACTCTTCAGCGATGGCGAGGACGCCGTGGCCGTGCTGGGTATTGGCGTCTGGCGATGGTCGGATCCTGGTTTGACCAACCAGTGTGCCCTGCATAGCAAAGTTGAAGATCGAGCGGGTTCGGTCGGCGAGACCGTCGATGGAGGAAAGGTCGACATCGCTGAAGCAAGTGATCTGCATGCTGCCGGAAAGTCGCTGTTCGAATTCGTTGTAGACGTCGAAGAGTAAATTGGCTGATCCCGGCAGTGTGTGTTCTATATCGGTACTGCAAGGAACGAAGGTCAAGGACGATGTGATCTTACCGCCGAGAACAGGGTCTGGGGCGTCGTCGAAGAAATGGTTGAACAGCAGCACGCGCGGGCAGGTTGTATACTCGACCTCGTTGAGTAACAGCGTGCTGTCGCCATTGTTTCCGGGCAGGCCAGGGATTCCAACGGCTCGATACTTGGTCGTCGACTCCGTCGCGATATTGATGATCGTGGCTTCGCCGGTGAGTGCGTTTCGCGAGATCGGTGCTTCACTGTCATTGACGACTACGCAGCGGAGCTCTCCCTCGAACCCCTCTCCGACGGGCGGAACTGGTCCGGGGTATAGCTCTGTAGGTCGATTGTCCGGTGGAACCGCCGGCATTCCGGTTCCGGCGACCCAGAAGGTCGGCTGCAGTTTGGTCAAGTGCAGTTGGAAGTCGGTGATATTCCAAGACGGCTGCTCGGTGTCTGGATCGAACGCACCGTTGATGTAGAAGCAGCGGGCGAAGATTCGGCCGCCCGTGGCATTGCTGATCTGAATGATCGTATCCTGACTTGCGTCATGAACGATCTTCGGGAAGACAAGCATTGCCGCAGGCTCATCGGTGCTCACTTCCGCTGACGCGTTCGACGTCAACGACAGCAGAAGGAAGGCAGAAGCAACAAAGAGATTCGGAAATCTTGAGTGCTTCATGGGGAACGACAAGAGCGCCCGTCTAACATTGGCGCCCAAATAAAAAAAGGGCAGAGGCTTTCGCCTCTGCCCTTTAGGCCGCCCCGTTGTCAGGGCAGATCCGGGCTCAGAATGATTTGATCACCCTGCGTTCGAGTTCCAGTCCAGTGCAGATCCTCGGCGCTGGAGCAAGTGTCGCTGGGTCCACTAGAGCAATCAAAGAAGCGTTCGGCGATTCCCAACACACCATTGGCTTCGTCGCCATTGATAACGGAGCGAATCCGAGTTTGCCCGCTCAGCGTCCCTTGAACGTTGACGTTGAAGATCGACTTGGTGTTGTCGTTCGGTCCAATCCGAGTATCGATATCCGAGAGCTGGATTTCCTTGAAGCAGGTGAAGCTGGTCGATGCAGAGAAGCGCTGCTCGAATTCGTTGAACACAAGAAACTGCAGTACCGCTCCGCCGAGATTGTTCTCCTGAAGTCGGAAGTCTTCGCTGCACGGGATGACCGTTAGATCGGTTGCGACTTGATCTTGGACGTTAAACGAGCCCGCAACCTTGTGCGATCCGACCAATGCATTATCGAAGAAGTGGTCAAGAATCAAAATGTTTGGACAGCCCGCGTACTCCGCATTCGGCCCACCGATTTGCAGAGTATCATTACGATCGTTGATGGTGGTCGATTGCAAAACAATGCCGTTGTATTTGCGGGCATCAACTTTCGAATCGTTTACGGTGACGATGGTCGCATGCCCAGCCAGATCGCCGGCGCCGTTGTTGCCCGGATTGAAACCGATCGAGGGCAGGAAATCAGTCGGGTCAACTTCGACACATTTCAGTTCGCCGAAGAATGGGTCGTCGACAACCGGCGGGATCGCCGACGGGCTACCGTCCGAGTTATTGTTGGTCTGGCCGCCCAAACCGCGCGATTCGCTCAGCGGGAAATCAGGGAGGCCAGCTCCCGCGCTGAAGGCGATCGGTTGGCGCTTGGTGAGGGTGAAACGAAAGTCATGCTCGTTCCACTGAGCCACGCAGGTACCACCCGTGGGACATACGCGAGTATCGGAGTTTGTTTCGCGCTCCAGGGTGCATGGAGTACTGGGGGCGTTGCTGCAGTGGCTGGTTGCTTCGACCCAGTAGCAGCGCGCTGCAATGACCGAGTTCGAAGTGTTCGTCAGCTCGATCTGTGTGTCCCTACGCGGGCCGAGTCGGCCCGAAGTATCAACAATGATTTTTGGGAAAATGATGATCGCGCCGGAGGCGTCCGATGCGACTGTAGCAGCGGCGTGGGCCTCGCTCACGCTACCCAGTAACGCACATGCTGCCACCAGGCTGCAGAGCATCCCCCCCCACTTTTTTGCCGTCATGGTGCTCATCACGTCTTCTCCTTTCCTCACCGCCAGCAGATGGCCGATCATGACGCCGTCACTCAATCGGGATCGCAATCTGATCGGTTACGCCAGGAGCAGGGGCGTCATTCTCGCCCTGTGTAGCGCCATCGAAGCGATTGCCTTGGATCTGCAGGTTGTATGCGGCCACCGCGGTGTTCCCCGCAGAAGTCGTGCGTGTTTCTTCGGCTATACCGAGCACGCCGCCGTTTCCAGGGACCGGACGAATGCGGGTGTGCCGGACGAACGAACCACCGAGCGCACCAGGTGTAAACGGATTGTTTGGACCCGCGGGTGCGATCTGGTTCAGCGGTAGATTGAACCAGCAAGTTACGGTTGTGCTGGCACTGAGATGGGTCTCAAATTCGTCATAGATCAGAAAACCCACGGTGACGCTTCCAGGGATTCCGTTCTCCAGATCCTGCGAGCACGGGACCATGGTTAGGGTTGTCGTAATTGTACAGTTGTTTCCGCTGCAGGCTCCAGCTCCGCCCAAGGTCGCTGTATTAACGAGAGACGGGTTGAGCATCGGATCCAGTGCGCCGTATGCGAAGTGATTGAATATCAAAGTATCAGGACAAGCAGAATATTCGCCACCAGGATTGCCGTCGGTAAGGTTGAGATCAAGAACGGTGCCGATCTGACCGCCGGATAGTCCAGCATTACCGGAAAGGGCGATCGCGTTGTAAGTCGAAACGTCGCCAGTATCGGTTCGTAGCGTCGCTTCACCCTTCAGACGGTTGCCCGGAAGAGGCGAACCAGAATCGTCCGTTTGGTAGCACTTGAGCTCGCCCTGGAATCCGAAGGGCACCGGCGGGATCAAACCCGGATCAAAACCTGATCCGTCCACCCCGAAACCGTCGGATTGCGTGCGTCGACCGCTGCTCGCCACCCAATGGGTCGGCTGCTGACGGGTTAACACGATGTCAAAATCCGTCTCTACCCATTGCGGTGGGTTGGTCACCGATGGTGGAAGCGACGGGTTGCGAGGAGCCGCATTGATGTAAAAGCAATGCGCTTGCACCAGGGGATTCCCTGTATTTGCGACCTGAATGATAGTGTCGTGCGTCCCGTCCCAAATGACCTTCGGCCAGATCAGCACGGAGCCGCTATAGTTGATCGACACATCGTGCGTTTCCTGAGCTGATGCATTCGAAGCGAACGTCAGCAGACCCAGCGCGGCGATCGCCAGTGTCCTCAGGCCCCAATACCCCTTCATCATACGCATTCGCTTTCTCCTTTCCCTGCCGGAGAAATCACCTCTAACTTCGTTCATCCCACGGAAACCCGAATAGGGTGTATTCCCGCGCACCTAGACCTCCCCGTTCCGGCACCAACGAGCCGGGCTAGAAAGCTTCGTTCTGATACTGTAACCGTTCATTCTTGTCAAGCTGAAAAGCTCCGATTTTAGCGGAAGTTGCACAACTATTCGGTGTTTCAGAACAGGCTTGTACAGCCTTGCCCCGATCGCTTGACCAGCCGGAAACCCTCTGTTAAGCACGGCCGCACCGTTTTACGCCACCCAGCGATACAATTTTGGACTCACCGAGACCGATCTTGGGGGCTTTCCTTGGGGGAGAGGAGGATAGTGGTCGATGATCACCGAGAGTAGACGTGTGATTTACCTACTGGTGGCGGGTTTATCCTTTGCAGGTTGTGCGGCGAGCTCCGGCACTAAAGCAGGATCCCAGGGGCCGATCGTATCGGTCACCAATGCGCCCCAATATACACCCGCTAGAGACGGGCTGCCAAAGGGCAAGATCTGGAAGAGTCAGATTGCGTTCGGTGACATCGACGGCGATGGGTTCCCGGACCTTGGTACGGTATCCCGGCTGGCGGACGGACCCTGGATCTGGAGAAATGACGGCCACGGGCATTGGACTTCCGCTTCCGAAGGTCTCCCCCGGGAACCGTTTTGCGGCGGGGGGATGGATTTTGGCGATGTGAATCGCGACGGAAAGATGGACGTTGCCATCGCTGACCACTGCAAGGGCGTGTTCGTCTATTCTGGAGATGGCAACGGCAAGTGGACCAGTGCCTCGGCCGGATTACCGACAATCGGCTGTGAGGACATCGCTTTGGGCGATTTTAACGGCGATGGCTGTCTCGATGTCGCGACCGTCGCTGCTTCGGAGGAAGGTGTTCGCGCCTTCTTGGGGAACTGCAAGGGCGTGTGGCGAGAGAGCTCCTCAGGGCTGGCGAACAACGAATGGGGTAACTCGGTTGCCGTTGCCGACATGAACAAGGATGGAAAGCTGGATATCATTGCCGCCTACTCTGCCGGACCGCGCGTCTGGCTCGGCGACGGTAAGGGTGGATGGAAGGAAGCCTCCGAGGGCCTGCCGGCGCCTGAGGTCCACGGACTGTACTGGGGAATTGCGGTTGGCGATGTAAACGGTGACGGACTGCTCGATATTGCCGCTACCGACCAATCGCGGGGTGCGGAAATCTTCCTCCAAACCGCAGATGGCAAGTATGTCCAGACAAGCACTCGACAGTGCGCTGATGGAGTCAACAGCGGTGCCTACTGTGGGGTCGACTCCGATTGTGCTGGCGCGACATGCTCCACATCCGTGTGCAAAGGCGTGTGCAGCGCCGGAACGGTCGGACGCCCTTGTTTGACCGACAGCGAGTGTAACGAAGTTGGCTCCAACGGTCTGACCACGAAATCCGGGATCTGCTCGATGGGCCCCAAGGTGGGTACCGCCTGCACCAGCGGCGGACCTGCGGATCAATGCGCTCCGGGCGCCTGCGCTGCGGTAAGCAACGGTCACGGCATTCCCCCGATGAATGCATTAGGGGTTACCTTCGGTGACCTGAACAACGATGGTAAGCTCGACTTGGTCGTTGCCGGCAAGACGAACATGGAAGAAATCGGTGGCGTTTACGGTGTATTCGCCATGCTGGGCGACGGGAAGGGTAACTTTACCCTTCTGAAGAATGTCGGTTTGCCGGATGGCGGGTGGGAACGAACGTGGGGAGCCGGCGTGGCCGACGTCGATCGCGATGGGGTCCTCGACATCGCAGTCGCCTTCGGCGACGTTTTGCCTCCAGCCTGGCGTTCCGGAGCGATGAGGGAGCAAAAGGCGGCCCAAAAGGCCGAAAAGAAAGAGCCCGGATTCTTCGCAAAGCTGTTCGGATCAAAGAAAAACGACAAAGACGACAAGAGCAAGAAGGCCAGCGATTCGGCGGCACCTGCTCCGCCCAAGGCTCCCGAGCGCGGCTTCTTCGGTTCGATCGAAGTGTGGCGCGGGCAGTTGAGCAAGTAGCTCAGCGATTCTTTTCCTGGATACCGCTTTGACGATGAGGGCGGTGACGCGTCGTGCGTCACCGCCCATTTTGTTTTGAGCTCAAGGGAATTGCATCTGAACCGCATTGTGGGAAGATTATCCTCCCTATGCGCCGTCTGCTGACCTATCTGGTCCGCTATCGCGGGCGCTACGCCATTGGCTGCTTCTGCCTCTTGGCGACGGCGACTTTGGCCATGGCCGTGCCCTACCTGCTCAAGCGTGCCATCGACGAGGTCGCTCACGGTGGCGGGCTACGCGGCGTGTCGTTCTATGCCGGCCTGATCGTCGGAATCGCGCTGATTCAAGGCGTCGTCCGCACGTTCTCGCGTGCATTGATTTTCAACGTTGGACGCGACGTCGAGTACGATTTACGGAACGACCTTTTCCGTCACCTCGAGTGCTTGCCACTGGCCTTCTATCAGCAGCAGCAAACCGGTGACCTGATGTCACGCCTGGTGAATGACGTCACCGCCGTTCGCATGTTGCTCGGTCCGGGCGTCCTCAACCTCGTCAACACGCCACTGTACTACGTTTACGGCGTGGCCATTATGTTGAGCCTCGATCCGCGCCTCACGGTCGCGGCATTGCTGCCGTACCCGCTGCTTCTGCTGGTCGTGAAGCACTTCAGCCGCAAGTTGATGGAATACACAATGCGAGTGCAAGAAGGGCTTGCCGAGCTGAGTAGCCGGGTGCAGGAGAACTTGAGCGGCATTCACGTCGTGCGCGCCTACGCGGCCGAAGAACGCCAGACGGCCGCGTTTGCTGCGATCAATGAACGCTTCAAACAGCAAAGCATGGAGCTGGCGCGTATACGCGGACAACTGTTTCCGGTGATGCGAACCGCTTCGAGCCTCGGGACGCTTGTGCTGCTCTGGTACGGTGGTGGCGAGGTCATCGACGGACGCTTGAGTCTCGGCGATCTCGTGGCCTTCATCGGTTATTTGAACCTGCTCGCCTGGCCGACGATGGCAATGGGGTGGATGTTGTCGATCCTGCAACGTGGGCGCGCTGCGATGCACCGTCTTGACCACATCTTCACCACCGAGCCGGCGATTGCCGATGCGCCGGATGCATCGCCGCTCCCCGTCGTACGTGGACACATCGAGCTGCGTGACGTCGAGTTCGCCTATCGTACCGCCGGCAATGGTCATCCGATCCTGCAGCGCCTGTCGATCGATTTGGCACCCGGCCAAATGCTTGCCCTGGTCGGGCGGACCGGTTCGGGAAAGAGCACGATCGCGGCTCTTCTACCACGTCTCTACGACGTTGTAGCGGGCCAGATTCTGCTCGATGGACGAGACGTTCGCACACTCCCTCTGGCCCAGCTGCGGCGATCGATTGGCTTCGTGCCGCAGGATCCTTTCCTGTTTTCGACCACGGTGCGCGCGAACATCGCCTTCGGCGTCGATTCGCCCGGTGAGACTGCCATCCACCGCGCCGCAACCATTGCCGGACTTTCGCAGGACATCGACGACTTCCCGCGCGGCTACGATACCGTGGTCGGCGAACGTGGTATCACCCTTTCGGGCGGCCAGAAGCAACGCCTGACCCTGGCGCGCGCGCTGCTGCCGGAGCCGCCGATCTTGGTTCTCGACGATGCGCTTTCCAGCGTCGACACGCGAACCGAACGCGCCATTCTGACGGCGCTCGAACAGGAAATGGGCGGGCGAACCCGTGTCGTGATCGCGCACCGGATCTCGACGATTCAGCACGCCGACATCATTGCCGTCGTCGATGACGGCCACATCGTCGAGCTCGGCGATCACGCCGCTTTGCTGGCGCACGACGGAATCTACGCCGAAATGCTACGCCAGCAGCGCCTCGAAGAGGAGCTTGCCGAGCTGTGAGCAGCGCCCGAGATCAAGCTTCGCCGACTTCCGCACAGGCGCCAGAGCCCGATCTCGGCAGGGCCTACGACGCGCGCTTGATGCGGCGCTTGTGGGATTATATCCGTCCATACCGTCGCGACTTCTGGCTCGCTACGGCTTGCTTACCCGCCACGTCGGCCTTCTCCCTGACGCAGCCGTATATTCTCAAGCTGACCATCGACCGCTTCATTTCCACCAAACAAGCGGCAGGTTTGGGTTGGATGGGCCTGCTGTTCGGTGCGGCGGTCGTGGGCGAGATCCTCTTTCTGTATCTCCAGTACTACCTCACCATGCTGGTTGCGCAGAAGAGCCTCGCCGACATGCGGGTCGAAATCTTCGCGCACGTCCAGAAACTCGATGCCCGCTTCTTCGACAAGAACCCCGTCGGCCGACTGGTGACGCGCATGACGACCGACGTCGACGTGATCAACGAGATGTTCGCCGCCGGGGCCATGACGATTCTCATGGATGTCGCGACGCTCCTCGGCATCGTCGGCATCATGTTGGCCATCGACTGGCACCTCGCTCTCGTCAGTCTCGCCCTGTTGCCCGTCATGCTGCTGGCGATCAACTTTTTCCGCACCCGCGCCCGCATCAGCTATCGCCTCATCCGCGAGCGTATCGCGCGCATCAACGCCTATCTGCAAGAGGCGATCTCGGGGATGACGATCATTCAGCTTTTCGCGCGTGAAGCCCAGGCGTTCCGCGAGTTCGAGGAGTACAACGACGCACATCGCCAGGCCAACCACTGGTCCAATATCTACGAAGCGGCACTCTTCTCGCTCGTCGAAGGGATCAGCAGCATCTCCTTCGCGCTCATCGTCTGGTACGGCGGAAGACGCATTCTCGGCGGTGCCTTGGCGTTCGGGACTCTCGTTGCCTTCATCGAGTACGTTCAAAAGTTCTTTGTTCCGATCCGTGATTTTTCTTCCAAGTACGCCGTCATGCAATCCGCGATGTCAGCGGCCGAAAGAGTGTTCCAGCTTCTCGATACACCTCCGGCGATTACCAGCCCCGAGCATCCTCGGGTTCCCGAGCCCAAGCGCGGGCGCATCGAGTTCGACCATGTTTGGTTTGCGTACAAGGGCGAGGATTTCATTCTGCAAGACGTCTCGTTCGTCGTCGAGCCGGCCGAAAAGGTTGCCATCGTCGGCGCCACCGGAGCCGGAAAGACGACGATTATTAAGCTGCTGAATCGCTTCTACGACGTGCAACGCGGCCGGGTTTTGGTCGACGGTGTCGACGTGCGCGAGTGGGACCTCAACGCCTTGCGCCGGCACATCGGCGCCGTATCGCAGGACGTCTTCTTGTTCAGCGGTACGATCGCGGAGAACATTCGCCTGGACCGCACCGACGTCAGCGCCGATACGGTTCGCCATGCGGCGACGACCGTGAATGCACACCGGTTCATCGAACGACTACCCGAAGCGTACGACGATCGCCTGCGCGAACGCGGCAGCAACCTTTCGACCGGACAGCGACAGCTCTTGGCGTTTGCGCGCGCTCTGGCCTACGATCCGACGATCTTGGTGCTCGACGAGGCCACGTCGAGCATCGACACCGAAACCGAAATCCTCATCCAAGACGCCCTTGCTAAACTGATGGCGAATCGGACCTCCGTAATCATTGCGCACCGCCTGTCGACCATCGAGAATGCCGATCGTATCATCGTCATGCACCATGGCCAGGTACGCGAGTCCGGAACGCATCGCGAGCTTCTGGCGATGGGCGGCCTCTACGCGCGCCTGCATACGCTGCAGACACGGGGCGCTCTTGCCGAGATGCCGCACGCAGAGCAATCGCCGGTTTCGACTGCGGATGCCCGCAAAGCCTGATCGAGTGAAAGTGCTTCCTGTACTGCGCACCGCGACGAGCGGCAGATTGGCTTCCGTACGCTGCACGTGCGCGGCGGCGTTGATCGTGATGCTGTCGTTGCTGCTCGGCGCTTGCTCGCCGACCTACGTGCTGCGTTCCGGATACGAAGAGGCAAAGATCCTTTGGCGCCGTCAGGCAATTGCGCAGCTTCTTGCTCGGCCTGATTTGGATCCAACACTGCGTACCAAGCTCGAGCTCGTGCTTGCCGTCCGCAGGTTCGCCCAGGAGCGGCTCAAGCTGCGCGTCGGTGGCAGCTATTCCAGCTACGCCCGGATCGACGACAATCAGACCGTGTATGTCGTAACCGCGGCCGAACGTTTGCGCTTGCGGTCGTACACGTGGTGGTTCCCGATC
>JACQEN010000367.1 GCA_016200585.1 Deltaproteobacteria bacterium
GACGGCATCATGGCGCTGTTCGGCGCCCCGATCACGCACGAGGATCATGCGCAGCGTGCCTGCTTTGCGGCGCTGCATCTGCTCGAAGAGGTGCGCGTTTACTCGCGCGAGGTGAAGCGCGCGCACGGGCTCGACTTCGCCGTGCGCATCGGCCTGCACTCCGGCGACGTCGTCGTCGGCAAGATCGGCGACGACCTGCGCATGGACTACACGGCGCAGGGCCACAGCGTCGGCCTGGCGCAACGCATGGAGAGTCTGGCGGAGGCCAACACCTGCTTCGTCAGCGCTGCGACGGCGGTGCTAGCGTCGGGGTATTTCGCGCTCGACGATCTCGGCCCCTTTCGCGTCAAAGGAGTCACCGAGCCGGTGAATGTATTCGTGCTGCGCGGGCTCGGTGCGGTGCGCACCCGCTTCGACGCGTCGCGCGCCCGCGGCCTCACCCGCTTCGTCGGCCGCGACGACGACATGCGCACGCTCGAAGGCGCCCTCGCCCAGGCGCAGGCCGGGCACGGCCAGGTCGTTGGGGTCGTGGCGGAGGCGGGCACGGGGAAGAGCCGCCTCTGTTTCGAGTTCGCCGAGCGCTGCCGCGCCCGCGGCATGGCGATCAACGAGAGCCAGGCCGTGGCGCACGGGAAGAACGTCCCGCTCCTGCCGATCCTGCAGGTGTTCCGCGCCTACTACGGGATCGGCGAACGCGACGACGATCGCACGGTGCGCGAGAAGATCGCCGGGCGCCTGTTGCTGCTCGACGAGAGCTTCCGCGAGGTCCTGCCCGTGATCTTCGACTTCTTCGGCGTGCCCGACCCCGAGCGGCCGGTGCCCCGCATGGATCCAGAGGCGCGCCAGCGCCTGTATTTCGCCGTGCTGCGCAAAGTAGTGCAGCGCGACGATCCCTCCGGCCGCCCGCCGGTCACGTTGATCGAGGATCTCCACTGGATGGACCCGGCCAGCGAGGCGTTCCTCACCGAGTGGGTGGAAGCGATCGGCGCGTCGGGTCGTCTGCTGGTGGTGAACTTCCGCCCCGAGTACCGCGCCGCCTGGATGCAGAAGTCGTACTATCGACAGATCGCCCTCACGCCGCTCGGGCCCGAGGCCATCCGCGAGCTGCTCTCGGACCTGCTGGGGACCGACGAAAGCATTGCGGGTCTCGCCGATACGATCCATGCACGCAGCGGCGGTAACCCGTTCTTCGCTGAGGAGATCGTGCAGACGCTCATCGAGTCCGGAAGCCTCCAGGGAAGTCGCGGCAGCTATCGCCTGACGACACCGGCGGCGCGGCTCGACGTGCCGGCCTCCGTGCGCGGCCTGCTGGGCGCCCGCATCGATCGACTCGAAGAACGCGACAAGCGGGTGCTGCAGACCGCCGCCGTCATCGGCAAGGAGTTCTCCGAGCCGATTCTGCGCCAGGTGCTCGCCGCGACCGCCGGCAATGCTCCGCCGGACACCCAGCTCGCCGAGGCGCTCGCGGCGTTGCGGACGCGCGAGTTCGTACACGAGACCGCCCTCTACCCGGTCGCCGAGTACACGTTCAAACATCCGCTGACGCAGGAGGTCGCGCTCGGCTCGCAGTTGCAGGAGCGGCGGCGGCAGATCCACGCGGCAGTGGCGGCGGCGATCGAAGCGACGCACGCCGACAAGCTCGACGAGCATGCGGCGCTGCTGGCACACCACTGCACGCAGGCGGGCGAGACATTGGCGGCTGCGCAATGGCACGCGCGCGCCGCGACATTCCTCGCACGCAGCGACGTCACGGAATCGGCACGCCACTGGCAGCAGGCGCGCGAGGTGTTGTGCAACGTCGCCGACGACCCGCGCGCGCCGGCGCTCGGCGCCAACGCCTGTTTTCACGTGCTCGGCCTCGCGTTCCGGCTGGGTGTACCGGAGCCCGAGGCGCAAGCCGTGTTTCGCGAAGGGCTCGATTGGGCTGCGCGCACGGACGACCCGCTCTGGGCGGCCCGGTTGCACCAAGCTATGTCGGTGTTCGAGAGCGGGAACAATCGGTTCGATGCCGGGCTCCGCCATGGCGTGGAATGGGAACGCATCGTGCGCTCGTTGCCCGACGCGGAGCGCCGTGCCTGCGCCCTCTGGCCGACTCTCGTGGCGTTGCTCGGCAAGGGAGACTTGGCCGCCCTGCGGATCAACTGCCAGCAGCAGATCGCCTGGACCGAGACGCATCCCGAATGGGGCATGCGAGATTGGGGCATCAGTGCACTCGCGGACGTGCTCAACAACCTAGCGTGGGTTGAGCTCCGGGACGGGACTTTCGAGAAGGCGCGTGCGTTGATCGAGCGCTCCACCGACATCGCACGAGGGCTGAACAACGAGTCCGAGGTGTGGTGCTTGGGGGTCCTCGGAGATCTGGGATTCTTCGCCGGTGACCCGGAGCTGTCTCGAGCAGCGGTCGAACGTTGCGTCCGAATCAGCGAACCACTGGGGGTGTTGGCACGCCAAATTGCCCACAGTCGGCTCGGTCGACAGTTCTTGCTCGACGGGCGGGCGGCTGAGGCGGCGGAGGCGCTCGAGTACGCCCAGTCGTTCTCCAAAGACGGAAACCGCACCCAGGAGCTGTTCATCGCACAAGCGCTGGCACAGGCAAGGCTCGAAGCGGGAGAACCCGCGCAGGCTCGTGCGATGGCCGAAGCCGTGCTGAACGGCTCTCTCGAGATTGGCGCCCGCCTCTGCGCGGTCGATGCCGCGCTAGTGTTGTCGGCCGCCCTGCGCGCCGAGGCGGGCCTGGGAGCCGCGCCGCGGATCGAAGAGGTGCTCACGACCGCCGACCGCCTGATCGCTGAGACCGGTGCTCGAAACATGACCGCATTCGTATTCGTGGAGCGCGCCGCACTATCTGCCCTGCGTGGCGACACGCGGCAGCAGGAGGAGTATCTCCGGCGCGCCCACGAGGCGTTCACACGGATGGGAGCCCTTGGCCAAGCAGCCCGCCTCACGCGGGAGCGTAGCTCATGAACTGTCCGGCGTGCCAGCACGAGAACCGGCCAGGCGCCAAATTCTGCGAGGAATGCGCCGCGCCGATCAGGAACCTTTGCATCGGCTGTGGCGCGGAGCTGCGTTTGAGTGCGAAGTTCTGCGACGAGTGCGGCGCCTCACTTCGGGACTCGGGGCTCGGGAATCGGGACTCGTCTGAACCGATCTCCGTATCGCGAGCCCCGAGCCCCCCGCCCCGAGCCCCGCTCTCCTACACCCCCAAACACCTCGCCGACAAAATCCTGCAATCCAAGTCCGCGCTCGAAGGCGAACGCAAGCAGGTCACCGTCCTGTTCGCCGATGTAAAGGGCTCGATGGAGCTGGCCGAGCAGCTCGACCCGGAAGCGTGGCATGCGATCCTCGATCGCTTCTTCGCCATCCTCACCGACGGCGTGCACCGCTTTGAAGGCACGGTGAATCAGTACACCGGTGACGGCATCATGGCCTTGTTTGGCGCACCGATCGCCCACGAGGATCATGCGCAGCGGGCGTGCTATGCCGCGCTGCACATGCGCGACGCGGTGCGCGAGTATGCGAAGGAGGTACGGGCGCGACACGGCGTCGCCTTCGGCGTGCGCATCGGCCTCAACTCGGGCGCGGTGGTGGTCGGGAAGATTGGCGACGACCTGCGCATGGACTACACGGCGCAAGGCCACACGGTCGGCCTCGCACAGCGTATGGAAGCGCTCGCCGAGTCGGGGCACATCTGTCTCTCCGAGCATACGGCGCGCCTCGTCGAGGGCTATTTCCAGTTGCACGACCTGGGACGCTCCAAGGTCAAAGGCGTCAGCGAGCCCGTCGGGCTCTTCGACCTCGAGGGCGTGGGCGCGTTTCGCACGCGCCTCGACCGCTCGCGGGCGCGCGGGCTCTCCACCTTCGTCGGCCGCGACCGCGACATGGCCGTCCTTACCGCCGCACTCGAGCGCGCGCGCAGCGCCAGCGGCCAGGTGGTGGGCGTGGTGGCCGAGGCCGGCACGGGCAAGTCGCGCCTGTGCGTCGAGTTCCTCGACGGCTGCCGGGCCCAGGGCGTTCCGATCCTCGCCGGCCACGGCGTGGCGCACGGCAAGTCGATCCCGATGCTGCCCATGCTGGAGCTGTGGCGCGCCTTCTACGGCATCACCGACGACGACACGCCCGAAGCCACGCGTGCGAAGATCGCCGGGCGGCTCTTGCTGATGGACGACAGCTTCCGCGCGGTGCTGCCCGTGCTCTTCGACGTGTTCGGCGTGCCCGATCCGGCACACCCGTCGCCGGCGCTCGACGCCGAGCAGCGCCAGAAGCGCATCCAGGGCGTCGTCAAGCGTATCCTCCACGACCCGACCTACGGCGGTGGCACGCGGGTGATCCTGCTGGAGGACCTGCACTGGTTCGACGGCGCCAGCGACGCCTTCCTCGAGATTTTCGTCGAGAGCGTGCCCGCGACGCGCGATCTCTGGCTGCTCAACTTCCGCCCCGAGTACCAGGCGCGCTGGATGCAGCGCTCGTACTACCAGCACCTGCCGCTGCAACCCCTGGCGCCCGACGCCATCCGCCAGCTCCTGCGCGACGAGCTCGGCGACGACCCGAGCGTCGCCGCGTTGCCCGAGATGATCCACGCCCGTACCAGGGGAAATCCGTTCTTCATCGAGGAGGTCGTGCAGACGCTGATCGAGAGCGGACACCTGACCGGCGCGCGCGGCGCGTACCGGCTGACGGCGCCGGTCGAAGCCCTGCAGGTGCCGGCAACCGTGCAGGCGGTGCTGGCGGCGCGCATCGATCGCCTGGCGGAGGGGGAGAAGCAGGTGCTGCAGAACGCTGCGGTGATCGGCAAGACGTTCGGCCAGGCGCTGCTGCGGCGTGTCCTCGGGAGCCTCGCAGCGGTCGACGAGACGGCATTGGGGCAGGCGCTCTCGGCGCTGATCGCCTCGGAGTTCCTCTTCGAGGCGGCGCTCTATCCAGAGGTCGAGTATTCCTTCAAGCACCCGCTGACGCAGGAGGTGGCCGAGCGCTCGCAACTGCGCGAGCGGCGCGTGCGGGTACATGCCGCGGTGGCGCAGGCGCTCGAGGAGGCGGGCGGCAACCTCGACGAGCGTGCCGCGGAGATCGCCCAGCACTGGGCCGAGGCGGACGACGGTGGCCGCGCGGCGCGCTGGCACCGGCGCGCCGCCGAGTGGGCCGGACTCTCCGACCCGCGCGAAGGGTTGCGCCACTGGCGCCGGGTGCGCGAGCTCGCGCCCCGAGTCGAAGACGAGAGCGAGCGGACCGAGCTGACGCTGCAGGCATCCAACCAGCTCCTCTCTCTCGGCTGGCGGATGGGTGGAAGCGAAGCCGAGGCTGCGGCTGTGTTCGCGGAAGGCCGCGCCCTCACCGAGGGCCTCGGGGATCGGGCCGCGACGGCCCTGCTGGTGGGTCGTTACGGCCTCATGCGGATGAGCGTCGCCGGCTCTGCGCTCGACTACGTTCGCTACGGCGAGGAGGCCGCCTGCCTCGCGCAAGAATCCGGCGATCCGGCCCTGCGCGCGGTGATCGGGACGTTTCCGGCTTTTGGGCACTTCTACGTGGGCGATGGCGCGGCGGTGCTCACGTGGTCGGCGCGGGTTCTGGAGGAGGTCGGATCGGACAGTGCGCTCGGCAGGGAGATCGTCGGCTATAGTCCGCGCGCCGGCATGATCTTCGCCCGCGCGCGGGCCCTCATGTTTCTCGGGCGCCTCGCAGAGGCGCGGGAACTGGTCCAAGAGGCGGAGCACGTGGCGGAGGAATCGCGAGAGCTCGAGGTATTCACCTGGGTACAAATGGCCCGGGCGGAGGTGGCCTACGCGTGCGGAGACCCCGAATCTACGCTGGAACACGGTCGTCGTAGCCTCGAGATCGCGGAGAAGCTCGACAACGAGTCGTCCCGGATGCTGGCGTACACTGTCCTCGGGGTCGCGTATCTGCTCGAAGGAGAGCCCGCCGCCGCCCGCGACGCGCTGCGCGAGAGTGCCGCGATCGTTCGTGATCGCCGTACGCAGTTCGCAATGCTTCCCGAGGTGCTGGCCCTCCTCGCGGAGGCGCACCTGGCAGTCGGCGAACGAACCGAGGCCGTGGCCACGGCGCGCGAGGGCATCGAGCTCGGGCGCACCGGCGGTTGCTACTACCACGAAGCACAGGCGCAGCTTGCCCTGGCCGCGGCCCTACTGGCGACGGATGGCGTCGTGCCCCGCGCCGAGATCGAGTCTGCCCTCGAACGCGCCGAGCTGCTGGTCGAGTCGATCGACGGCCGTTCGCTGTCGCCGCGCATTCTGGAGATGCGCGGGCGTCTTGCCACGGTGCTCGGCGATGCGCCGGCCGCCAACCAGGCGCTGCAGGCGGCGCTTGACCTCTATCGCGCCATCGGCGCGACGGGGCATGCCCAGCGGCTGGCGCGGGAGATCGGCACATGACCTGCGCGCAGTGCGGTTGCGAAAGCCCCGATCGGGCGAAGTTTTGTCTCGAGTGTGGCGCCGCCTTCGCCGACGACCGCTCCCTGGTGATCGACATGTCGGCCGACGATCTCGACGCGGCGCTGACGGCGTTGCTTGCCGCCGAGCTGGAGCACGAGCGCGCCATCTACCGGTGGCGGAGTACGCTTTCAAGCATCCGCTCACCCATGAGGTGGCTCTCGGGGCACAGCTCACCCACCGAGGCACCGGGACAGTTGCAAAGGCAAGGGCGCGTAAAACCCACGCTTCGAAAATGCGAGAGGGGGGACTCGAACCCCCATGGGGATTACCCACTAGATCCTAAGTCTAGCGCGTCTGCCAGTTCCGCCACTCTCGCACGGTAACGTCTGCCTCTAGCAGCTTGCAAACGTCACGGGCAAGAGAGTGGCGCGCTCCGGCGTATTGACTATCCGGTATCGCCGTAGTTTTGGGTTAGCTCCGGGCGCTCGGCTTGCGGCGCCGCAATCGTGGTCACGACAGCGGCTGGTCGGCGATCACTTCGATTTGCAGCTTGCCGATGATGTCCATCAGGCTCATTTGGGCATCGACGTCGCCTTCGACGAGCTTGATGTGCGTGGCATCGACCGGCATTTGATTCAACGTCGGGTCGACGCTCACCCAGCGGCCGAGCCAAACCTCGGCCCAGGCGTGATACAGAAACGCTCGGTTCAGGTAGACGACTCCGGCGACCATCCGCGTCGGCACACCGGCGGCGCGCGCCATGGCGGTGAACAGCGTCGCGTGCTCGTTGCAATCGCCTTCACCGTGATCGAGGATCTCGAGGGCGTTGGGTAGGCTGACGGTCGGGACCTTGCGCAAGTGCTCGAACACCCATTGGTTGATCCGCCGGCTTCCTTCCAGCGCATCGCTTGCACCGTGAATCGCCGCTGCCGCTGCTTTCTGGAGACGCGGATCCTCTACCTGCATCAGCGGCGTGGCGCGCAGGAACTCGGAAAGCTCGACGCCGTCGTGGCTACTGTAGGGCAAGTGAAAATTGGCGACGCCGGTCATGCTGCGCGAGATGGTCAACACGCCGTCGACCGACCGCTGCTCGGCATCGCTGGGAAGATGCTCGAGCCCAATTCCGCTCAGTCGTACCTTCAAGTATCGGCTTGCCCGAGGGTCGGCGATGTCACGATTTGCCGGGATCGCGACCTGTCGTGCCAAGTCGAGACCGTCCGAGTCGGGCCAGCCATCATGCACCGCCGCCTCCTGGGTTTCTCGAATCGTCGTGAAACCGATCGGTCCGTCTTCACGTAGAACCGATCCCTGCGAATCCAACCAGGCAGTCGTCTTCATGCCGTGGGCCTCTTCGAGCACGCGCCAGCCGGACAATCCCGGCTGATCGGGCACCGCTTCCCAAGCCTCGACGGTCATGCTCGCCGTCTCGTTGTGCAAGGTCATCGGATCGAACACCTGCATCTCCTTACGATATCCCGGGGTAATCGTTTCGTTGCGCAGCGCGGCTCGAGTCAGCGAGCTCAAATAGATCGGTTGTTGCAACGGGATATCCTGCCGCGAAGAATCGGAGCCGGTAGACATCTCGATGTGCAAAGCCGCGCCTCTCACTTCGGCTTGAACTTTCAGATCGTTCGAACCGCTGTGCAATTCGAATTCAACGTCGCGCAATGCCAGGTCGGCGTCCGCATGTCCCACGGCCTTGGCCCGAACCAGCTGCGGCGCATCCAGCAAGCGCATGCGCATCAGCGAATCCTCGGCAAACGAAAAGCCGTCGCTCGCCGGATGCAGCTCGGAGTGCGTGTAACCGATCTTTTGCTTCTCATGGTACACGCCCATCCATTCGTCGGTAGCGTGAACGTCGTTTGCAGCAACCGTGGTCGGTGCGCTGCCAGAGCGCGGCGCATTGCGGTCGATGTAGAGACCGAGCATGAGGATCCAAATTGCGACCAACCCGATCGAAACGTAGCGCCACACCGTTGAGCTCCCTCACCCGCACTATGACATTCGAGTCGCGGGCTTGTAACCACAATCTGGCGACCTATCGCTTTGCGAGCCCTGGGGCTTTATTTCTTCGCCGCAGCATCTTATGAGAGACACCGATGGCAACACCTTCTTTCGACGACTCGATGTTTTTGTTGGCACATTGTTCGGTCTGCGCCGCCGACACCCTGACACACCTCGGTCTCGGACCTGAAGACGATTTGATCCGCTGTTGTGTTCACTGCGACGCGCCGGTCGTCAGCCCGCTGATCGAAGTCAGCAGCGAGGAGTTGGAGGACCGAGGCTACTCGGTCATCGAAGCTCGAACCTGCGGAAACGGTGGCGGCTGCGGCTCGGGGTGCGGCACACGCGCGCAGCATTGACCTTCACCGTGTTCGTGGGGCGAACCAAGACCCTTTTGTCGGTAACCAACGGACCATCGCTCCGCCCTTCCAGCCTGCCGCCAACCAACAGGATGACTTCGCGATTTTACAGCCGCACCTTCCGCTGCATAGCGCATAGAGTGTGGCGACCTCGCAACGGCGGTCTCGCAATTCCGCAAGATCTGGCGATTGCGCAAGCGTGCAGTGGTGCACCGAAAGCGGGCTGCGCATGCACTCGATTGCCGCGGGGTTAGGCACAGTGATTGCTGAGTTAATTCGTCGGTCGAAGAAGAATGGGGGGTGGCGAACGGACGCAACTGAAAGGGAGCAGATTGTATGAGTAAGAGAGCGCTGGCCCAAGCAACGGGATTCGATGCAGAAGATGCGGATCTCCAACTCGCGCCCTTGCAGTCGGTCATCGGCGGCGAGTCGCGTTCCGGCCAGCTCACAGGAACCAAGGCGTTGATGCTGGCTGTTTTGGAAGATGGGATTCGCAGCTATCTCGGGGGATCGTCCATCGTTGCGCAAGACGCCGAGTATTGGATTTACTCGCACCGGCGATTGTCGCCCTTTTCCTTCATCGTCGTTTGCGAGATCCTCGGTCTCGACGCCGATGCGGTGCGAGACACGTTGAAGCGAATGAAGGATCTGAACCTGTCGCCGCGCAAGGCCTTCCCGCGCACCCGTAACAACGTGCGCATTCCCGGCCGAGTGTATCCGAAGCGCAGCTGATTTCACCGCTCCTATCCGACACCGCAATCCTTGCGGCTTGTCGGCGCCGATGAGGCGAGTTGCGGCGCCTTGGCTCCCCAGGCTCGCCCCTCAAGGCGTGACCCTGACAACCGGTAACGCAGTAGACGCCGGACTGTGGTTCGTGGTAAGGGCGCAACACCATGCATCGGTGCGTGCCGCTGCTCCTAGGGTTGGTCGCTGGTTGTGTCGTCGTCTGTTGTGGGCCTGCCCATGGCTTGACGCAAACACCTTCACCCACGGCCACCGCAACGGCGACACCGTTGGCGCGCTTGGGATCCCCATGTGCCATTCGATCGCAGTGCGCGTTCGATTCTCAGGGTTGTGTCGATGGCGTTTGTTGTGAGGTTGAATCGTGTGAGCACCCCAACCGCTGCGACATTTTCAACTTTCAGGGCTTCTGCGTACCGCCTTTACTCGTCGATGATCCTTGCCAAAAGAACGTCGACTGCGAGACCTTGATCTGCGGTCCCCGTACGTCTCTGTGCGCTCCACCGCCGTCGGCGACGCCGACGCTCCTCCCCTCGCCGGCAGCGACACCGACGACCGATGTCGTCATTGTCGTTGACCGTGCTACGCCGACGAGCCCACCGAATGGCGGCGGTGGATGCTCGATTGCAACCCGAGATTCCGGCGATCTCAGGCTGTTGATTCCTCTCGGATTGGTCGCCGCGATCCGGATGGGCCGGTCGCGCGGCCACGAGTGCGCCAATGAAGATTGCCAAGGCGACTGCAAGCGATGAAAGATGGCGGCGCGACCAAACCCCGGTCGTCGATTCCGATCTTGCGGTGAAGCATGCGGAACTGGCGCGCGACCCATTCTCGTTCTTGCGCGCGACGTCCTATCGTTGGGCGCAGCACTGGACACTGAACGGTCCGAAGGGCGTCGTTGCTGGCGGCAACTGGCGCGGCGGCTACACAAAGCCGCCAAGGAGATGGCCGATCGTCTGCGGGTTGCCTTCGCCGACTGGCAAGGCCGCAGCTGAGGGCGAGGTCTTGCAGAAAATGGAACGGAGAGGGAGGGATTCGAACCCCCGGACCCGCAAGGGGTCACACGATTTCGAGTCGTGCCGTTTCAACCGGGCTCACGCACCTCTCCGCATGCGGAAAAACTCCTGTAACAGAGCTGCAGCGCGCTCGGCAAGGACCCCGCCTTTCAAGACGGTCCCCTGCATTGGGATCGAATGGACGCTGCCGAGCGCGCCGGTCTTGGGTTCGCTGCAGCCGTAGACGAGCCGCGCAATCCTGGCGTGCGTCAGGGCTCCGGCGCACATCAGGCAAGGTTCCGCTGTCACGTATAAGGTCGCCCCAACCAGGCGATAATTTCCCGTCGCTTCGGCTGCCGCGCGCAGGGCCAGAATTTCGGCGTGGGCAGTAGGATCGCACTGCCGGATGGGCGCGTTGTGGGCGCGTCCAATAACCTGACCGTCGAGAGTCACGACGGCACCGATCGGAACTTCGCCGTCGGCAGCCCCCTGACGCGCCTCGACGAGCGCGAGCTCCATGAAGGCGGCGTCGAGCACATCGCAAGACGCCTCCGTCGACTGAGGATCATGCAGGTCCATCGACATCGACGGGTAACACACACCAGGAAACCCGACAACGCCGACACTGCATGTCAGCGGTCACCAGCAACCCGGCATATTTTCCGGAGGAGTTTCGGACCAAATTCGCTTTGCGTTCGATGCGGCCGACGCTATACGAGAGAGTTCATGTTGAAGATTGGCGATGAAGTCGTGACGATGAGCGCCGCGGGGCGCTTCAAGGTGGTTTCGGTCGACGGAACGACCGTGACGATCGAAAATCCAGAGGGCATCCGCAAAGTGGTGATCGAATGGAACCTGCGGCGAATCGATCAACCGCAGCTCGGGTAAGATTGAATGCACCGGCGCCCGGCCATCAAATCCGCTGCCGCCAGCTTCTTCGTCGCCTTGCTTGGGCTCTTCGCGGTTCATGGGAATGAGTCCCGATGTCGCGACGCACGAACAAATGACTCCTTGACGATCGCTCGGTCAGACGAGTTCGAGGAAGAAGAAACAGAGCAGGGAATCGAAATCGACGCGGCCCCGAAGAACAAGCCGCCAGCCCATTCAAAAACCGGTGTTACCGGCACTACCACCGGACTGGACCCTCACCGGGCCAATCGTTTTTGGCGAAACTACAAGGGGCCGCGCGCCCCAGAACCGAAACCGAAGAAACCCAAGGTCGCGCCCTGAGGCAAGCCGGGGCTAGCCCGGCAAGCGCACGGCGGCGAGCTTCGAGAGATACAACCGGAAAGCTTCGAGCCCGTCGGGACAGAAGGCTTCGTGTTGAGCGCGCTCAACGGCTTCATCGAAATCCATCCACGATCCCTGCTCGATCTCCTCACGCTGCAGCTGAAACGGTCCGTTTGCCGTACAACTGTACACCATACCAATGATCCTGGTTCGCTCGTCCTCGTAGCGCAGCGGAAACAAACGGCGCAGAGTTGCCTTGGCACCGAGCTCCTCGCGCAACTCCCGAACCGCGCAGGCGTCATATCCCTCTCCCGCCGCAACAACGCCGCCAACCGTGACGTCCCAGTAACCGGGAAAGACATCCTTACGGAGTGTTCGCTGATGCACAAAGATCTGCCCGTCGGTGTTGAAGACGAAGATGTACGCACAGCGGTGTCGCAAGTTCTGGCGGCGCACTTCCTGGCGTGTGGCTTGCGTGAGAACGCGGTCGTGCTCATCAACGACGTCGAGAAGCTCATCGCTCATCGTATCGGCTCAAGCCAAAGGGGATTCCCGCCCGGCTTCCGCTGTCAGCTCCGCGACCCAATTGCTCAGAGCCGTGAGGAACTCTTTGCGTAACATGCGCTGCCGCGGTGTTAGCTTTGACAACAGCTCGTCTTTCAACCGTTCCGGGTCGTCTTGTGCGACTTCATGGTCTTCCGCGACAACGCTGAGCGACATGGTGTGCACGCCATCCCAATCTTCATTCACTGGGAACCCGAACTCACGCAGGGAGCGTTGCCAGGTCGCGTCGACATCGATCCAACCCTCTTCCGTCTCAATTTGCAGGTAGTCGTGCAAGTCGACGATCTCATTCTTGCGGAGCATCGCCTGCATATCGTCGGGAAAGCCAATCGGCGCTTCATTGAACCGATGCGTACAGATCATGTGGCGCACCTTCAGGCCGAGGAGTCGAAACATCTCACCGAGAAGATAGTGTTTGCCCGAACATGAGCCGAAGCCGTTCATCAAGACTTCGCGCGGATCTCGGCTGGCAGGAAAACGGTACGGAATGTCGCGCACATGCTCGAACAAATCAATTCGAGCCGCCAACGGGTGCAATCCGCTCGTCCACTCGTCGTACTTTACCCGGATGATGTCGGAGCCCATACCAAGGGAGCCAAGTTAGCTCTGATTTGAAAGTATGAAACCACGGATAGACACGGATAAACCTGGCGCGGGCTGGCACCCGCAACCCAGCTCATGAAGCCTTTTGCCCCGCGAAGCGTCGTGCAGGGCGCGTGTCATCCGCATCGATGTGAATCCGTGTTCATGAGAGTCTTTTCGGATTGGCTTCAGAGGGGCGGTTTCGTCCTGGCTGGTACATCTGCCGCGGAATCAACAACGTAGGCTCGGATACTCTACTTTGCCGGGCGCACCCCGTCAATCAAATCACCCTCAGGATTCACCTGGATCGAAAATCGAAAAGCGTCTTCCGGCGTGTTGACGTTGCGAAAGGCCTCCTCGGCACCTGCACAGCTGCGCATCAAGCTCTCCGGCACGTAGGAAACTCTCAGCAAAGGAAGAAGGTCGCGGATCGCCGTGACTCCCTGCTCGAGGGCGCGGGCAATCCGCGGTCGCAGGGAGGTCTTGTACACGGCGTGCAACGGTTCGATGTCACCTTCCCACCAAGGAATCACTGCATCGGCGTCGCCAACATACCGCAACAGCAAAGCGATGGGTTCGATTCGCAGGAACGGCATGTCGCAAGCTACAACGAATGCATGCGCGTGGTGCGTAGCCCCTAAGGCGGCGTGTATCCACGCCAACGGCCCGGCCGCCACAAAC
>JACQEN010000368.1 GCA_016200585.1 Deltaproteobacteria bacterium
GCGTCGCGTTTCGAACCCCACCACCTCGTGGCTTGCGTGACCTGCAAGCCCCGCAGTACATTTGTAGCGTGCCTTCCAACCCGCTACGTCGGCGCGGCGCCTTTACCGCCGGGCTCAAACGCGACCTGATCCAGCGCACCGCAGCCTCGGTGCTCGTACTGCGCGCCATCGAGGGAGTGAGCGCCGGGCTGTTCCTCGCCCGCACGATGCTGGGGCAAACGCCTGGCAGCGAGAACGTTATTCAAGGCGTAGGCTTGGCGCTCTTTCTCGCCTACGTCGGCATCAATCTCCTGTGCTACTGGCGATACCGCAACAACGACTTCCCGGAGGGCCTGGTCTTAGCCGATCTCGGCTGCAACCTGGGAATCATGTTGATTGTCTGCGCCGACACCGGTGGCCTCGCCAGTCCGGTGATGCTGATTTGCTTCGTCAACATCGCTCTGTACGGATTCGTCTACAGTCCGCTGATCGGCATCGCGGCGGTAGCCCTCACCTTGGGTGTCGTGACCATCTCGCTCGGCGCGTCGGAATACCTCGGCATTCCTTCGACGCTGCCGAACCTTCTCGCCGGTCCCGGATCGACCCCCTTCCCGCAGCTCTTCGTGGTTGCCGGTGCACTGATCGCCGCCATTTGGCTTTTCAATCAAGTCGCCGAAAAGGAGCAACAGACCAAGATCGAAGCGAATCGCGCCAAGCGCGCCGCCGAGCGCTAGCACGCCGCCGCCAGGGTGACCACCGCCCTGCTGTCGGTGAGCGAAGCGGTCAGCCGCTTGACCAGCCTCGACGAGGTGCTGAACAAGGTCGTCGAGATCGCCCCGCGGGTTCTCAACATCGACTACTGCGCCGTCTTCTTGTGGAGCGAGGAAGACAGCGTCTACCGCGGAGCGGCCGTGTCAGGACTCGAGCCGCCGATTGCCGACGAGCTCCTCAACATGCGTTTGCGGCCGGAAGAAGTACCGGATTTGGAATGGGTGCGACGCCTCGGACATTGTGCGGTCATCGGACCGCGAGACGCCGAGCGCTTCGGAGTGACCGGCGCTCCCCTCCTCCTCACGGCGCCGCTGTTGAGCGGCGGTCAGTTCTACGGCGTCCTGCAGTTCAGCCGCCGCAACGATCGCAGTTTCACTCAAAGCGATTTACGGCTTGCCGACGGCATTGCCGGGCAAACGGCCGTCGCCATCGAACGTGCCCGTCTCGTCGATCAGAGCCGCCGCCTGGTACGCGCCGTCGAAAGCACCGGCGAAGCGGTGCTCATCACCGACAGCCATCGACGCGTCGTCTATGCCAATCAAGCTTTCTTGCAAATGTTCGACCGCACTTGGGAAGAAATCGCCGGCCAGGACACTCTGGAGTTCGGTGGGCATCTGACCAACGTTTCGGTGCAGGACGTCGAGAACACCGTGCGTGAGCATGCGTGGCGCGGCGAAGCGCTGGCGCGACGCAAAGACGGCAGTGTCTTCCCGGTCGCATTGAACGCCAGCCTGATCCGTTCCGCCGACAACCGCATCGAAGGCGCGGTGGCGATCCTCGAAGACATCACCGCCGAGAAGCAGATGCAGGAACAGATGGCGCGCGCCGACCGCTTGGCGGCCGCCGGCGAGCTCGCTGCCGGGGTCGCTCACGAGGTCAACAACGCCCTGGTCGGAATTCTCGGACAGGCAGAGCTCGGACACACCAGCAATGACGTCGGCAGCCTGCGACAGTCGCTGCTGCACGTCGAAACGCAGGGCCGCCGCATCGCTGATATCCTGCAGGACCTGCTTGGCTTTGCCCGCCCGCAAACGCCGCAGCGCCAAGCCATCGACCTGGCGCAATTGGTGCGCGACACACTGGCGCTCATGGCACACGATCTCGGCCGCCACCACGTACACACCGAAACCGTATTCGCTTCGGCGCTACGGCCGGTTTCGGCCGACGCGAAGCAGCTGCAGCAGGTGCTGGTCAACTTGTTCACCAACGCCATGCAGGCAATGCAACCTGCCGGCGGCGTCCTCAGCGTGCGCCTGCAGCGCGACGGACACAGCGTTCGCGTCGACGTGCACGACGACGGGCCAGGAGTACCCGCCGACGTATTGCCGCGCGTCTTCGATCCGTTCTTCTCAACCAAATCGGAAGGGACCGGCCTGGGCTTGAGCGTAAGCTATGCAATCGCCCGAGCCCATGGCGGCGAGCTCGCCGTTCAGAGCTCGCCGACAACCGGCACCACGTTCACCCTGCGCTTGCCGGTCACCGAGGAAAGCGAATCGATCGGCGCTCAAACCGTACTGCTGGTCGACGACGACGACGACGTCGCCGACACCTTGCGCAACATGCTCAGCCGCGAAGGTCTGAACGTTCAGCGCGTGGCTTCCGGCACCGAGGCCCTGCAAGCGGTCGCGGCGCAGGATTTCGACGCGATCTTTCTCGACGTTCGACTGCCCGACATTTCGGGACCCGAGATTTATGCGCGCCTCGCCAAGGAACGTCCCGATCTGGCCAAGCGCGTCGCCTTCGTCAGCGGCGGTCTGTGGCGCAGCGACAACCGCGCCTTGCGCGATCAGTTGCCGCCGCAGCCGATGCTCAGCAAACCATGCACGGCAGCGCAGATCCGCGAAGTACTGCGTTTGCTGCGCGATGCCCGTGCGGCAGCCTGAGGTACGAGCTCAGGAGACAGCGAAGCGCCGACGGACGTTGGCCGAGGCGATCTCGGCGATCTCATCGAGCGGTTGGTTGCGCACTTGTGCGACACACATCGCGGTGAACAGCACAAAAGCCGGTTCGTTTCTCTTGCCGCGATACGGAATCGGCGTCAGGAACGGCGCATCGGTTTCGACCATGAAACGGTCGGCTGGCACGTCGCGCGCCACCTGGCGTAGCTCGTCGGCGTTCTTGAAGGTCACGACGCCGCTGAACGACACGTCGAAATTGAGATCGAGCATGTGCCGCGCCACCGTGCGATCGCCGCTGAAACAGTGAATCACGCCGCCGATCTCGTCGGCCTTCTCCTCGCGCAAGATGGTGACGGCATCGTCGTAGGCATCGCGCAAGTGGATCGACAGCGGCAACCGCAAGCGGCGCGCCAGATCGATGAACTGGCGGAAGACGGCTTGCTGCACGTCGCGCGGCGAGTTGTCGTAAAAGTAATCTAGGCCGGTCTCGCCGATCGCCACCACCTTGGGCCGGCGCGCCAGGACGGTGATCTCGTCCAAAACCTCAGGAGTGACGATGCGCGCATCGTGGGGATGAACGCCCACCGTCGCAAATACCGACTCGTAGTGCGCCGCCAGATCGACGGCAGCGTAGTTGTTGCCGACGCCGTCGCTGGCACCGATGGTGATCATGCGGCCGACGCCGGCAGCCAACGCGCGCTGCACCACCGCCTCGCGGTCGGCATCGAAACGCGACTCATCGAGGTGGCAATGGGAATCGGTGAGGAACGTGCCAGCGCTGAGGGTTGGGAAAGGGTGAGGCATATCGGCGTGTGCAAAAACTGAAAACATAAAGGAGGCAGAGGGCGCTCCCTACGTTTTACGCATTACGTCTGAGGTGCGACGACCTGCGTCTTCTCCACCTCGACGCGCGGGAACAATACAATCGGCGGCTGTGTCGTGTGGCTTGTCTTGAAATGGCTTCCCCAAGCGAGCTCGGCCGGCAACGTGGCCGGTAGATCGACGCCGAGCAAGGCGGCAATCTTGGTGCTGGTCTCCGGCATGAACCAGGCCAGAAGCTGCGCCGTCGCGTTCAATGCCTCGAGCAGATGGTGCAGGATCGCACCGACGCGCGGCAACTGCGCCGAATCCTTGGCCAGGGTAAACGGCGCCGTAACGACGATGTACTTGTTCGCCTGATCGATGGCACGCCACAAGCTTTCCAGGGCCTTATGGAACGCGAGATCCCGCGTGAGCTGCGGCAGGTCGCGGTAGGCTACGCTGAACGTCTCGATCAGGTTGCGGTCGTCGGCGGTGAGATCGCCCAGCGGCTGGACGGCCCCTTGGAAGTAGCGCTGCTGCATCGACAGCGTGCGGCTGACCAGGTTGCCGAGATTGTTCGCCAGGTCGGCATTGATCCGCGTGATGAAGGCATCTTCGTTGAACGTCGCGTCTTGCCCGAACGACATCTCGCGCAGCAAGAAATAACGCAACGCATCGATCCCGAAGCGGACTTTCATTTCCAGCGGACGAATGACGTTGCCGAGGCTCTTCGACATCTTGGCCTCGCCACGTACCCAGTAGCCGTGGATCAGCAGGCGCTTCGGCAAAGGCAGGCCGAGAGCCATCAACATCGTCGGCCAGTAGATTGAATGCGGCTTCAAGATGTCCTTGGCCATCACGTGGTGGACCTGCGGCCACATAGCGTCGAAGGTTGCGTCACCGTTCATCTTCAAGCCGCTGACGTAGCTGATGAGCGCATCGAACCAGACGTAGCAAACGTAGTTGCGATCGAACGGCAGCTCGATGCCCCAGTCCAAGCGGCTCTTCGGGCGCGAGATGCACAGGTCGCCGATACCGCCGCTATCGAGCATGGCCAGCACTTCGTTGCGGTAACGTTCGGGAGTGATGAAATCCGGGTGGGCCTCGATGTGCGCGCGCAAGCGATCGAGGTACTTGGTCATGCGGAAGAAATAGTTTTCCTCCTCGATCAGCGTCGGAGC
>JACQEN010000369.1 GCA_016200585.1 Deltaproteobacteria bacterium
AAGCGGGCGCGGATCTCTTCAATTGTCGGCTTCTCTGCCATGTCGTCGTCTCTACCCTGCCGTCGCGACCACGGCTCGGACGCGGCAATTTAGCCTGGATTTTGACGAACTGCACGGTCCGTTCCTGCCAGCATCACGAAAAGTCCCGCGCCCCCCCTTTCGTCCTTCACCCCGCCTCGCTAGAGCGCAGCCATCGTGGGGTACCGCGGACGCTTTGCGCCCTCACCAACGGGCGACCTGCACTTCGGCTCGGCAGCCACCGCGCTGTTGGCCTGGCTGCGGGCCCGTGCTGCAAACGGTGCGTTCCTCTGGCGTGTCGAAGATATCGACACACCGCGAATCGTTGCCGGTTGCGAGCAACAGCAGCGCGACGATTTGCACTGGCTCGGTTTGGATTGGGACGAAGGGCCCGACATCGACGGAGCGCACGCACCGTATCGGCAGTCGCAGCGTGGTCCCATGTACGAAGAGGCGCTGGCACGACTGGCCGCGCAAGGCTTGCTCTACCTTTGCGACTGCTCGCGCAAAGAAATCGCCGGAGTGGCCAGCGCACCGCACGCCGGCGAGGAAGGCCCGCGTTACGCCGGGACCTGCCGTCGGCATGGCATGCGCCAACGCCATTGGCGGCGACCACCGGCGGTCCGCTTGGCGGTCCCCGATCGTGAAATCGTCGTCGACGATCTCTTGCAAGGACAGCTGCGGCAGAACGTCGCCGCAGAAGTCGGCGACTTCATCCTCAAACGCGGCGATGGAATCTACGCCTACCAGCTGGCGGTGGTGGTTGACGACCTTGCCATGGAGATTTCCGAGGTCGTCCGCGGTGTCGACCTGTTGACTTCGGCACCGCGCCAGAAGCTCATGGCCGAGCTGCTCGGCGGACGAGCCCCCGACTTCGCTCATGTCCCATTGGTCGTCGGCCACGACGGGTCGCGCCTGCAGAAGCGCAACACAGCGCAGACGCTGCGCGGCCAGCGAGCCCAAGGCAGCACAGCGGCGCAGCTGCTGCGGACGATCGCTCGAACCTTGGGCTTACAGGTACCCGACAGAACCGATCTCCGGCTGCAGCACTTCCTCGACGGCTTCGATATTTCAATGCTGCGCGGCTGCCGCGAGGTGCGGCTGCACGTCGAGCCGAGATGACCGGCGCGCGCTGCAGGCGCAACCGATCCGTTCATTCCGGCGATAGTGTGAGGACATGATGGGCTTCGTCGTCGATCACTGTTCGCCCTTCGGAATCCCTCGCCTATCGCGTCGGGCCCATATAGGCTGCTCGTATGTTGCCCCGCAGACTGGTTTGCGCCGAAGCCGACCCGACGCTTGCGAAACACTCCCGAAGACAGACGCGACGCGATCCAAGACTTCCGGCGCTCGTATGGTCCGTCACCGGACTGCTCGCCCTAGCTGCCACCATACCCCAAACGACGCGGTCCCAGACAATCTCGCCGCGCATTCAGTTCGATGCCGCCCACGGCGAAAAGTTTACGATCGCCAATCACGACAAGCTCGATTTATCCGAGCTCGCCAAACTTTTGCGCGCCGGTGGCGCAGAGGGCGTTTCTGCAAACGGCGAGATCAATGACATCCGGCTTGCGGGGGTTAGCGGGCTCGTCCTCTCAGGAGCCTTTGCGCCACCAACGCCGGCCGAGATCGACAGCATCGTTCGCTTTCTCAGCCGTGGCGGCCGCCTCGCCGTCATGCTCCACGTTCCCTTCCCCGTCGCACCGCTGCTCAACCGCCTGCACGTCGACTTTTCCAACGGAGTCATCCACGAACGCGAAAACCTCGTTGCCGAGGACCCACTCAACTTCCGTGTCACCGCGCTCACCAAGCATCCCCTGACCCGCGGCCTCGACTCCTTCTCGGCCTTCGGCGTCTGGGCCCTCCTCAACCAGGATCCCAACGGTGTAACGATCGCGCGTAGCAGCGACAGTTCCTGGGTCGACCTCAACGGCGACAACAAGTTCGGCGCCGGTGATGCCGTGCAGTCGTTCAGCGTCGCGGTTGCCGGTGAGCTCGGCGAGGGCCGCTTCGTGGTCTTCGGCGACGACGCCATCTTCCAGAATCAATTCATGAGCGACGGCAACGTCGTGCTTGCCAAGAACCTCGGGTGCTGGCTGGCAAAAGCAGAGTGCAAATGATCACGGCCTACGCCGCAAGGCCGAGGCGCGCCGCCAACTGAAACACCACCCACGCACCGCAACGGTCGCAATCGACGTCGTTGCCGTAACAGCAGAACGGCGTCGTGAAGTGGTCGCCCTCGAGATACAAAGGCAAGACGTTATCACGCGCCGGACAGGCGTCGGTGACCTGCTTGCAAACCGGCGGCAGCATTAGCTCCAGCATCCGCGCCGAGTTACGAATGAAGCCGGGATAGATCTCCTTCAAGCGCATCACCTCGCGCACCGCGGCGGCGCGATCCTCGTTCGTTTCCCAAGCGTCGGGACCGCTGTCGTTGGCGCGTGGAACATAGAACGAGAAGGTCATCCAGCCCGCCCGCGTCGCACGCACCGCGTCGACCACTTCCTGCAAGCGATGCTGATTGCGCTTGGTCACGACGCACTGGACCTGCACCCGGCTCTTCATGTCTGCGGGTAGACGCGACAGACTCCGCATGACCTTGCGGTACGTGCCGGCGCCGCGCAGGGCATCGTTGAGGTCTTCCGGACCGTCGAGACTGACGACGTACAGGACGCTCGGTCCCAAGTCGACGAGCGGAATCGTACCATTGGTGACGACGATGTTGTTGCTGAACAGGCCGATCCCTTCGGCAATGAGCTCGCGCCTGAGCAGTGGCTCGCCCCCCATCCAAAGGATGGTACCGATGCCATGGCGCTCACGCAGCTGCGTCAGCGTCTCGAGGATGACGGAGCTCTTGAGCTCATCGTGAACGGAAACCGGGGCTTCGTTGGGATTGCCGTCGCGGAAAATGAAGCAGTGCTGGCAGGCAAGATTGCAACGGTTGGTGATGTTCGCGACCACCGCCGGGTAGCGCCCGTCGTCGCGGTAGTGACCACTGAGCTCAGCGTGGATCATCCAAATCGAGCGTAGTCGTGTGCACGACGTTACGTCAATGACCCGCCGCGGATCGCCGTCGACACTTGCTCCCCGGCTGTTGGCCTAGCCCCGCACCGCAGATACGCTGCATGCATGACCGAGACGCTCAAAAGCCAAGGACCCTGGCTCCTGGTCGACGAAGGGGTAGGCAGATGCCGCAAACAACGTCGAACGTAGTGATCGTCTACGGCCCGCCGCATGCCGGCAGGACGACGGCGGTGTTGCGACTCTGTGACCTGCTCGCCGAGCACGGGCTGCGCATCGGCGGATTTTTCCAGAGAGCGCTCGTCGACGACCAAGATCGCCGCGGCTACGATTTGGTTCATCTCGCCAACCGTTCCGAGACGACGACACTTGCACGCCCTGCAGCCGCTCACGATAGCGACTCGGCGTCAGCGGTCTGTTCCTTCGTTTTTTCGCCTGCCGGACTCGCAACCGGCCGGGCTTGGCTGGCAGCGGACGCCGCCACGGCCAACGTGCTGGTCATCGATGAAGTCAGCAAGCTGGAGGTAGCCGGTGGCGGACATTGCGAAGCCGTGCAGACTGCTCTCGCCCTGCCTGCCGACAGGACCGTGCTTCTCAGCGTGCGTGCCGACGAGCTGACCTACGTCGTCGAGAAGTTCGACCTTGCCGATCGGATTCGTGGCTACATCGAGTTGCCCGCAACCGAAGAGCAGTTGGCACTATTGGCACGACGCCTGGTCAACGAGGCTTGAGTGAACGCTTTGCGGTCCGACTCGTTGCACTCTCGCCGTCCGCTTGTCGTTTGTGTCGCGGCAATTGTCGTGGTTGCGACTCTTTCCGGACGTTGCACGCAGGCCCATCCGATTCGAGCGCAGGATGGCCTGCACCCTCTCGGACCGCCACTCACGGCTCTCGGCAGCAAGCTCGCCGACCCGAATTGGATCGTCGCCTGGCTTCTGCATCCCGCCCAGTTGCACCGCAACCAAAGCATGCGACCGTTGCGTGTTACTGTCGAGGAAGCGCATGCACTCGCCGACTTCCTGTTTCAGAACACACAGC
>JACQEN010000361.1 GCA_016200585.1 Deltaproteobacteria bacterium
CTGCATCAGAGCATCGTCTTCCGCGGCGTGACCAGTTTGCCGCTGCGCCTGAAGGGGAGGTAGGGTCCTGAGTCAGAAGTCTGGGTGAAAAACGAGCTGCGTCCCCTTTTCCGACTAACCCAAAGCTTGCGCTAGCTCGCGCCACTGTTGCATCGGCAGATCGCGCGGGTTCTCCGTCAGCACCTGCAAGCAGACGTGATCGGCGCCGGCGTCGTGATGGGCTTTGACGCGCCGGACGACGTCCTCGACTTTGCCCCAGGCGACGATCGCATCGACCAATTTGTCGTTGCCGCCATTGGCGACGTCGTCGTCGGTGAAGCCGAGCCGCTTCAGATTGTTCACGTAGTTCGGCAGCCCGAGGTAGGTCTGCATGAACGTGCGAGCGATCTCACGCGCCTTGGTCGGCTCGGTTTCCAGCACGACAGTTTGTTCCGGCGCCAGCAGCGGTCCCTTGCCGAGAATCCGGCGTGCCACCGCGCTGTGTTCCGGCGGTACGAAATAGGGATGCGAGCCGAGCGAACGCTGCTTCGCCAATTCGAGCATCTTCGGAGCGAGGGCGGCAAGGATGCGGGGCGGCGGCTGCGGCGGTCCGAACGCCATGAACGGCGCGCTGTCCATGGCATCGAGATACTGGCGCATGGCGCTGAGCGGTTTGTCGTATGCGTGTCCGCGCATGCCGACCAGCGGCGCGTGGCTGACACCGATACCGAGCAGGAAACGGTTGTCGTAGGCCTCGGCGAGCGTCTTCTGCGCCGCGGCCATCGCCATGGGGTCGCGAGCCCAGATGTTGGCGATGCCGGTGGCGACGACGATGCGTTTGGTGCCGGAGAGCAGCAAGGCCGAGTTGGTGAAGGCCTCACGACCCAACGCCTCGGGGATCCACAGAGCACCCCAGCCCATTTCCTCGATCTCGGCGGCCGCCTCGCGCGCTTTGGCGCCCGGCTGCAGATCCAAGTTGAATGTCCAGATGCCGACGCGTCCGATGTTCATTTGTGCTCCTTTGCCGGGTTGAATCCTCAGTGAGTTGAGCTTTCCATTATTCCCCGATGATCTTGATCAACACGCGCTTCGTGCGCCGGCCGTCGAACTCGCCGTAGAAGATCTGTTCCCATGGGCCGAAGTCGAGCTTGCCGTCGGTGATGGCCACCACCACCTCGCGGCCCATGACCTGGCGCTTGTGATGCGCGTCGCCGTTGTCTTCGCCGGTACGATTGTGATGATAGCGTTCCGGGCTGGGGTCGAACGGCGCCAGGTGCTCCAGCCAGCGCTTGTAGTCTTCGTGCAAACCGGGCTCGTCGTCGTTGATGAACACGCTGGAGGTGATGTGCATGGAGTTCACCAGACACAGGCCCTCGCGCACGCCGCTTTCGCGTACCGCGGCTTCGACCTCGGGTGTGAGGTTCAAGAAGTCCATGCGTTTCTTGATATGGAGCGACAGAACCTTGCGAAAACTGCGCATCCGAGGGTTATGTCGCAAGCGCACGATTGAGTCGACTACGGCTCCGCAAACGTCACTTTTCTCTTGGAATCCTGCACAAAACCAGGTTACGTACATGACATGCGGGGGATGGATCGCGCTCTGTATTTGTTGCAGCGACGGGTCGTCGACATCATGGCCGACCTGCTCACCAAACCGCGGCGCGTCTACGAACAGCGCATTCCCAACGACCTCGCAGCTCTCAAGTCGCAACTCAAACCGGGCGACGTCATCCTCGTCGAAGGCGATCAGCGCATCAGCCAGGTCATCCGCTACCTCACCCAGAGCTCGTGGTCGCACGCCGCGATATACATCGGCGACGAGTTGCGGCGCTTCAACGTACAGGTGGCCGACGCGCTGCTGGAACAACACACAACCGAAGCGCGCCACTTGATCATCGAGGCCACGGCCGAGGAAGGCGTCGTCTGCGCGCCGGTCACCAAATACATCAATCACAACATTCGCATCTGCCGGCCGCGCAACCTGCGACGCGACGACCTGGAACGCATGCTGCGAGAATTGGTCGCCCAGCTCGGCTGGGCGTACAACACGCGGCACATCGTCGAGCTCGGTCGCTACTTCTTCCCCGTCACCCTGATCCCGGCGCGCTTTCGCCGCACGGCCTTGCGTCACGGCGGCGATGCAACCCGGCAAGTGATTTGTACGACGATGCTGGCACGCGCCTTCGGTAACATCGGCTTCCCGATCATTCCGCGCGTCAAGCTCGACGAAATCGACGCCCAGCACACCTGGGTCGGTCGCCTGCTCGGCCGCAACGGCAGCCGCCAGCGCGCTCTCTACGAACCGGAAGATCCTACCGTCATCACTCCGCGCGACTTCGATCTGTCGCCCTACTTCGACGTCGTCAAGTTCAATCACCTGGCGAACGGTCGGTTCGACTACCGGCGCATCGAGTGGGTGACGCAAGCCGCTGCAACCCCAGCGCCGCCGACGGCGAATGACGAGCGTGAAGCGCGCGAATCGGACCAAGGGCGCGTCGAGCCTTCGGCGGCCTGAACCGCCTCGACGCGGCGCACGCACGGCGGGACAAATTTCAAACGGAGTCGCAGTTCTTGGTTCACAATGGATCGACGCGGAGCTTTGAAGGTCTTGCTGGCAGGTGGTTGCTCCTTGTTGGGAGGCAGCTTGACTGAACCACGAGCGGCGCGCGGGGAATCGACCCAGCGCATGCCGGCCATCTTTCTCGCGCACGGTTCGCCAATGCTGCTCGACGATGCACATTGGGTTGCCGAGCTGCATCAGTGGGCTGGCTCCCTGCCACGGCCGAAGGCAATCCTGATGCTGTCGGCCCATTGGGAGCAGATGCCGATCGCGCTCGGGGCAACCACCAGGGTGCCGTTGGTTTACGATTTCTACGGCTTCCCGTCGAAATACTACGAAGTGAAGTATCCCGCACCAGGCGCGCCCGAGCTTGCGGCACGCGTGTCGGATTTGCTCGCCGGGAGCGAGGGCTTGGTGGTACCGACCGAACGTGGTTTGGATCACGGTGCCTACGTGCCGTTGGTCGCGATGTATCCGCAGGCCGACGTTCCGGTCTTGCAGGTTTCCTTGCCGGCGTTGGATCCACGGGTCCTGTTCCGCTTGGGTCGGAGCTTCGCACCCTTGCGTTCCGAAGGTGTGTTGATCGTCGGCAGCGGCTTCCTCACGCACAACCTGCGGGCTCTCGATTTACGCCCGCAGCCGACGACACCATCCTGGGCAAAGGACTTGGATTCCTGGGCAGCCGACGTGCTGCAGCGCCGCGACGTCGACGCGTTGCTCGACTATCGCAAACGCGCACCCGGGGTCGATAGGGCGCTACCGACCCATGAACACTTCGTTCCGGTGATCGCCGCACTCGGCGCGGCCGTCGATTCGAGCGATCGCACCACGTTTCCGATCAGCGGATTCATCGCCGGTTCGCTGACGCGACGCTCCGTGCAGTTCGGCTGAAAACGTTGGCGCGAAGCGCTGGCTTCCGTGCGCTGACTTGAAGTACGTTGTCCGCCGTGAAACCCATTCGCTGGATCATTCTCGTCGGCATGGCGGTGATGCTCGCGGCCTGCGGTTCGGATCACGAAGACGCGCCGCCCAGCGCACCCGAAGCCACAGGGGTACTCGTCGGTGGCACGGGACCGCTTCCGGGTACGATTTCCGGTATTCGTTACGTTGCGGGCGATCTGCAAGGCTTCACCGATTCGCAAGGACGTTTCCAATACCGCTTGGGCCAGAAGGTGGTGTTCTCGATCGGCGATTTGCAGTTTCAGCCAGTCGACGGCGCCGCGCTGGTGAGTCCGTTTCAACTCGCCAATGGCTCGGGCTGCGCTACCGGCGTAGCGCTCGATCGCGTGCTGCAAGTGTTGCTGAGTCTCGATGCCGACGGCAATTCCGACAACGGTCTGGCGTTTGCCGAGGTCGTCTCACATTCACCGCCGCGCGCCGTCGACGCATTGAGCCCGGCCGAGATCGATGCCGCCGTGCAGGCGGCACGGCCGGGCGCCGCGACGGTCGGTGCCGACGCGGCGCGCGACCGCTTCATCCGCCAGGTCGACGACGAAGCCTGGGCGCGTGATTCGGTGACCGACTTCCCCTTCTTCGATGGCGTCCTGAGGTCGCAAGGCATCGCCACCGACGGCAGCCACTGGTACTTCTCGGCACGCGTCTACCTCGAGCGCACAACGCTCGACTACAAGGTCGAGGTCGGCAACGACGTACCGATTCCCGATATGGTCGCACGCGCCGGTGGCAACCACATTGGCGACATCGACGTTGATCAGGGACTGCTCTACGTGGCCATCGAAGACGGGCCGGCTTTCCTCCACCCGTATATCGTCACCTTCGATACGACGACGCTGCAGCCGACCGGCAAGACCTATTTGCTGCCCCAGGAGTTGCATACGAAGGGTGTTCCGTGGGTGGCAGTCGACGGCCCGCGACATGCGGTCTACACCGCCGAGTGGAGTCCCACCCAGCGCCTCAACGTCTTTGATCGCGACCACGAGCTCGCCTTCGTGAAGACGATCGAGCTCACGCCGGCCATCGGCCGTGTCCAGGGGGCCAAAGTGTTCGGCGGGGCGCTCTACGCCTCGAGCGACAACGACGCCAAGACGACGTACAAGATCGATCTCGACACCGGAACCGTGATCCGACTCTTCACCCTCGACACCCCGACGTCGGAGGCCGAGGGGTTGGCGCTGACGGCGGATGCCAATGGCGTCTATGCGCACGTTCTCAACATCACGTTGCCGAAGTTCCAACTGGAGCATTGGAAGCGGACGCGTACGCCGTTGCGCGACCAGCTCTGTGCCGCCGGCGACCAGCAGAGCTGACGGAGCGTTCGCCCTGCCTTGCGGGCCGGGCTGCCGCTGTGCTCTCTACTCGATTCATGCGTATCGGACACGGCTATGACTTGCACCGCCTGGTAGAGGGGCGGGGACTGTTTCTCGGCGGGGTCAAGATCGACTACCCGCGCGGCTTGCTCGGGCACTCGGATGGCGACGTCGTGCTGCATGCGATCTGCGACGCCATCCTCGGGGCTCTGGGCGCCGGCGACATTGGCCAGCACTTCCCCGACAGCGACGAACGATTCCGCGGCACGCCCAGCGGCGAGCTGCTGAAGCACGTCGCCAAGCTGTTGCTCGACGAAGGGATGAAGGTCGTCAACGTCGATGTCACTGTTTGTGCCGAACAGCCCAAGCTCGCACCCTACCGGGCCGCGATGCGAACGCGGATCGCGGCGCTGCTCGGCGTCGCCGCAGAAGCCGCAAGCATCAAGGCTAAAACCAACGAAGGTGTCGGCCCGGTCGGCGAAGGTGAAGCGATCTGGGCGACGGCGGTGGTACTGTTGGACGAGGTCTGACGTTGTACGTTTCCCGACCCGCAGCGACGTTTCCGTTTGCTCACGGCGCCTGATCGTGGAAACTCGATAGTGGGGGGGGCACCATGAGTAACGAGGATACCCAGGGCGTAGAAGATACCCAGGGCGCATTGGTTGCCAGGTCGTTTGCTCTGTGTACGCTCGCCTACGTCGCCGCCGGGATGATTGCCTTGGCGGTGGGGCACCTGTTGCCGGGACGCCACCCGATCACCATTGCAGCAGCGGCCGACGTGGTTGCGACTTTGGTGGTTTGGGGTTTCAGCACCGTCTTTCGCAATTCCAGCTTCTACGACCCCTACTGGAGCGTCGCTCCGATCGCCATCGCCGCCTACTGGAGCGAGTGTGCCGACGCGGAGGCGGAGCCGGTGCGTCAGGTTCTCGCCCTTGCCGTCGTCCTGTTGTGGGGACTGCGTCTCACCTACAACTGGGCGCGACGTTGGCAAGGCTTGGACCACGAAGACTGGCGTTACGTCGATTTCCGCAATCGCTTCGGGGCGCGTTTCTGGCTGATCGACCTATCGGGCATCCACATGTTTCCCACCGTGCAGGTCTTCCTCGGATGCCTGCCGCTCTATCCGACGCTGGCCACCGGAACGCGCCCGCTCGGAATCATCGACCTCGCCGCGCTCGTGGTGGGCCTCGCGGCCGTCGGCATCGAGACGGTCGCCGATAAGCAACTCTGGCGCTTTCTGCAAAGCCGGCAGCAACCGGATGCGATCCTCAAAACCGGCCTGTGGGCCTACTCACGTCACCCGAATTACTTCGGAGAGATTCTCGTCTGGTGGAGCCTGTGGCTATTCGGCCTGGCTGCCGATCCCTGGTGGTGGTGGACCGGCATCGGCGCGCTATCCATCACGCTGATGTTCCAGTTCGCCAGTGTGCCGATGCTCGACAAGCGCAGCCTCGAACGGCGTCGAGGCTACGCCGAGCACATGCGGCAGGTTTCGGCGGTGGTGCCGTGGTTTGTGAAGCGCGAGACGTGAAACGCCGGGTGTCGAGCGTACCTACCGATCCAGCAGCTCCAACTTTTCGCGCGCCGCGAAATCCTTGCGCAGTTGTTCGTAGGCAGCAGCGCCGAATGGCTTGAAGGCCTTATCACCGCGCTCGCGCCAGAAGATCTGCACGCCGGGAGGCTGGCGTTTGAGATCGAAGTGGATCTTCTTGTAGTTGCGCACCAGTACCTTCTGCGTTTGCGTGTATTCGAAGTCGTCGACGATGGCGATGAAGTCGGGAAACCACTTGCGGTCCATGCTGGCGCCCGTCACCTGCGCTTCGCACCAGTCGAAGAAGGCCTTGGGATCGAACTCGGCGCCGTCGCGCATCTTCAGCGCCGCCATCACCAGCTCGTCCGACACGGCGCACGGAACCCCGTAGGCAACGGCGAGCGCCACGTCGTCGTGCTCCGAGAGAATGCGGCCCACCTGTCCGGCGGAGAAGTTCTCTCCGTCTTTGCGGATCCAGTCGTCGGTGCGCCCGTCGAAGTAGAGAAAGCGCCGGCCGTCCTTTTCGAGGATGTGACCGAGATCTCCCGAGTGGTAGACACCGTCACGAAACTTCTCCGAGTTGGCCTTGGGGTTGTCGAAGTAGCCCTGAAACAGCGAGGTGTCTTCGGCGACGCGGGTGATTTCGCCGACGGCACGATCATAGTTGAGCAGCTTGCCGTCGGGAGCGAGCTGTGCCGGCTCGCATTCCTTGCCGTCCGGTCCGAGGATCTTCACCGCCGGGTCGGTAATCTCGCCGACGCTGCCACGCGGATCGCCCAGGCGACGGAATGTGCTGATCGCCGCTTCCGTCGATCCGTAGAGCTCGAACATGTCGTCGAGCCCAAGCCATTTGACGAACTTGTCGATATCCGGCGGCGCCGCGCCGTTACCGCAGGCGTAGCGCAGGTGGTTCTTGGGATTGTTGGTGACTTCTTTGGCGATGAGAGCCTCGTCGCCGTTGTACTGCTTTTCGATTGCCCCGAGGACGTAGTGCACCGGCTCGCCGACGTAGTTCCAATAGGTGACGCCGTACTTGAGCACGTCGGGAACAAACTGGCTGGCGCTGAAGCGCTCGCGCAGGCCCATGCTGCCGCCGACCCAGAACGCCGGCATCAGGCCGACGAACATCGAGTTCGAGTGGAACAGCGGCATGCAGCCGTAGCCGACCGCATCCTGGCCCAGGCCCATGTTCGACGACACCGCCATGCCGACGGCGCAAAGCTTCATGTGGTTGTTGTTGATGCCCTTGGGCAGGCCGGTGGTGCCCGAGGTGTAGATGACCATCAGGTTGCGGTCGGGGGTCACGTCGACCGCCGGCGCGTCGACCGATTTGCCAGCCGGCGCGACTTCTCGATCGAGGCAGGCATTCAAATCGGCGCTCGCCGGGACCGACCCACCTTGGGTGCGCAACACCAGGATGTTCTCCGGCGCGATATGCTTGAGCTCGCCGCGCACGCGCTCGACTTCACCGAGGAAGCGCTCGTCGGCGACCAGCACTCGGGCCCGCGACTGGTTGAGCACACCGGCCAGCACCTCACCGCGCAAGCCGGTGTTGACGCCGAACAAGGTCAAACCCGCGTAGGCGCAGCCGCCGTAGAGCGATACCAGCTCGAGATGATTTTCCAGCAGCATCACCACGTGTCCGGGATGGGCTTCGTCGATCTGGCCGAGCCGGCGCAACAATAGATGCGCGGTGCGGACGCTCTCGTCGCGAAACTGGCGATACGTCCACGACCGCTCGTGCTGCATCAAAAACACCTTGTTGGCGGCAACCGGGTGATTGGCGCGCGCCTCGATGTGCGCCCCGACGGTGAACGTTGCGGCGTCGAAAGACAGTGGTTCTGCCATCTGTGGAAACCTCCTCGAACAGAAATCTGCGGAGGTCTGTTCTTAGGTGGCTGGATAGGGGCCAGTCAATGCTTGCAGATCGTCCTGCAGATCGCGCCTGGGACGTGCCATTCGGGTATCACCGAACATCGTTCTCGACGGCATTTCCGGGCTCTTTCCTGGATCCGCCATCCGCCCGGTAATCGGGTGAGCGATGGCAAGGCACATGCTTGGGAACACAGACGCCGGATCGGAATCCGGTCGTACAATTTTGGCCAGTCGATGAAGACGGAAGGTGACAAAGGAGACAGGTCGGCGACCGGCACTGCGAGAGAAGGGGGTGTCATGGCACATTCAACCGGGAAAACAGTCTTAGTGACCGACGACGACGCGGCCGTGCGGCAGATCGCGGTCAAGCTGATCGAGGCCCGCGGCCATCACGTGCTCACAGCCGACTGCGGCGAACAGGCAATCGAGGTCTTCCGCCGCGGCACGCCGATCGACCTGCACGTGCTCGACCTGGTGATGCCGGGCCTGGACGGGTTGCAGACGATGGCGCGCTTGAAGGAATTCGGCTTCACCGATGTGCCGGTCGTCGTCCTGACCGCGATGGCATCGGACGAGAACCTGCTCGACGGCTACCGCGCCGGCGCCGGCTACTATCTGACCAAACCTTTCAAACCGACGGCGCTGCTGAACATCGTCGATTATCTGGTCGGTGACCTGCCGGAAGCCGAACGCGACAGCCTGGCGCTGCGCCTGTAGTTTGGCCGCTAAACGCGACAACCGACGCCAGCATGAACCGATCCTCGTCCCGCGCCGACGCCCCACTGCGTGGCGGCCAACTGCTCGCCGCACGAGCATTGTGGGCGGCTTTGCTGGTCGCTTCGGTCGTCGCGTTGATCGGCCTGACGCCGGCGCGAATGGCACAGCTGCGCGGCCTGGCGAGCGACAACAGCCTCGGCCTCGCCGAGTTACGCCTGAGCGAGCCCCTCTTCGTCGGCTACATGGTGTCGCTCGACGCCGCCATCGTGCTGGTGTTCACCGCCGTTGCTTTGGTCATCTTCTGGCGCCGCTCGAACGACCGTGTCGGCATGCTCGTCTCATTGGGTATGATCACCAACGGGATCTTTCTGACGCGTTCGGACGAGGTCGTCGCCAACGCCGGCCCGTTCTTGCAACACTTCGGCTCCGTACTGTTGGTCGTCGCCAACAGCCTGGGGGTCATCGGACTTGCCATCATCCCGGACGGTCGATTCGTCCCACGCTGGAGCCTGCCGGCATCGATCTTCTGGACCGGCGGCCTGGCGGTGCGCTATCTGCTGCTGTCGCAGTTCGCGCGCCCGGACGGTCGTTTCAGCGCCCACATGGCCGACCCGGGGCCGTGGGTTTCATTCGCCGTCTTGATGCTCGCCATCGGCGGCTACCTCACCAACGGTTTCGCGCAGATCCAACGCTATCGGCATTGGGCCAGCGCAACGGAGCGACAACAAGTCAAATGGTACGTCGGCGGCGTCGGCTGTGCCATGCTCGGCGTCCTGGCGTTTCAATTGCCGGCGATTTGGATTCCCAGCCTGCGTCAACCCGGGATGGCTCGCGTCATCTACGCGATGGCCGGCTTGACCCTTTACTATCTGTCGGTGGCGATGTTGCCGATCACCATCGGCATCTCGATCTTGCGCTACCGCTTGTGGGACATCGACGTGCTGATCAGCCGATCGCTGACCTACGGAACCGTGACGGCGCTGTTGCTGCTCGCCTATTTCGCCAGCGTGGCGCTGTTGCAGGCTGGTTTTCAGACCCTCGGCGGAGAACGGTCCGACTTCGCCATCGTCGCCTCGACCATCGCCATCGCACTGCTATTCCAACCGCTGCGCGAAAAGGTTCAAAGCGCCGTCGACCGCCGCTTCTATCGCGCCCGCGTCGACTTCCGGCAAGCAATCGACGCCTTCGCGCGCGAGATCCGCACCATCATCGACCTGCCGCAGCTCATGGCGGCGCTCGTCGAACGCACCGCCGGCCTACTCGACATCGGCCACAGCGCGGTCTTTCTGCGCGGTCCGAACAGCAACAGCGCCCTGCTGTTGGCCGAGGCCCGCGGGCTGATGCCGGACAGGGCACAGGAAGCGATGGATGCCCTGCACGGCCGCTGGCGTGATCTCGCCCAATTGAGCTCCGGGCAGGTCGTATCGCAACCCGATGCGAAGACCTTTCCGCTGCTCGTACCACTGCTAGCGCCGCGCCGTCATCCCAATATCCCGCCGGCGCTGCTTGCCGTATTGGCCGTCGGACCGCGCCTCAGCGAGCGTGGCTATTCGAGCGAAGAGTCCGCCAATCTCCTCAGCGTCGCCGAGCAAGCGGGAACCGCCCTCTACGTCGCCCAACTCGTCGACGAGCAACAGGCCGCGGCACGGCGCCGGGAAGAAGCGGAAGCGGCCAATCGCGCCAAGAGCATCTTCCTGGCCAGCATGAGCCATGAAATCCGCACGCCGATGAACGCCGTGATCGGCATGACGAGCCTGCTTCTCGACACCGAGCTGACGCGCGAGCAACGCGAGTTCGTCGACACGATTCGCAAGAGCAGCGACGCGCTGCTGGTCATCATCAACGACGTTCTCGACTTCTCGAAGATCGAAGCCGGCAAGCTCGAGCTCGAGCATCAACCCTACGAAGTACGTCAATGCGTCGAAGCGGCGCTCGACCTCGTCGCCAGCAAGGCCGGAGAGAAAGGCTTGGATCTCGCCTACCTGATCGAACCCGGAGCACCGGCTGCCCTGCTCGGCGACGTTACCCGCGTCGGCCAAATTCTGGTGAATCTCCTGAGCAATGCCATCAAGTTCACGGAACGCGGCGAGGTGGTGTTGAGCGTCGGCAGCCGCCGGCGCGGGCCGGGCGACGACTGGGAGATCCAGTTCGCGGTACGCGACACAGGTCTGGGAATTCCTGCCGATCGCATGCACCGCTTGTTTCAATCGTTCAGTCAGGTCGACGCGTCGACCACCCGCCGCTTCGGCGGCACCGGCCTAGGCTTGGCGATCAGCAAACGCTTGAGCGAGATGATGGGCGGGCGCATCTGGGCGGAGAGCGAAGGGGTTGCCGGACGCGGCTCGACTTTCTACGCGACGATCATCGCGCCGGCATCGGAGTTGCCGAAGCGGGCAACGCCGACGAGGCGCGGCAATCCCGATCTCCGCGGCCGCCGCGCCTTGATCGTCGACGACAATGCGACGAATCGACGCGTCCTGACGCTGCAGCTCAACGCCTGGGAGATGGAAACCGTCGAAGCCGAGTCCGCCGCCGCCGCCTTGCGCTGCCTGAGCCAACCCGACAGGTTCGACATCGCGATTCTCGACATGCAGATGCCGGAGGTCGACGGACTGCAGCTGGCCGCCGAAATCCGCCGGCTGCCGCAACACCTCGAGCTGCCGCTCGTCATGCTGACGTCGTTGGGGCAACGCGAATGGAACGGCATCGGCACGCAGGAGTTCGCCGCTTGTTTGACCAAGCCGATCAAGCAATCGCAGCTCTACAACCTCGTGGCAGCGGTGTTCGGCGAAGAAGCCGTCCCGGCGCAGACGACCGAAGGCCGCGCGTCGGAATTCGACCGCAACCTCGGGCGCCGGCAGCCGCTGCGCATCCTGGTTGCCGAGGACAACACCATCAACCAACAGCTGGCCCTGAGCCTGCTCAAACGCATGGGCTATCGCGCCGACATTGCCTCGAACGGCACGGAAGCGATCGCCGCCGTGCGCCGGCAGCCGTACGAAGTCGTCTTGATGGATATCGAAATGCCCGAGATGGACGGACTGACGGCGACGCGGGCGATCCGCTCGTTGTCGGAAGTGGTGCAGCCGCGCATCGTCGCCATGACCGCCAACGCCTTGCAGGGAGATCGCGAACAGTGCCTGGCAGCGGGAATGGATGATTACGTCAGCAAACCGATTCGTGTCCTCGATCTGCAAGCCGCCCTGATCCGTGCCGCCGAGCAGCAAAGTGCGGCGACCGCCACCACCAAAGCCGATCGTACGCCGGGGCCTGCGTCCATCGGTTCGGCAAACGAAATTCTAGCCGACACGACAGTGATCGACCCCGGTGCCCTTGCCGAGCTGAGGGATGCCCTCGGCGAAGAGGGTCGGCAGACGGTGAACGACTTGATCGCATCCTTTCGCGAGCGCACCGGCGACCTCATCGCCACGATGCGTTCGGCGCTGGAGAACGGCGACGCCAAGGAGGCACACCGAGCCGCCCACACGTTGAAGGGCCAAAGCGGTTACGTCGGTGCGCGCCGCGTGGAGGTCGTCAGCCGGCAACTCGAAGAGCACGCTCGCAACGGCAACGTCGCCGATGCGCAGGCATTGATCGGACGACTCGAGGGTGAATTCGCCGAAGCAAGCGACGCGCTGGCCACGATGGCACAGGAATCGAGCTGAAGACCTCGTACCAGCACCAAACCGTAGCGGACATTCGAGCTACTCGGGATCTTCATCCCCTGCCGGTATCAGCCATTGCACCAGCGGCGCCGTCGCCAGGGTCGTCGTCACCGACATCAGCACCAGCATCGCGGATAGAGCCACAGTGCCAAGGCGCCGCCCAGGACGAAAGGGACGACGATGCTGGCGTGCGAAATAGCAATCGAGGCGTGCGACCGCGAAGATCGTAACCAATGCCAGCAGGATGTGCGGTAGTACGTCGGATCCTTTCGCTGGTGCAGTCGGAAGGACATCCATTCGCAGCGTGGACGGCGCATAGAGGCTCTGCCCCAGGATGCAGATGATGCAGAATGCCGATACCGTCACGCCCAGCATCACGACATACGCCACCGCTGTGCGTGCCAGGCTCCCTCCCGGTCGGGTGCCGTCGACCTGCGGCGTTGGCAGAGAAGGCGTGGCGGGCATCGCGGCGATCTTGCCAGCCGCGCTTGGAATTGCCAACCGATCTCGGCCCGTGCCCGCCCGCAGGTTGTGCTTCGGCGGCGGCCCGTTTGTCCAGAGTTTGCTCGCTGGCCATGCAGAAGCCTGGCGCCAAGCTTCACGCGGCATGAGGAAACTTTGTAAATCGGCTGACCATTGTCATGCGCGCGAGACTCCGCGGCCGTTCGACGGCAGCCAAGCGAGCACATCCGCTCTTGGATTATCGTCAAGTTGATCCTTGATGGCCAGTTGAAAACAAATATATGACTACGGGATAACCCTATCTTGCTAAGTCCACATGATCGGAAGACTGTCTGGCCTGCAAGCTGGGGTCTGCAGTGCACTTTCAATTGCAGTCGCTCGCCTGACTTCCAAACAATAGGGGGCAAGCTATGTCACGACTATCGTCCCGTGGGTGGTGGGTGTGTGGCAATTCCGGGCGTCGAATCTTCGAGCGCTTTCGGCGGCTGGCGCTGCCGCTGATGCTGTCCGGCGTTGGGCTGGGTGTCACGGCCTTGCCGGTCGCAGCGGCCGTGCGGCTGGTGTCGACGGCAGGGGCTGATGCGGGTGACTGCACGTCGTCGAGCTGCGCCACGATTCAGTACGCGGTGTCGCAGGCGAATGCGAGCGGCGACACGATCAGCGTGGCCGCCGGTACCTATACCGAGAATGTGACGACCACGAAGTCGCTGACGTTGCTCGGCGCCCAGGCTGGTGTCGACGCGCGCGGGCGTGTCGCGAGCGAGACCATCGTATCTCCCGCCAACGCCACCCTGGCTACATTCACGATATCCGTGAATGGTTTGATTGCCGTCGATGGCTTTTCGTTTGTCGGCGGTTCTGCGCCGACGCAAGGATGCGTCTACACGAACACCGGGCCAAACAACAGCATGCAGATCGTCAACAACCGCTTCAGCGGCTATTCGACGCAAGCCATATGGTTGGCTCGAGCCGGGTCGGATATCACCATCGACCGCAACGTCTTGGACGGATCAAATATCGCCGCCGGCAGCCAGGCCATTTTCTTGAGCACCAATAGCTATGCCGGCCTCTATCTTACGAATAACGACATCATCAACAATACCAATCGCTACGGCCTTTTCGTCGACGGAAATCACAACGTCGGGGAAAGCGCGACGCGGGCTCCGCTCATCAGCGGAAATCTCTTCGACAACAACAACCAAGGCATGAACCTGGGATCGCGTTCCTTCGGAACGCTGGCGACTCCGCTACTTGGCCCCTACGGCGGAACGATCAGCAACAATACGTTCAGCAACCATGCCTTTGGCGGCATACAAGGCGGCGTGCAGCATGTGTTGATCGACGGCAACAGCTTCACGAACAACGGGGGCGATGGCCTGGCGCTGACGTCTTTTGGCAACACCGGCAGCGATCGCGGCGGGCAAAACAGCATGATCACCAACAACTGCTTTACCCGTAACGGGTTAGTGAAGGGCGCAGAAGGGATCCTCTTCAGCGCTGCGCAGGCTGCCGGTTCGATATCGACCAACCACGCTCATAACAACAACCTCCGCGGCAACAACATTGGGGTGAAGTATACCGGTACCGAGACCATCAATGCTGAAAACAACTGGTGGGGGTGCCCGACCGGTGCGAATAGCGGAATTTGCGACAGCGCCTCGGCCAACGTCGATTCGACACCGTTCCTGAGCACTCCGGCCATGGGTACGCCATGCGGCTGCACGGCAAATGCGCAGTGCGACGACGGCTTGGGCTGCAACGGAGTCGAGACCTGCTCGGCCGGCTCCTGCGTTGCGGGCGTGAGCGTCAACTGCTCGGGCTTGGACGCCGATTGCAGCGTAGGAACATGCAGCAATCCAAGCGGTGACTGCATTCCCTCCCCCCGCCCAGCCGGCACTCTCTGCCGTGGTTCGGTCGGTGAGTGCGATGTCGCGGACACCTGTGACGGCTCGAGTCTTACATGTCCTGCAGACAGCAAGAGCGCTGCGCTCTGCCGGCCGGTTGGATTGCAGTTTTTCCAGGGCTTCACGGTGGACGACGACCAGTGGAACATCGACGTGCCGCCAGACGAAGGGAACGCAACGCGTGTGCCGTCAGGCACCCACGGCATTACGTCGAAAGTTGGCACCCACCATGCCGAGGCCGTCGCGTGTGACCTCGATCACTGCGGTGGCAGCGCGTTCACCCGATGGGGCGGCTACAACGCCGTCTTCCCGGCCGGCGGCTACATGACCTCAATCGATATCTATCTCGATCTGAGCATCATCGCGAAACATTGCAGCATCCACACGAGCACGGCCTGCACCGTGAATGCCAACTGCCCAGGTTCAGAAACGTGCGTTGGTCCGAATGACACGCGCTTCGACTTCAGCTCGGCGATCAACGGCGCCGGCCCGGGAACGTGCCTGCCGACTGCGGGAACGGCCTGTAACTCCAACACCGACTGTACCGTCGGTGGAGATATCTGCAGGAGCATGCCTTTCCTCTCCGACTTCGCTTTCAACGCCGGCTTCTACAATGACAGCGATGCCACGGGCAGTGGTCCACGTTTCGTCATCGCGGCAGGCAGCAACGCCGGCCGCGGCAGCTCGTATCCCAAGGATCCCGGCCACGACCCGTTCACCATCACCACCAGCGGCTGGTATACGTTCCAACATGTCTTTCACGACGACGGCAGTGGCCTGCTCGCGGTCGACCTGATCATCAAAGACTCCAACGGGACGTCCATCAGTCCTTCCTTCGGCGCCCACAGCGCTTGGCGGCGCACGAGTCCGGGCTTCGTGATCGGTCCCCCGGCCGTTGGTACACCTACGGTTGGTGGCAACCGCTACGGCTGGTTCGCCAGCAGCGAATTCCCGTTCCTTGCGTTCGACGACTCGCAGCGCACCCAGGGGGCCGTGTGCGACATCGCCGAGTTCTGCGATGGCGTCAGCAATACCTGTCCCGCCGATACCAAGAGTACTGCCGTCTGCCGGCCGTCGGTTGGTGAGTGCGATCTGGCAGACAGTTGTGATGGCTCCAACAACGATTGCCCCGTGGATGGCAAGAGCACCGCAGTTTGCCGGCCGGCCGTCCCCGGTGGCTGCGACGTCGCCGATTCATGCGACGGAGTGAACGACATCTGCCCGCCCGACACCGTGCAGCCGGCTGGTACGGTGTGCCGCTCGGCGGTTCCCGGCGGCTGCGACATCCAGGAAACCTGCACTGGGACGAACACTTGTCCGCCCGACACCGTGCAGCCGAGTGGCTCGCTGTGTCGACCTGCCGTCCCCGGCGGCTGTGACATCGCGGAGAACTGCGATGGGAGCAATACCTGCCCCGCCGACATCGTCGAGCCAAGCGGCACGGTGTGCCGACTAGCTGTCCCCGGCGGCTGCGACGTCGTCGAGACCTGCAACGGGACCAATACCTGTCCGCCTGACACCGTGGAACCCACTGGCACGGTTTGCCGACCGGCCGTGCCCGGCGGCTGTGACATCGCCGAAACCTGCAACGGCAGCAATTCCTGCCCGGCCGATACCGTGCAGCCGAGTGGCACGGTTTGCCGCAACGCTACCGGCGAATGCGACTTGCAGGAGACCTGCAACGGCACGAACTCGTGCCCAGCCGATGCCAGGAAGAATGCTGGGACAGCGTGTACAGCGGACAGTAACCAATGCACCCTCGACCAATGCAATGGGAGCGCCGTGACCTGTCAGCATCCGGCGGGACCCGACGGTGTGATGTGCAATATCGCTGACGTGTGCCGAGCCGGCTCGTGTGTCGCACCCACGTCCTTGGTGTTGAACAGGCTGGCTTTGCGGACCAACACCGCACAAACGGGACGACCGGACAACGGTTACGTCATCGTGCGGCGCGCGCTCATCGACGATAACGATACGCCGCCTGGCGCTGGCAAGCTCCAAGAGGCCCTGCTTGCAAACGGTGTCACGCTCGATGTCAATGACGAGGACAGCACCTTCAACACGAGGATCGCGTTAACCGGCTGCAAGCTTGCTGGGCATCATGGCAAGATCCGCTGCCGAAACGATGCCACGCGAACGCGGGCGACCTTCAGCCCGATTCCGGGTCCTCTCGTCTACCGAGCCTATGTGTCGCAACGTAGGATCGGAACCAGCGGAACCGGACTGGTTGCAGCCAGCGGTAAGGTGACGGTCGTCCTGCATCAGGGCGTCGTTGACCGGACCGATGACATCCCGGGTGCTCGCTGTAAGACACGCGGTGTCGCCTTGGTCCTCTGCGTCGATCCATGAGTCCTCGGTTCGACTTGGTGCGCGGCGGTGGTCCGTCCATCGTGACCGCTGCCACGCACGGGTCGCGCCGGCCCATGGTGAAAAATGTTTTCGCCCGACGATTCCGAGGCGCCCGGCGCGGGTTGGCGATTGATGCTAGGACCCGCGAATGTCGACTGTGCACACTCTCTTCGCTACCGCCGCGAAAGGAACCGAAGCCTTGGTTGCGGCGGAAGCCGAGGCCCTCGGCGGCGAGCAGGTCGAAGCTGGCCGCGGCGGCGTGCAGCTGAAAGGATCTCTCGAAACAGCCTATCGCCTCTGCCTGTGGTCGCGCGTCGCCAGCCGTGTCCTGCTACCGCTGTCGACCTGTCGCGCCGGCTCGTCGGAACAATTGTATGCCGGCGTACGCAAGATAGGCTGGTCGGAGCATCTCGACGCGAGTGGGACCTTGGCTGTCGACTGTGCAACAACGGAAGCAGCTATCGGCAACTCCCACTTCGCGGCGTTGCGGACCAAAGATGCCATCGTCGATCAGCTGCGCGAGCGCAGCGGTAGCCGGCCGTCGATCGATCTGCACCGTCCCAGCATCCGCGTCAACGTGTACCTGCAAAACGAAATCGCCACCGTCAGCCTCGACCTCTCCGGCGACGCCTTGCACCGGCGTGGCTACCGCGGGCGCAGCGCCCCGGCACCGTTGAAGGAAAACCTGGCCGCCGCCATCCTGATGCTGGCCGATTGGCCGTCGCTGGCGCGCCAACGCGTGCCGTTTCTCGATCCGATGTGCGGCTCGGGAACCCTCGCCATCGAAGCGGCTCTGATGGCCGCGGATCGTGCACCGGGAATCGGACGCGACTACTTCGGCTTCCTGGGCTGGCGCCAACACGACGCTGCCCTGTGGAAGCGACTGCGAGAAGAAGCCGTCGCACGCGAGGTACACGACGCCAAACGTTTGCCGATCATCCGCGGGTACGACGCCGACACGCGCGCCATCCGCGCCGCCATCGCCAACGCCGAACAGGCCGGACTGCACGGCCGCCTGCACTTCGAACGCCGCGCGCTTGGCGAATGCGAACCGATCACCGTTCCGGTATCGGCCGAGGTGCGCGGCCTGCTGGTCACCAATCCTCCCTACGGCGAACGCATCGGCGAGCGCACCGAGCTCGCGGCGCTCTACGCCGAGCTCGGCGACGTATTGCGGCGGCGCTTCCTGGGCTGGACGGCGGCGGTGTTCACCGGCAACCGCGACCTTGCCAAGCGCATCGGACTGCGGCCGCGACGTCGTTTCGAGCTGTTCAACGGACCGATCGAATGTCGTCTTCTAACCTTCCCGATCGCTTCGACGCCGGTGCGCGGCGACGCACAACCGCGCTGGCGTCGTCACGACACCCGCACCTAGGGCACGACTCGCGGCGCAGTCCGGTACTGGCCAGCACGAAGTAGAAATTCCGCTTTCCTCGTGGGTCGTGGCTCGTGACTCGTGGCTCGCAGGCAAGGGATTTCATTTCTGACGAGCCACCAGCGACGAGCCACGGACCACGAACAAGGTTGTCGCACCGCCGCCGCCGTGGCATGTCTCGACGCAGGGAGGATTCAATGCCGGAGACACGCTACCGGATTTGTCCGCTGTGTGAGGCAACGTGCGGGCTCGAGTTGACCGTCGACCACGGCGTGGTCACCGCCGTACACGGCGACGATTCCGACGTTTTCAGCCACGGCTTTGTCTGCCCGAAGGGCGCCGCGCTGACGCAACTGCATGACGATCCGGATCGCTTGCGCACACCGCTGCTGCGGCGCGACGGCGAGCTCCGTGCGGCGACCTGGGACGAGGCCTTCGACGAAATCGAAAAACGGTTGCCGCCGCTGCTCGCCGAGCACGGCACCGATGCCTTGGCCGTCTATCTCGGCAATCCCAACGTTCACAACCTGGCCCTGGCGCTCTACGGACAAGTCCTGCTGCGTACCATCCGCACCAACAACATCTACTCGGCAAGCACCGTCGATCAGATGCCGAAGCAGCTTGCCGCCGGCCTGATGTTCGGCACTTTCACCAGCGTTGCCGTTCCCGACATCGAGGGCTGCGACTTCCTGCTGGTGCTCGGCGCCAACCCGTTTGATTCGAACGGTAGCTTGTGGACGGTCCCCGACTTTCCCGGCCGCCTGCGGGCGCTACAGAAGCGCGGTGGAACCTGTATCGTTGTCGACCCGCGGCGCACGCGCACCGCGGTCGCCGCCGATCGTCACCTGTTCATCCGCCCGGGAACCGACGCCCACTTCCTGATGGGTCTGGTGCACACCCTGTTCGCCGAAAAGCTCGTGCAACTCGGGCGCCTGGCCGAACACGTCAACGGTGTGGAGCAAATCGAAGCGGCGGTGCGGACCTTCGCACCGAGCGTCGTCGCCGCGGTGTGCGGCATTGAAGCCGGCGTGATTCGCGACGTGGCTCAACAATTGGCCCGGGCGCAGCGCGGCGCC
>JACQEN010000043.1 GCA_016200585.1 Deltaproteobacteria bacterium
GTGAATTCGCCGCTCCTGGCGTCTCGCCGGACCGAACAACCCAACAGTCGAACAACCGGCTTCTCAGCTCTTCTGTCCGGCGCGTGCCAATTCGTCGTCGATGATCTCCTTGAATTTCTCGAAAGGCTGAGCTCCCGACAGCATGCGTCCGTTGATGAAAAACGCCGGCGTGCCATTGACGCCCGCTTCCGTTCCGTCGGCGACGTCCTTGTCGATGGTCGCACCGTTCGGCTTTTTCGTCAGGCAATCATCGAACTTCCCGGTATCCAAACCAACGTCCTTCGCCAAACTCTTCAACTTCGCCTCGGAGAGGTCCTCGCTCGGAAAGAGCTTATCTTGGTACTCCCAGAACTTCCCTTGGGCGTTGGCACACAGAGCCGCCTCGGCCGCCGGGCGCGCGCTCTCGTGAAACGGCAGCGGGAAGTCGCGATGCACAAAACGAATTTTGTCGCCGTAGGTCTTCAGCACTTGTTCGACGGTGGTGAAGGCACGTTTGCAGTACGGGCATTCGTAATCGCTGAACTCGATGATGGTGATTGGAGCACCGATCTTGCCGCGCGCCGTACGTCCGCCGTCGCTGACGTTGACCACCGGTGGTTTCAATGCCACCGTTGTCTTGTACTTCTTGCGGAGCTCGTTGATGAACGCCTCATTGCGTTCGGCAAGCTGCTGCTGCCTCAAGTATTGCACGATTTGCGGCTTCACAGTTTCCAACGTCTGGCCTTCGAGCTCATCCTTGTTTTCTTCGTACACCTTCTTGATCTCATCGTCGCTCGGGCTCTTCACCTTGGCTTCGACCTCTTGCTTGACGAGATCGGCGACGGCGATGCTGCGCGCCTTCGCTTCCTGCTCGAAGAGCTCGGTGGCGATGAGCTCGTCGAGCCCCTCGCTCAGCACTTGGAAACGCTGACTCTCGACTTGAAGCATCTTTGCCTTCACGTGTTTGTCGAGATCCGCGCGCGAGATCGTCTTTGAGCCGACGGTCGCTACCGTGTCCTCGGCCCATGCCGCGGTCACGCTCAACACGACAACCAACAGGCTCAATTTCCAGGTACTCATAGATGTTCCTCCTTCAGGGTGGCGCAGAACCTAGGAATCTCGTCCGACCGGGTCAATGGCAACCGGCGCTGCGGGCTTCGGTTCTACGACGGCCGCTCGCGGCGTTCGATTTCGCGCTGCGCAGCCTGATCGCGCAATGGACGACCGAGATCCGGACTCGGATCCTTGATCACCCCATACATCTTCCGTCCCTCGTGATCCTCCGGAAGGTACTCGGTAATCGGCATGCCGTTCTCGTCCACGAACAATAGACAATGGCAGTACTTGTAGATCTGCATGTCGTCACAGGCACAGATCCACGTCCGATGCTGAACCTCGGCCTGCTTGTCGGGATAGAACCGGCACGGGCAAAGCGGCCGCCCGAGCGTTTCCGTATGCGAGGCCAAACCCTTGATCACGGCTTCGGTCACTTCCGGGTCGGGGTGCGTCCGCGTCCCGGATTTCCGGCAGTAGTTGGCGACGAAGTTGCGCATCTTCTCGATCGTCTTTTCTGACGGCTCTTGTGGCATGCGTGGCAGTTTATGGGTCTGCGTCGCCTCTGGCAAACGTTTCGACTACAGTCGGGCAATGCTCGATTCTCTGCTCGGCCGCGCCGGCGCCGCCTCGGCAACGCGGCTCGACGCCCTGGCACAGACGCTGGTGCATGCCGGCTGCTCGGCCGGTGCCTTGACGCACACCGCCCTGGCAAGCGGCGTCGGCGCCGGCTTACTGTTCTATACCGGCCACTCCTACGCGGCCTTTCTGAGTCTCTCGCTCTCCGGGTTACTCGATGCCCTCGACGGTCGTGTCGCGCGTTTGGGCGCAGGGCCCACGGCGTGGGGTGGCGTGCTCGATCTGACGTACGACCGCATCGTCGAAGCGGTGGTTCTGCTGGGAGTTGCCCTGCCCCACCCCGAGCGACACGCCGCCGGACTGGTCCTCGCCGCCAGCTGGTACGTCAACCTCTGCGTATTCATGGCCGTCGGCGCTGCCAGCGCCAGGCACTCCGAAAAGCTGATCCACTACCCGCCCGGGATCCTCGAACGGACGGAGGCGCTGCTCTTCGCGCTTCTGGTTGTCCTATGGCCGGGCTACACGCCGGCGATTCTATCCACGTACGCCGGGCTGGGATTCGTCACTGCGGCGCAGCGCTTCGCTTACGGCCGGGCCACGCTCCGCAAGTCACGTTGAAGCAGCGGCAAAACCTGATATCAGCACATCCGAAGCGAGGATCCTCCGATGGCTACCACTCCGTTGCGCGCTCCCCATTCGACGCATGAGGTCTTGAACCAACCGCCCGGGCTCGAACAGTACAATCTGTTCGACTGCGATTCTGTCTTAAGCGAAGCACTGGAGCGCGAAGGCGCTTCCTGGGCAAAGGATCGAGCGCACGACCTTGGCGAGATCCTTGGCGGCGAGCCCCTGCAATGGGGCGTCCAAGCCAACGCCTATCCACCCGTGCTGCGTACACACGACCGCTTCGGCAATCGCATCGACGAGGTCGAGTATCACCCGGCCTACCACAACCTGATGCGCTTGGCGGTAGCGCACGAGCTGCACGCCCTGCCGTGGCACAACCCGCGACCGGGGGCGCACGTCGCCCGCGCCGCCTTGTTCTTTTTGCAGTCGCAAGTCGAAGCCGGCCACGGCTGTCCGATCTCGATGACCTATTCGATCCTGCCAGCCCTACGTCATCAGCCCGACGTCGCGGCCGAATGGGAGCCACGCCTCGTGTCGACGCAGTACGACCCGCGTTCCCTGCCGGCGGCGCAAAAGCTCGGGGTCATCTGCGGAATGGCGATGACCGAAAAGCAAGGCGGTTCCGACGTGCGCGCCAACACCACGCGGGCCCGGCCGCTGCGCCGCAGCGGCCCCGGCCAGGAGTACGAGATCACCGGCCACAAGTGGTTCTGTTCGGCACCGATGAGCGATGCGTTTCTGATTCTGGCGTACACCGAAAAGGGTCTGTCCTGCTTCTTGCTGCCGCGCTGGCGGCCGGACGGCACGCGCAATCAGATCTTCGTGCAGCGTCTCAAGGACAAGCTCGGCAACCGCTCCAATGCCTCGAGCGAAGTAGAGTACGACGGCGCCTGGGGGCGCATGGTCGGCGAGGAGGGCCGCGGTGTCCCGACCATCATCGAAATGGTCAATCACACTCGCCTCGACTGTGTCATCGGCGTCGCCGCCAACATCCGGCAATCGGTGGCGCAGGCAACGCATCACGCCGGTTACCGCGAAGCCTTCGGCAAGCGCTTGGTCGAGCAGCCGTTGATGCAGAATGTCCTCGCCGACCTGTGCGTCGAATCGGAAGCCGCGACGACGGTGATGATGCGTCTGGCGCGCGCCTACGACGAAGGCTCACACGACGTCCAGCAACGGCACTTTGCACGCCTGGCTACGGCAGTAGCCAAGTACTGGGTCTGCAAGCGCACGCCGATGGTCGTCGCCGAGGCCCTCGAATGCCTCGGCGGTGCCGGGTATGTTGAGGAGTCGGTGTTGTCGCGCCAATATCGTGAAGCGCCGCTCAACGGTATCTGGGAAGGATCGGGCAACGTGATCTGCCTGGACGTGTTGCGCGCCATGACCCGCGAGCCGGAATCACTGGATGCCTTCTTTCGCGAGCTCGACCGCGCCCGCGGCGAAAAGCGCCTCGATCGCTGGGTCGATGCCTTGCGCAACGATCTCACGCAACCCGACGATATCGAGCTGCGCGCCCGCCACCTGGTCGAGCGCATGGCTCTCGCGCTCCAGGCATCTCTCCTCCTGCGCCATGCCGATCCTGCCGTGGCCGACGCCTTCTGCGCCTCGCGTCTCGACGGCAATCACGGCCATGCCCTCGGAACGCTGCCCAGGGGGCTCGAGCTGTCACACATCATCGAACGTCATCGACCACAGATCCCGCGGTTGTGATGGCACGGACATGAAGTCAATCGGCGACCGTTCGTGGTCGCTCGTTGCCGACTCTCCAGCGCCATTCTGTCGAACGTGTTACGGCGCAGCGAAGATCAGGAAATGCTGTTTCGGCAGAAAGTCGAACGACCGCTCGTAGCGATAGCCGGCGGCCTCCAGCTCTTGACGGATCGTCTCCGGCGCCGTTGAGTGTCCGAGCCAGCCCGCCAGGATTCCGTGGCTTTTGAGGTCGATCACGGCCAGGCGCGCAGCCGGCTTGAGATACTTGCGAACGTTACGGAAGTATTCGGTGCGATTCTCCAGATGATGGTAGGTGTCGCAGGTAAATAACAAGTCGATCGACCCGACGGGGAGCATTGCATCGTCCAGGCGGGCATGCACGATCCCGATGTTGTCCAAGTGCTCGTCCCGGGCACGGCCGCCGATGTATTTGAGCAAGCCGTCATCGACGTCGACGGCATAGACACGCCCGGCGGGCGTGACTGCCTGCGCTAGACGAAACGTAAAATATCCGCCACCAGCACCGAGATCGGCGACCTGTTCTCCCGGCCGGAGTTTCAGCGCCGCCAAAACTTCATCCGGCTTCTGCCAGCGTTCGCGCCAGAATCCTTCGTAGGCAAACCGTCGCCACGGCGTGCAACCACCGAAGGTAAAGAACAGCAAGCCAACCAAAGGTATAACTTCACGCAGCACGACACCGCCGTTCCTGAGCATGGGCTCTCCTTAGTCTATTCGCGATGCGATTGATTGCAGCATGCGTGCCAGATAGGAATCCGTGCTTCAACATGACCCAAAGCAACGAGCCACGACGCAACCGCCCGATTGTAACTGCGCTGGCTGCACGATGTCGATTGCGGCGATCGCAGACCGCAGACCGACCATCCGATTGTGGAGCTCGCCGTTGACGCGGCCGTCGGCATGGCTGCGCGAGCCGCTACTGCATTTCGTCGTTTTGGGTGCGGCGATCTTCCTGGCGCAGCACTGGGCAACACGCGCACCGCGGCGTATCGAGCTGTCGCCGGCCGTCGTTACGGGCCTACGGCAGGATTTCTACCGTCGCACTGGTGCGCAACCGACGGCAGTCGAAGAGGCGGCGTTGGTCCAGCGTTACATCGACTCGGAGGTCCTGTACCGCGAAGCTTTGGCTTTGGGACTCGACCGCGGCGACGTCATCGTGCGCCGCCGCCTCGAACAGAAGATGGAGTTCGTCCTCGAAAATCGCAACGCTCCTCCCGACCCGACCGACGCCGAGCTACAGGCGTTCTTGGAAGCACACGGCGAGCGCTATCCTGTACCGGCTCGCTTCTCTTTCAAACACGTCTTCCTCAGCGCCGATCGTCATGCCGGGGCCGAAGAAGTGTTGGCGATCGACCTGCGCCGTAAGCTCGCGGCCGGCGCCGACGACGCAGCGATCGGCGACCCATTTCTGCACGGGGCGTCGTTCAGCGGCCGGAGTCCAACGGAAATTGCATCGCTCTTCGGCGAATCGTTCGCTCGTCAGCTCGACGCATTGGCCGTCGGGATCTGGTCGGAACCGATCCGCTCAAGCTACGGTGTCCACCTGGTGCGCATCGAGGCGCGTAGCGCTCCCGGCGTTGCGGTGCTTGGATCGGTCCGCGACCGAGTCGTGCAGGACTGGGAAGAGGATGAGCGCGTCAAGGCACGCGACCGTGGCCTCGCCGAGCTTCGCCAGCGCTACGCCGTCGAGCGCGAAGAGCGCTAGAAGCCGTACGACATCAGCAGCATGATGCCGCTCTTTGTCGTATCTTTGTAGCGCACCTGGGTTTCGCCGGCCGGCGGCGCCTTGTTTTCCGAGAAGCCGTCGCCGAGCACGCGCGTGTTGGGATCGGCGAAGTAACCCAGGCCGAGGTTGACGCTGTCGCCGTTGATCAAGCCGTCCTGGCGCACACCGACCATGACGCCGCCACCAACGGCGTCGACAACGTCGCTGCTGCCGGGCTGTACGGCAACAAACGGTCCGACGCCGACATGCTCTTTCGGGATGCTGACGCCGCATAGCCAGCATGGCGACCCGTCTTCCTCCCTATCTTTGCACATCTCGCTGCCGCACCACGGCATGCGCACCGGCTTGTCGTTGACGACGAAGTAGTGCCCTTCCAGCATGATGTGCGGAACGTCGTTGTTCTCTTTGTCGACGCGCACGACGCGGGCGGTAACCGTGCCATTCGGGTCTTTGGTTTCGACGATGCGCGCGGTTTCGACACGCGACTTTCCACCGACGTCGAAGTTGAAGCCCAGACCGACACCGCCGCCGAGCCCACCGAAGCGTCCACTGCGCTTACCCGACACGGCACCCGGCCGTCCACCTGCCTGCGAGAGAATCTCGGTCGCTGTCGCCAGATCCTGCGACGCAAGCGCCAAGCGTTGTACCGAATCATTCAAAGCTAGCCGGCGACGAGCCACAGCCTCTTCAATGCGCGCGTTGCGCTTTTCGTCGACCGCTTTGCCCGCAAGCTCCAGGCGTACGCGTACGGTGTCGACTTCCAGCAAGCTCTCCTTTACCGGCCGCACGGCATCTTTGACGGAAGTGGCGGCATCAACGACGCGATTCGACGCATGCTCCAGATCCCGTCCGTTGCTCGAATCGGGTTCGCGTAGCTGATCCGCCAACGGCACGAGATCGTCGAGGGCCATGTTTGCCGCGGCCACTGCCGATTTCGCGTCACGGCTCTTCGTATCGCGGTCCATCCGCGCCAGCTCGGCCCCGTGTTTCGCCGCGGCGTACTCGTTGCGGTCACGCCGGTGGATTGCTGCTGCCGTACGCGTCATCCAGATGGCGCGGCGGTGGGCGCGAACCGAATCCGCAACTTTCTGCGCCGCGTCTTGTGCCAGTCGGGAGGCGCGTTCGGCGCCGGCGTTGAGCTGCGTGGCAACCACCACCTGATCGGCGGCGCTCAGTGGTTCCGGGTCGGCCGGAGGAGCGTCCTGCGCCCGCAAGGGCGCACTGGAGATGAACAACAGCAACGCCGGCATGGTGTACCGCACAAAGCACACTCGCAACGTCCACCACCGGTTGCGCGCTCGTTCGCAGCAATCCTGCCGCATCCGCGCCATCCTCCACTCCTCCTCCGGGACAACGTTTCTCACGTGTCAATGGGCTGTGTCAATCCTCGCAGATCTCTTTGCAGATCTCTTTGTGCCACCGGGACCATGCTGCGCGCCGTTCCTTCGCCTGGCTCTTTCGGGTAGGCATAACGGCATGCCACCGCTGTGGATCAGCGAAGCCGATGTCGCTGCGTGTCTGACACTGCCTGGCGCCATCGATGCGCTGGAACGCGCCCTGGTGTTGGAGGCCAGCGGTGCAGCCATCAACATGGTGAAGACGCACGCCGCCTGGGGTGCGGGACACACGCTGCACGCCATCGGCGCGGTGTTCCCGGCGTCAGGGTTTGCCGGCACCAAGACCTGGGCCCACACCAGCGGCGGTGCCGCCCCTCTCTTTATCCTCTTCGACAGCAACAGCGGCGCGGTCTTGGCGATCATCGAAGCCTTCCACCTCGGCCAGCTGCGCACTGGCGGAATGTCGGGCGTCGCGACGCGTGCTCTGGCCGAACCCGGCGCCGATCAGATGGCGATTGTTGGAACCGGCAAGCAGGCGCTGATGCAGGTCGCGGCGGTCAACGCCGTCCGCCCGCTCAAACGGGTCCACGTCTTCAGCCCCACAGCCGATCATCGCCGGCGCTTCGCGCTAGCGCTCGAACGCGAGTTGCATCTGCAAGCCGTCGTTGCCGACTCGGTAGCTGAGGCCGTCTCTCACGTGCCGATCGTGACCGTCGCCACCCGTGCCCGTGAGCCGTTCCTCGTCGCCGCGATGCTGGCGCGCGGAACGCACATCAACGCCATCGGCGCCATCACCCCCGAGCGCACCGAGCTGGCCCCCGATGTTCTTCTGCGGTGCACGCAAATCGTCGCCGACAGCATTCCCGCCGCCCAGAAACTTTCACGCGAGCTCGTCGACCATTTCAACAGCGGCGCCCGTGAGTGGCATACCGCCCGGCCGCTATGCCAGGTGGTCGCGGCGCAGCAGCGCCGAGCGGCGGACGCCGACCTCACTCTTTTCAAGGCGCTGGGAATGGGGATCGCCGATCTTGCGCTGGCGGTCGAGGTGTATGCGAAAGGCAGGGCATAGGTCGCACCGATCGCTCATCGGACGACGGCGGTCGTTTTTCCGTGTGCTTCCGTCGCTCGATTTCGTATACAGGATCCCATGTCGACGGCGCGCTTTGTCGATCAAACCGGAAACCCGGCCCCGAGCATCGACCTGTGGCCGGCGCTGATCGTTTCGAAAGAAGAGATCGCCGCCGAAGTGCAGCGTCTCGCCGCGGTGCCGGCGCCGCCGAACGGACGGCGCTCCGCACTGATTGTTCACCCGAGAGCGCAACCGCCGGGGTTGGGACTCGCACCGGGCATTCGTGTTTCCGTCGACGTGCTCCTCCCCGGCGAACGCACGCAGCCCATTCGTCACAACTCCACCCAGGTTGTATTTTGCATTGCCGGAAGCGGCTACGCCGTCGTTAGCGGCAAGCGCATCGCCTTCGCGCCGTACGATGTGTGGAACACGCCGTCGATGAGCACCTACTGGCACGTCAACGACGGCGACGCTCTGCAGGTCCGTCTGACCTACAGCAACGCCGCGCTGCTGGAAACGATGAACGTCCATATCGTCGACGACCATCCCCCGGAGTCGGGTGCGCCGGCGATCGAAGAGTGCAGCGACGACACGACGCGGCACAATCCGTTCGGCACATTTCAGCTGACCGACGACGGCGCCTTTCTCATGCCCTACGAGCAGCTGATCAATCCCAGCGTCGTCGAATCGAAACCGCTGCATTGGCCGTGGGCGCGGGTAAAGGCGCATCTCGACGAGCTCGAAGGGCTCGGCAAGTCGTACGTCGGTCGGCGCCTCTATCTGCTCTTCAACCCGGCTACCGGCCGCACCAACGGTACGACGCAAAGCTTCTTCGCCACTATGACCATCCGGCCGCCGCGCATCGTCGACCGGCCGCACCGTCACACGTCGGCGGCGATCAACTACTTTTTCTCGGGCAGTGGACGCAGTGTCGTGGAAGGCCGGACCTATGAATGGAAAGCGGGTGACCTGATGCTCTCCGCGCCCGGCTGGGGCGTCCATAACCACGCCTCTCACGACGAGCCGGTTTACGAGCTGACGATTCAGGATAGCCCTCTGAACATCGCCATGGAATCGTTGCTGTGGCAGGAGGATCTCAAACGACCGCCGGCGGTGCTTGGAGCGCAGGCCGGATTCGAAACCAACCGAAAGCCCCACCGTAGAAGCTAAGCGATCCTTCCGCCCCGCGTTTACACTTTGCGAACAATGTTGCCTCTCGCCCCCGACGCCCTGCGCGGCTCCTACCCTCCGCTGGTCACCCCGTTTCGCAACGGCGAGGTAGACTACGATACGTTTGCCGAGCTCGTGGAGATGCAGATCCGCGAGGGCTCGCACGGAATTGTCGTCGGCGGGACGACGGCAGAGCCAAGCACACTGACACTGGCCGAACGGGCGCAACTTCTCGAGGTGGCCATCGACGCCGCCGCTGGGCGCTTGCCGATCGTGGCGGCCGTCGGGGCGCAGTCGCACGCGGAAACAGTCGACCTGGTTCTGCAGGCCGAGGCTGCCGGCGCCACGGCCCTGATGATCGTCACACCGTACTACATCAAGCCGCCGCAACGCGGATTGGTCGCCTACTTCGCCGACGTCGGCAAACGTAGCGATCTACCTTTGCTGCTCTACAACATCCCCGGACGCACCGGCGTCAACATCGATCTCGAAACGCTGCTGTCCGTGGCCGAGCGCCTTCCCAATCTGGCCGGCATCAAGCACGCCGCCAACGACCTGAGCTTCGTCTCTCAAGCCCTCGATCAGCTCGGCTTCGACTTTCGCATCTTCGTCGGTCTCGAGGAGTTGAGCTTTCCTATGCTGGCTCTCGGCGCCGGCGGCCTCATGAATGCCGTCGGCAATCTGGCGCCACGCAAAGTTGCGCAGCTCTACGAGGAGGTCGCGCGCGGCAGCGTCGACGGTGGCCGCGCTCTGCACTACCAACTGCTGGAGCTCAACCGAGCGGTTTTCTTCGACACCAACCCCATCCCTCTCAAGTACATGATGAAGCGCGTCGGATTGCTACCGACCAACGAACATCGCCTACCGATGGTGCCGGCAACCGCCGACCTCGAAGGGCGCTTGGATAGCGTGCTGGAACATGCCGGATTGCTCTGAGGCGTCGGCCCGCAGGCGATTGTTATTCTTTGCTGCCCTGCGTCCCAGGGCCGCAGCTCTGACAACGGTATTCGACAGCTGATTCACGGCGCTGCAGATACGCTTCATCGCCGACTGCGACGGGGCGGCCACAAGCGATGCAGCTCACCTCGCGATTGCTGACGATCTTTTCCCAGTCTGCGGGCGGCTCCGCAGCAGGTTGTGCAAAGACGGTATCGATGAGGTCGTCAATGCCGTCGAGGACACCGGCTACGACTCCTCGGATGTCTTCGAAAACCCGCCGCACATCATCGGCGGCACCTGCCCGGCACGAATGGCCTTGCCAATGGCGGTGGCGCCGGCGCGCGCGTCGCCAATCGCGCGCCACATCGTGGGCCAGCTCGCTGCTATGCTCCTGCAGTCGTTCGGCGAAACGGCCGGCGTCACGCGCGACACGCCGGGCAAAGTCTTCCGCGGCGCGGCCGACCTGCTCCCAACCGCCCGAAGCCTCGCGACGCGTATCTTCGGTACTGCTCATGATCCTTCCTCCTTGTGTTTATCCCCCGGCTGGCGCAGCTGACGAATGCATTTGGAGCACAAAAAGACGGGCGCTCGTGAGCGCTCGCTCAAGCCGCGGTGGGCGGCCAACCCGACAGCCAGCGTCGACGCACAAGCGCCGCACACCGCCTCACGATTAAGGATGATCTCCTGCCAGCCGTAGATATCGGCCAACTCATTGCGCTCGCCGCGTGCAGCGCGTGAGACTCGGCGCGCAAAGCGCCGCGACGTATCGGCGATTTCCAGACTGTCCTCGACGATCTCTTCCACCAGGTCGAGCGCACCTTCGAGAACGTTGCGCACCAGCAACGACACCGGCGTCCGCTGTTTGCGAGCTTCGCGCTTCAGCGCCTGCTCGAGATCGGGCGAAATGCGCGTATGCAGCCAACGTTCCTGACGGTGACGGTGCGACACGAAACCCGTGTATCACGATGTGATACATTCGACAAGCCGCAAACTTTCGGGGAATCCAAAACACGGTGCAACGCGCCAGCCCCCCGGTGCCTGGAATCCGCAGGATCGCGGTCGCCGCAGTGTACGCCAGGTTTGCGGATCGAACCACACTAGGCAATAGGAAAACCCCGATCGTGACTCTCTCACAGCTCGCACCACGCCAAGGTCCAGCGTCGACCCTACGAATCGGCGAACGTTTCAGCGCTGCGGCAATCCTTGTCTGGGTGGCGCTGAACTTTGGCTGGACGCTGCTCTTTCAATTCACCAACGACGACTACGAATGGCTTGAGCACGCCGATCTCAGGCACGCCGCCAGCATTCGCGACGCCCTGCTGTCGCCGATTTGGTCCCGTTCCTTCCTGCGACCGCTGGTGCAGTTGTCGTTCGTGCTCAATCGCGTCTTCGGCGTCGATGCCTTGCCGTATCATCTCGTCAACGTCGTGCTTCACGGATTGAACGCGTTGCTGGTTTGGCAGTTGGCGCGGCGTGTGATCGGTCGCCCGCTTGAAGCATTGCTGGCAGCCCTGCTGTTTGCCGCGCATCCGACGATGACCGAGGCGGTGGCGTGGGTTTCAGGCAGAACCGAGCTCATTTGTGCCGCGTTCTATCTTGCCGCGCTGCTGGCGCACCATGCCGAGCGGCCGCGTCGCGCTCTGACACTCGCCGCGCTGGCGCTTCTATCCAAGGAGTCGGCGGTTTCGTTACCTTGCGCGATCGCCGTGCTCGACGGGCTGAATGGCCGAAGTGGGCCGCAGCGGCTGCGCCGCGTCGCCCCATATTTCCTGCTCATCGCGATCTATTTCTGTCTGCGCGCCTTGCTCGTCGACGAGTACGCGCACGGATTGATCGGCCTGAGCCCCTATCATCCGCTCTCCCAGGCCAATGTCATTCTCCTCCTGCGCTCCAAGATCACCATGCTCGGCCAGTACTTCTTCGAACCGTTGACCGTGCAAGGCTTCTGGCGTTCCCTGCTGTGCTTCGCCGCCGCCGCGTTGCTCACCGTTGCCCTTGCGCGCCACGCCGACGCGCTCCGGCGCCGGGCACTGGCATTCGCCGCACTATGGATCGTCGTTACGTTGATACCTTATCTCGGGACGCGCGCTATTCCGACCTGGTATGTATACGTGCCGCTGGTTGGCGCGGCGCTGCTGCAGGCGACCATGTTCGGAGTACTGTGGCGACTCTTGCCCCGGCAGCTGCGTGCTGTCGCCGGCGTTGTGGCGGCGATCTGGCTGGCTGCCGCCGCCTACAAATTGCAGGTCAACAATCGCATGGAGTATCGTGCCGGCCTTGCGACAACCTACGTCCTGGACCGGCTAGTGGCCAGTCTCGCGTCGACACCACATCCCTCGCTACTCGTCGTCGACGGCCTGGGGCCGCTACGCCTTGGCATGCGTCCATGGACCGCCAAGCCCATCCTGATCGGCGGTTTGGCGAGCGCCGTACGTATCCGCCTCAACGATCGTACTGTGGACGTGGCCTTTGCCGGCGATGAAAGCGCAGCGCCCGCAAGCGCCCAAGTCGCGACCAGACGCCGTTGGAATGAAGCAACTCAGGCCTTTGAGGAAGTTGTCGAGACGCCTCCCTGATCCACACATCAACGCGTCTCGCGCCATGCATGGCTGGCCAGAGCCGCCGCCCCCGCATAGGCCGCAATACCGGCCCAATACGCTGCCGTGATCCCGAACGTCAGCGACACAAAGGTCGCTAGAATGCTGCCGCACACCGACGCAGCGCCGTTGACGCCCCAGTAGAGCGCCTGCTCTCCGGGCCGATCGTTGCGACTCAAAGCCAGGCCCAAGACCAGCGGCATGCCCAGCATGAATCCAAGCGGCGCCAAGAGAATCAGTGATCCGACGATGCGTATCCATGTCGGACTCGACTCCAACGACCGCGCCATGAGGCCGCCCGCAAACGCCGTTGTCGCCGAAACCGCCAGCAGGACCATGAAAACGGCGATGACCCGTCGCACCTCGAGGCGCTTCTGCAGAAAGCGCTGTACCCACAGACTACCCAGACCGGCCGAGACGAGGAGGGCCGACAGGACGACGGTAAGACCGAACACCGGATGTCCGAGAACGATCATCAACCGCTGCATCAGCGCGATCTCGATCAAGATAAAGCCCAGGCCCAAGGCCGCAAAGTAAATTGCCTTACCGAAGAATCCACGACCAGGAGGGCTCTCACGAACATGCCACACCAGCGGCGCCAGAATCAGGAGCCCGGAGAGAACGACCACCAGGAGAAACAGCCAGGCCAACGCCGCCACGGCATCGCCGTTCGCTTCGATGGCGTCGTGGTGCGGGCGGTTGCGGCGAAACACGTCGCCCGGACGCAGCATATTGAAGAAGAACGGCCGATCGTCCGTCGGCGCGCTCAGGTCGAGTGGAAATTCGGCGAGAACTTCCGCCGGCATTTGCGGCCCGACTAGCTTGGTCCACACATCATCGCGCGCCGACTCGGGCTCCAGAACGACATCAAAGGAATGCTGCTGGCACCAGGCGCGAAGCTGCTGCAGCTCCGCGGAACTGAAGGGTGCAGCGGCAACCAACAGCGTCCCAACCGAAACCGTCGGTCCACCACCGCGCGCCAGGAACAGATGGTCGCGCGGTTTGGCGATACCCCGCAAGCGCAGCGTCGTGGCGGCCAGCGACAGCAAACGCAATGTCTCCGCCGGCTCGGCTTCGTAGTACCAGCGACTCAGCGAGAGAACCCCGCGTGGCGTCAGTGCTTCGAAAAAGCGTGCGAAGGCCTCAACCGTGTACAGCGAGTTCTCGGAGAGCACGTAGGCGCCACTCGCTGCCGCCGCCCAGGTATCGACCAACGAGGCCTGCAGCACGTCGAAGCGTTCGGTCGTGCGCGCGGCAAAGCTGCGCGCCTCGTCGTGCCGCAATTCGATTTCTGGACGCGCATCCAGATGCCCCGCAAACTCCGCAAAGTCGCGGCGTAGCAGATCCAAAATGTCGCCATTGACCTCGACGCCGACGATCCGGCGGTGCCCAAAATGAAGTGCGGTCAGAAGGTCACGCCCGCCACCGACACCTACCACCAGCACCGGTCCGCTGGCGCGGATGACGTGCGGCAGCACCGTCACATCCCACTCGAGGTGCTGTAGTTTGCCGGCATCGCCGTCAAAGCCGGTCAATACAGTGAAGGCAGCACCGTCGATCATCAGCTGCTTCTGCGGCACGCTCAGGCGCGTTCGATCCACCGTCGGCGCAATCCCCCAGCCAAACGGAATCGGGATGTAGTCGTCAATCGTCAGCCGCGTGAACGCGTTCCACTTTTCGAAGTCGTGATCGCGATCCCACACTCCCTTGGCGAAGTGAACCTGCAAGGCGCGCCGGTCGGCGTGAACCAACGCACCGAAGGCCAGGAGCAGCGCCAAACCCAGACCCGCCTTGAGAAGGCGGCGCTCGCCTATGGCGATTGCCATCGCCGCCGCACCGAGCGCCGCCAAGACTGCAAGCCACAAAACGAGACGCGGTCCGTTGCTAAGACTCATCAAGGGCACGAACAAGGCGCACCCGAGGCCCGCACCCATCAAGTCGGCGCAATAGACCGTCGCCGACCGTTCACCACCGCCGATCAGTGCCACGCAGATAAAGATCCCCGACAGCAAGAATGGCACGGCAATCACCAGATACATCGCTGCCAACACACCAAGCTCGTGCCAAGTAACGCCGAACACTGGGTTGAACCGCAGCAAGACGATGGTGCACGCAACCAGCGAAAGGGCGTACAGAAGCGCCGCCTGGACAGCGACACGATCGGCACGAGCCGAAGCAAACACGCGCGGCCACAGGTTCGTCGCCACGGCACCGGCCGTCGTGCCAAGCAGGGCAATCGACACGGCCATAAACGCAAAGTGGTACCACATCGTCGCCGAGAAGATGCGCGTCAGGAGCAACTCGTAGAGCAGGTTGCTCATCATCACCAGAAAGACGGCGCCATGATAGGCTGCCGAGCGGCCGGGGCTGAGATTGTGAATGGCGACCCTCAAGATTCTCAAGTTCGAACATCGACGCTGTCGCCGTTGTATCGAGCTGCCAAACGGCAGCTCGGAGCGACCCGACGATCTCCCCTAGGGCAGCGAGTAGGTCACCTCGACACCGCGCAGGCAGACGTTGGGTCCGGTGAGAACAGCCTGCAACATGTACGCGTAGTGCGCATTGTCAACGGACCCCTCACGAATGCCCGTCGTATCGAGTTGCTCGGTTGCTTCGTCACCGCGCCTGCCTTTCGAGATCGGCGACATGGCCAACATCTCGAAGCGCTGGGGGTTCGAGCGTACCAACGATACCATGCCGAAGGCTTCATCGTCGGAGTCCTGTATCCAACCCCGCAGACCTTCGACGGTGGCCTTGTCGGGTAGGTTGAGGACGGACACAAAGTACCCGGCACCGCGCAGCACGCAGAGCCGGCCGAGCCCGCCTTGTTCGAGGACGAACTGCGCAGCGCTGTTCGATTGCATGAACCCCGTCGCTGCAACCTGTGCCACGACACGCTTCGTTTCTTGCGCTCGTGCGCCCTGAGGTCCCAGCGACATCGATAGCAGGACACCCGAGCAAGCAACTCGAAGAACAAGGGTTCTCAGGCGCCCGCCGATTTCGCACCACATGATCTGTCCTCTGCCACCTTCAAAGGTTCCTGTCACGTGTTAGAACCTGCCGCGTCGATATGCAAAGGCGGCGGAAGAGCGCGACGTGCATCTGCTTGTTGTTCGCCATGGCGAGCCTGCCGGCCTGCCACAGCTGTGCGCCTTCGCTACCGTTGCGCCGACACAACGTCGTCTTGATCGTCGTCGACACCTTACGTGCCGATCATCTCGGCTGCTACGGCTACGGGCGCCCCGTATCGCCGGCAATCGATGCCCTGGCGGCGAACGGCGTGCTCTTCGCCCAGAGCCGGTCGATTTCGTCATACACCCGTGAGTCCATTGCCGCCTTGTTCACGGGTGCCCTGCCGAGCCGCAGTGGCGCCAGCGGTTGGAATGCGACGCCAGGCGATCACACTGCTGTCCTGGCGGCACGACTGCAATCGTCCGGCTACCACACGGCCTTCGTCACCAACACCAACTTGCTGACCGACCCGGGCTTCACACGCGGCTTCGAGATCGTACGACAACTCGAAAGCGCTTGGGGGGTCAGCCGTACGAGCGGACGGGTTGCCAGTGCCGCGCTCGATGCCGTCACGCAGCTCGCCCCCGGGCCATTCTTCCTCTACGCGCATTTTCTCGACCCTCACGCGCCCTACGACCCGCCAGCCGATCTGCGCAGTCGCTTCGTGACGCATCGCGACGCTCCGGAGGTCGAGGTTTACCGCGATCTGCGCCCACAGCTCGGATTGTTCCTGCAGCAGGGTTTCGGACCCGGAGAAGCACGCTACGAACAGATGGTCAGCCGCTACGACGCTGAAATCGCCGACACCGATCGCGCCATTGCGGCGCTGCTCGCAGGCTTGGAACGCCTCGGATTGCGCAACGATACTCTGGTTATATTGACGGCGGATCACGGCGAGGAATTTCTCGAGCACGGATTCATCGAGCACGCATGGACCCTGTACGACGAGTCGGTGCGCGTACCGTTAATTTTCGCGGCGCCGGAGACACTGCCGCGGGGTTCACGCAGCCAGCGACAGGCATCGACCGTCGACGTCGCAACAACCGTGTTGGCCCTCCTCGGTCTGGATCCCGACGCGGCATCCGGCGATGGGAACGCGCTGTTCGAGCCGAGCGGAATCCTTGCACCGGACAAGGGCCAGCACCCCTATGTCGGGGAGTTGCGGGTCGCACAGCGTAACGTCGTACGAGCACTGGCCAGCGGTCGCTGGAAGTACCTTGCGGCACAACGCTGGCTTGCGCCCGACGAACGTACCGCCGCAGTGCAGGACCAAGACAGCCGTGCGGCTGAGGCAATCGCGCCAAATGCGCCGCTGGTACGTGAAGAGCTCTACGATCTGGACAGCGACCCCGGCGAACATCACGACCTCGCACCACAGTCGCCGCCGATCCTGGAAACCATGCGCAAACAGCTCGCATCGTGGGCGGCAGCGGTGGCGTCAACCACCCCGCCACCGACGATCAACGCCGCCGATCGCGAACGGCTCAGAGCGTTGGGTTACGTCGAGTAGGGCACGCGAAGCATAGGATGCAGATCCCGCTTCACTGCTTCGCCTCCGCTATGAAGTCGAACAAACCTACGGCGAACAGGTAAGCCGCAGCGTGTCGCGGTCCGACGGAGCCGCACCCGCCGGCACATTGCTCACGCCCAGCGCCCGCAAAGAGAACCGCTTGACGCCCTTTTGCGGACCTCCGGCTGTTTGGCGCAGCGGCACCAGCAGTTGGACGGGGCCGGTACAAAGATCGTTGCTCGTCGCCGGCGGCTCAAAATCGACCTGCCTGCTCTTGCAAACGCCATCAC
>JACQEN010000362.1 GCA_016200585.1 Deltaproteobacteria bacterium
AGGAATGGGTGCTGCCCTTCATCGACAACGAAAACATCGTCTCCACCTACGAGGGAGGCACAAACCTACTCTGGGCTGAGCGCTACGGAAAGATGCTCGGCGTCGAGGACTTGTGGGTCAAGCAGTGCGGCAACTCGCACACCGGCTCGTTCAAAGACCTCGGCATGACGGTGCTCGTTTCTGCAGTCAAACAAATGATCGCCGAGGGCAAGAGCATTGCCGCGATCGCTTGCGCCTCGACCGGTGATACATCGGCGGCACTTGCCAACTACTGCGCCGCCGCCGGCATTCCCGCCGTCGTCCTGCTGCCGCGCAACAAAGTCTCGCCGGCACAGCTCGTCCAACCGATCGCCAATGGAGCATTGGTTCTGAGCCTCGACACGGATTTCGACGGCTGCATGGCCCTTGTCCAGGAGATCACCAAAGAGAAAACCGTCTACCTAGCCAATTCGATGAACAGCTTGCGCATCGAAGGCCAGAAAACGGTCGCCATCGAACTGGTGCAGCAATTCAATTGGGAAGTCCCGGATTGGATCGTCATCCCCGGCGGCAATCTCGGCAATGTCAGCGCCCTCGGCAAAGGTTTATTGATGATGCGCGACCTCGGCTTGATTCAGAAGCTGCCACGTATCGTCGTCGCACAGGCAGAGAATGCCAACCCATTGTACCTGTCGTACCTGAAGCATTTCGAGTCGTTCGTTCCGGTCCAAGCCAAAAGGACCCTGGCCAGCGCCATCCAGATCGGCAACCCCGTCAGCTACAAACGCGCCGTCCGCGCTCTGAATCAATTCGACGGTATTGTCGAGCAAGCCAGCGAGAGCGAGCTCGCCGATGAAGCCGCGCGCGCCGACCGCACCGGCATGTTCAATTGCCCGCATACCGGGGTCGCGCTCGCAGTGTTCCGCAAGCTGGTCGAGAGAAAGGTCATCCGCGCCAATCAGCGCGTCGTCGTCATCTCGACGGCACACGGGCTCAAGTTCGCCGAGCAGAAGACGGCATACCACCTTGGAAAGCTCGAGGGTATCGGCTCGACGTACGCCAATCGCCCCGTCGAGATCAAAGCCGACCTGCGAACCGTAACCGATACGATTCGGCGCTTCGCCGACAAGATCAAGCTGATGGAGGCGTAAGTGGGTCCGGAAAAGCTACGCAGCGTCGGCTTCAGCACGCGCGCCGTCCACGGCGGTGAAGCACGTTCGAAGCTCGGCAACGCCATCACCGAACCAATCATTCAAACGGCGACCTACACCTTCGCCAACTCGGCGGAGATCGCCGATCACTTCGAAGGTCGGATCGAGCGCGAAGAGTATGGCCGCTACGGTAATCCGACGCAACGCGTCGCCGAGCGTAAGCTCGCCGATCTCGAAGGAGCGGAAGACGGCCTCCTCTTCTCCAGTGGGATGGCGGCAATCACCACGACGCTCTTCGCCATGCTCTCCAAGGGCGCGCATGTCGTCGTCACCGACGACGCCTACCGCCGCACGCGACAGTTTCTCAATCAGGTGCTGCGGCGCTATGGCGTCGAAGTCTCCACCGTGCCGGCCGGCGACTACTCGCGGCTTGAGGAGGCGATTCGCCAGACGACGCGCGTTATTTTCAGCGAGTCGCCGACCAATCCCTACAACCGCATCCTCGATCTCGAACGAGTCGCGGAAATCGGCCGGCGACATCGGGTCAAGACCATCATCGACTCGACCTTCGCAACGCCGATCAACCAGCGCCCGATCGAGTTCGGGATCGACCTGGTCATTCACTCGGCGACAAAGTACCTTGGCGGACACAACGATCTCCTCGCCGGCGTCGTCCTCGGCTCATCGGATTTGGTCAGCGCCATCCGCGATCTCCAGGGCATAACCGGTGCCGTCCCCGATCCGTTCGCCTCGTATCTGTTGATCCGCGGCATCAAAACCCTGGCGCTGCGTATCGCCCGCCAGAATGAGAACGCCACCCGCGTCGCCGAGTTCCTCGCGGCTCACCCGAAGGTCGATCGCGTCCACTATCCAAGCCTCGCCTCCCATCCCGAGCATCAGATCGCGACGCGACAGATGCGTGGCTTCGGTGGCGTGGTGTCGTTCGAGGTGCACGGCAACATTGACGCCGCTTCGCGCCTGGTCGACGCCTGCCAGATCCCTCGCATTGCTCCGTCGCTCGGCGGTGTCGAAAGCCTCATCGAGCAGCCGGCGCTGATGAGCTTCTACGAGCTGACCACCGAAGAACGATTGCAAGTTGGGATCAAGGATACCTTGGTGCGCTACTCGGTCGGCGTCGAAGACGCCAGCGACCTGATTGCCGATCTGCAGCAAGCTCTCGAACGCGTCTGAAGCGCTCAGCGGCAGCGTGCTTACGGCTCTTTTCCCGCCTTGGTCGGATACCTCGCATCGCGCCAGGCCTTCATCCCGCCGTCCAGCGCCACCGCCCGCGTGAAGCCGAGGATGCGCAATGTTGCGGCCGCAAGGGTCGAAATCTTGCCAAACTCGCAGCACGTCATGACCCGTGCCGTTGGATCGGGAAGCAGTTGATCGACGCGCAGCTCGAGCTGTCCGCGCGGCACGTGCCGGGCCCCCGGTATGTGCCCCGCTTCGTAGGCGTCACGTTCGCGCACATCGACGACGACCAGATCGGAAGTGCCCGCCGTGGCCAAGGCTTGCACCTCTTCCATCGACAAGAAGGCAATTTGACGCGCCGCTTCATCGAGGAGCTGTGCCACCGTCTTCCCACCGGTGCGGTTGGTGCGTAGCGCCTCGGTCAAGTGGTCCGGCATGCTCAAATTCAGCGCGTGCATCTGCTCCACAAAGGAAGAGCGGTCACGCTTTTGCAGACGCGGGTTTTCAGCCTTCTCTTGACCGATGGTCGTCACCGGCAAATTCTTGTAGTTGTGGCCGGGGTATACGGCGACACCATCGTCGAGTCGGAGAAGCTTGCCGAACAAACTATCGTACAGCGCCTCGGCGTTCCCCGTCGGCAGGTCGGTGCGACCGGTACCCAGCCGCAGGAGCGTATCGCCGGTAAGGACACGGTCGGGCAGGACGAGCGAGATCGAGTCCTCGGTATGCCCTGGCGTGTGCAGCAGGCGCACGCGGAGGTGGCCGGCAATGAGGGTTTCCCCATCGTCGACCCGTAGATCGACGTACGGAGCGGCGCTGGCGCGGTGCATCACTGTGGGTACGCGAAGGCGCCGCGCCAGCTCGTGCGCGGCCGAAAAGTGGTCCGCATGGGTGTGCGTATCGACGATGTACTGCAGACGCACCCCAACCTTTGAAAGCAAAGCGAGCGTGCGGTCGATTTGCGAGAGCTCAGGGTCAACCAGCAATCCGCTGCACGTTTCGTCGCACGCGACGAGGTACGAACAGCAACCGCCAACGCGGATCTCCTCAAAGTTCATGCACCATACCTCCGCTCGGCCGACAACGAACGGCCGTTACCGTCGCCAATCGCACGTTCTGCCAGTACCTGCAGAGTTTGCAAGTCGACGCGAGCCATGCGGATCTCCGATCGGGCGAACATACCAACCACCCAAGGGTAGTCGCGGTCTATGTCGCTGCTGTAGTAGCTGACCATCAACTCGTCGCCGCGCACGACAACCCCGGCGTACGAGGTGTCGCCGGCGCTCGGCAGGTCACTCAAATGAGTCAAGCGCTCGGGCTCGACGAGAAACAGCGAGGTGCGCTTGCGGCTCATTGAGCTACCCAGCCGCGTCAACAGGCCACGCCGCCCGGGCTGATAGCGGGCGACTGCAAAAATCCGCCCGCCGTAGTTGAAGAGCGCCGGACCGTCGAGGCGCGTTACCCGGGTCTTCGTACACTGCCACTCGCGGTAGGGCGGTGCCGCAACCGCCAGGAGGGTTGCAGCGTCACGATCACCAAACGGACTGTCGGCTCGCCCTTCGAGTCGTGCCGTTGCCAGCAGACGGCCATCCGGTAGAAACGCGATGTCGGTTTCGTCGTTCGCTTCGCCGGTGTAGATGCGCGACACTTCGGTCCACGCGACACCATCCGTCGAGGTCAAGAGCGCCGATGCCCCGTGCTCGTGCCAGTAGGCCGGCACGTACCAACGGATGCCGTCGCGCGTCTTCGGCCGCCAGAACAACCAACCTTTGGGCTCCAGCGGCGCAAGCCGCGTCCACGTTTCGCCGTCATCGCTGACGCTGTACACCGTTGCGTACGGCACCGCCTTTAGGCCGCGGTTCGGCAGAGCGTAAAGAAACAGCTGCCCGCCGATCACCGCGAACTTCGGGTCGCGGATATCCTGGTCGGGCATCTGAAACTCGGTCAGAGTCTGCCATTGCCGTGCATCGGCCGAACGGCGCAGCACCAAGCGGCATTGCTTACTACCCAAGTGATAGGGCGATGCGGCGTGCACCAAGTAGAAGGCCTCGCGCCAGAAGATCAGGTCGGTGTTCGAGTTGTGCAGGCCATCGTTCACCGCAGCCCAGGTCTCGATCTTCATGGTCGGATCGACCGTGCTGCGATTGCTGCGATACAGCCAATACAGCAGCCCAAGGGTCCACCAAGCAACCAACAACGGCAACATCAACGCCATTCCCAGATTCCCCTCGTCTCAATCGGCCAATCCTGCTTCGACCACAGCCGGGTCGAAGTGTTCGAAGAAGAAGCAACTGTCGACCGAGCGGCGCTGCGGACGACGGTAGCTTCCCTGCGGCCATCCGATCGGCAGCATGGCACAGGTCGGGCAATTCTCCGGCAAGCCGAGCCATGCATCGGTTTCCTTGCCGAATGCAGTGTGCAAGGTCGTCAGCGAAGCGCCGAGACCCACGGCCCGACACGCCAATAGAATGTTCTGGATCGCCGGGAACAAAGCCTGCGTTTGCGGCTGGCCGCGGCGTGTCCAGCCCGCGACAAACAACAGCACCGGCACCTCATGCAAATGCTCCGCCAGATGAATCGCGGCCTGCATGTTGCGGCGCTTGGCGGCAGGATAAGAAGGGTCCTTGGCAGCTTGCCACGCCGGCTGAATGTACGCGTCAAACAGCTTGCGATAGCGCTCCGCAATCCACATTCGGCGCTGCGGCTCGGTGACGGCAATGAAGAACCAAGGTTGGCGATTGCCGCCGCTCGGAGCAAACGTGCCGGCCTCGCAGACCTTGCGGATCAGGGCCGAAGGCACCGGATCCGGGCGCAAGCGGCGAATCGCTCGCGTCGTGCGCATGCCATCCAAGAGACGTACGTCTTCGCCAAGCTGCTCGACATCGATCGTATTCGCATCCATGTGACTCGCTCCCCTGTCGTGATGCCGTGTTTCTCGCCGCGTGACAACGCCGGCACACATTCGATCGGTCCGTCGTATTCGATCAGCCTCAAGCGAAGGTTCGGCGCGCCTGGAGACCCTGGTGCGCTTCGTTCTCCTGCGCCGTTCACGCTAAAGAGGGCCGATGACTCTCCGCTTGCGCCTGGTTTCCTGGAATCTCCACGGGCCACCGCTGGCCTGGCGGCAACGGCAGCGCTTTGCAGCCGCAGCGACGCACATCCTTGAACATCGATGCGATCCGCTACCCGATTTCATCTTGCTGCAAGAGGCGTGGTTTCCGTCCAAGGCGGCTCTCCTGATCGAGACGCTACAGCCGCACTACGATTCGGTCGGCGTGCCACGGGCGCTCTTCCCGGGCCGCAAGGGAGGGTTGCTGTCGTTCATTCGCCGCGATAGCGGCTGGCAGCTGCGGCGCAGTTCTTTCCATCAGTTCGAAGCAGCCGCCGAGGTCTGGCGCTTCTGGGAAGGTGACGGTGCTGCGGCAAAGGGTTTCCAACACCTGGAGCTCGAACGCGACGGGCAACCGCTGGCGCTGGTGAACACCCACCTGCAAGCCGAGTACGGGGAGCTGCGCTACACCCACATCCGCCGCCACCAGCTCGATCAACTCCACCGACACCTCAGCGCCGTACCCGACTCCGTTCCAATCATCAGCGCCGGCGACTTCAACACGCGTCACAACGAACCGCTGTATTCGGAGCTCGAACGCCGCTGGAACGATTTGACCCTGCACCTGCGCTTCAGCTGCCGCTGCGGAACCACCGTGACCGCCGACGATGCCAGTGAATGGATCGACTACGTCTTGACGCGACGCAGCCCCAGATGGTCGGCGCAGGCCGAATCGGCCGATCGTATTCTCAGCCGCGCTCCGGATCTGCCGTACTCAGACCACCACGGGCTTGATGTGACGCTGCGGCTGGAGCGGACACGGCACGGTACGCCGCTGTGAACGCCTAGCACGCTTCCCAAGAGCTCAGCCTTCCGCAATCCTTGGCCGGGTACGCCCGTTACCTAGACCCTACCCGACAGCTCGCGTCCGCCTACTCCAACCCGGTGGGATTTGATCTCCGGCACCTGCCAAATAAACAGGACAACTGCTGTCCAGAAAAGCAAACACCCGGGAATGCCCGCCCTTAATTTCAGATGGGTTGGCACCGCCGCGCACATGGCAAGCGGCTTGCACTCGTTTACTGCCGGAGGTCGCGGTGCATGTTCAAGACGGGACGGAAATCCTCAGAAAGAGACAAGCCTCAGCCGAAAGCCACACGGGAACCCATCCTGCGCCTGGTCGCGGTAACCTCACAAGCCCGGCAGACAGGTGAACGGACGCAATCCCCGCCACCGAGCTACAACGACTGGGACGAGGTGTAACTCATCGGAGCTCGGAAAAGTCCTGAGCCTCGTGCTGGTCGGCTCAGGCGACGTACGGCTGTGAATCGGACCTACCGGCCGTGGCCCCTGGTTGGCCACATGAGCTGAAAGACTGCGCCATAGCCGTCGCAGTTTTCCTTCGCTTTGCGTAAAACCCTTGCGCAACGGAAGGAAGAATCATGCGAATTGTCGTGCTCGACGGCTATACCCTCAACCCGGGAGACAACCCCTGGGATGAGCTTGCCGTGCTCGGCAGCCTAGAAGTTCATGATCGTAGCGCGCCTGATCGCGTCGTTGAACGCGCCGGCGACGCCGAAATCATCCTGACCAACAAGACCCGCCTCCCGGCCGAAATCCTCGCCGCCCTCGACCGTTTGCAATTCGTCTCCGTGCTGGCCACCGGTTACGACGTGGTCGACATTGCCGCGGCCCGGCGGCGCGGCATCCCGGTTTCCAATGTTCCGGAATACGGGACCGACTCGGTCGCGCAGCATGTGCTCGCCCTGCTGTTGGAGCTCTGCCACCGGACCGGTGAGCACGACGCTGCGGTTCATGCCGGCGAGTGGAGCAGCTCCCCGGATTTCTGTTTCTGGCATCGCTCTCCGGTCGGGCTTGTCGGGCTGACGCTCGGTATTGTCGGCTACGGACGCATCGGCAAGCGCGTCGCTGTCCTGGCACGGTGCTTCGGGATGCACGTCGTCAAAGCGTCGCGCGCTCAGGGCCCGGAACCCGCAGACCCTTCGGTAGATACGCTAAGCCTCGATGAGCTGTTTGCCCATGCCGATGTGATCAGCTTGCACTGCCCGCTTAGCCCCGACACCGCTCGCTTCGTCAACGCCCGGCTCCTGCGGTCTATGAAACCAACCGCCTTCCTGATCAACACGGCCCGTGGCGCTCTCGTCGACGAAGCCGACCTGGCTGACGCCCTCAACGCCGGCCGGCTTGCCGGCGCAGCGGTCGATGTCGTTTCGAGCGAACCAATCCGTTCCGACAATCCCCTCCTCGCGGCGCGCAACTGCATCATCACACCCCACATCGCCTGGGCAGGCTTGGCCGCGCGCCGTCGCTTGATGGCAACCACCGTCGAAAACGTCCGCGCCTTCCTTGCCGGACGGCCAATCAATGTCGTCAATGGGCTCTGATCTGAAGGCGTCGCCGCCGCAACGCATCCTCGTACGCGAGGTCAATTGGCTCGGCGACGTGGTGATGACCCTTCCCGCGCTGCGTTCCCTCCGCACCACCTATCCCACGGCACATCTGGCGGTCCTTGTTCGTCCCG
>JACQEN010000363.1 GCA_016200585.1 Deltaproteobacteria bacterium
CGAATACCTCGAAGGCCCGCTCAGCGTGATCTACCAGGTTTACCGCTACTGCTGGCGCCAGCTGCTCTACTATCCGCTGGCGATTTTGCTGCTGCGCAACCGGCGGCAGCTTGAAATCGCCTTTGTCGTCTTCGTACTGGTCGGCTCGGCCTGTTCGCTGATGGGCTTTCAGCAGGGCTTTGCCGGACTGGAAGCGACCGGACCTTTCCCGACCAAGAACGGACTCGGCGGCGCGTTGATCATGCCGTTTCTGTTCGCGGTTGCCGGGCTCTTCCACATCGAAGCACCGTGGCCGTGGCGCATGCACATCCTGTGTGTGCTGATCATTGCGCGCGGCTTGTTGTTTGCCGGTTCGCGCGGCGCTTTCGTCGCCGTGTTTTGCGGTCTCATCTATTTCATGGGGTGGATGTTACTGCGCCCGCGCAGCCGCGCGCTGGCACTGCGCTTCGTCGGCGCGACGCTGCTGTTGGTCGTTGTCACCTTTGCATTGCGTCCGAACATCATGGAGCGCCCCAACATTCAGCACCTGCTGACGACCAGCAAAGGCACCGACGACGACAACATGCGCTGGCGCATGCAGGAACGCTGGCCGTACTTCTGGCACAAGATCATGGACAACCCGTGGCTCGGCGTCGGCACCGACATGGACACTTCGCTCGGCGACAGCGCGATCACGCCGCACAATGGCTACCTCGGCGAGGCGGTGGTCAGCGGACTGCCGGCGATGGTCCTCCTGGTCAGCCTCGCCTTGGTGACGTTGTGGAACGGCATGCGTCTCTTCCGCCGCAATGTCCCCTACTGGCAACAGATCACCGGGTTGGCGATCGCCGCCACACTGGTCGGTTTTCTGGTGCACAACATGGTTGATCAAACCTTCAAGGTAGCCTTTGCCACCAAGGTCCTGTGGATTTTGACCGCCAGCGCGGCCCAACTGATGTTTCAGCCGCAGGAATTTTCCGGCGCCGGAATCTACGGCGCCGCCAAGAAGTCGCGCCGCAAACGGACCGCTGCTCTGCCGCTGCAGTCGTCCACACCACAGGCGGCGATGCCGCAGGTGGTCGCACCGCCGAGCCGAACATGAAGCATCGTCCGTTGCGCATTGCCTTTATCGGCGCCCGCGGTGTCGGTAGCCGCTACAGCGGCATCGAGACCTACTACGAAGAAGTCGGATCGCGACTGGCAGCGCGCGGTCATGAAGTGACTGCCTACTGCCGCAACTATTTCACCCCCGATATCGCGACGCTGCGCGGCGTGCACGTACGTCGCCTGCCGTGCATTCGCAGCAAGCATCTCGAGACCATCACACACAGTCTGCTGTCGACGTTCGATAGCTTTCGCCAACCCTTCGACGTGATTCAGTTCCATGCCATCGGTTCGGCACCGTTGTCGCTGCTTCCGCGGCTGTTCGGTCGGACCACGGTGCTCTCGGTACGCGGCCTGGATTGGCAACGCGCCAAGTGGGGTGGGTTCGCGCGTGGCGTCTTGAAGTTTGGCGAATGGGCGTCGGCACACTGCCCGACGGCAACCGTCGTCGTCTCGCGGACATTGCAGGAGCACTACGCCAAGGTTCACGGACGCCGCCCCTGCTGCATTCCCAACGCCGTGCTCACGTCGCCGCCGCGCGAGCCGCAACGCATCAAGCAATACGGCCTCGACCGGCGCTCGTACATCCTGTACTCGGGCCGGCTCTCGCCCGAGAAGGGCGTCGACGTGCTGCTCGACGCCATGCGGCCGCTGCGCGGACGCATCAAGCTGGTCCTCGCCGGCGGCAGCAGTTACTCGGATTCCTACATCGAGTCGCTGCATCGCGCTGCGTCGGACGACGTCATGTTCCTCGGCACCGTCGACCGCGAAACCATGCAAGAGCTTTACAGCAACTGTTACGCCTACGTTCTGCCGTCGGTCATGGAAGGGCTGTCGATTGCCCTGCTCGAAGCGGTGAGCTTCGGCGCCTGCATCGTGACGACGAATATTCCGGAGAATGTCGAGGTCGTCGACGACGCGGCGTTAACGTTCACGCCGGGTGACACGGCAGCCCTGGGCGAACATCTACGACGGCTGCTTGATGCCCCGCAGTTGGCGACCACCTATCGGCAGAAGGCGGCAGCGCACGCCGCGGCGCAACCCGATTGGGACACGGTGGCGCAGCTGACCGAAGAATTCTACTACCAGATCCTTGGCGCCCGTCTGGCTCCGGCGGTGGCATGAGCACCGATCTTCGCCGCCTGGCCACATCAACCGGGGTGTACGCTGCGGCGGCAGTGGCGCAGCAGGCGGTCGGCTTTCTACTGATACCGTTCTACACGCGCCTCATCCCGCCGAACGAATACGGCGTGCTCGAGATCTTCAACGCCTTTTCGGGCATCGGCTTCGCGTGTCTGACCATGGGCCTGAGCTCGGCGATCAACAAAGTGTACCATCGCGACTGCGGCGACAGCGACAAGCGCACCGTGCTGGTGACCGCCGTGCTGCTCGATCTGCCGGTGTTGCTCGGAGCGGCTCTGTTACTGCTCGCCTGCGCCCGGCCGTTGAGCGTGCAGTTGACCGGTAGTGATGCATCACAATCGCTAGTCACCTTGGCGGTCGCATCGGGTTTCCTCTACAGCATCGCCACGCTCTTGCTTGCCGGCCTGCGGGCGCAGGAGCGCGCCACGGCATTCGCGCTGCTCAGTCTGGTGCAGTTCCTGTCGGCGCTCGCGCTCAACTTGTTCTTCGTCGTCAAGCTCGGCTGGGGAGTCCGCGGCGTGTTCTGGGGCAATCTGCTGTCGAACGCGCTGCTTGCGGTGCTGGCGGCGGTGGCGTCGCAGCGTACGGCGCTGTTGCATTTCAGTCGTCCGCTGGTGCGGCCGCTGCTCAGCTTCGGGCTCTATTTGATTCCGGTGATGTTGGCGGGCTGGGTGATGGATATGTCGGACCGCTACTTCCTGCGTCTGTACGGCAGCCTTGACGAAGTGGCGGTGTACGGCGTCGGCTACAAGTTCGGAATGATTTTGCAGGTCGCGATCGTCTGGCCGTTCCAGCTGGCGTGGCCGGCATTCTCGTTCGGCATCAGCAAGCGGCCGGGGCACCAGCAGACGTATGCGCGGACCCTGACCTACCTGATGGCCGTGCAGGTGCTGGCGGTTCTCGGCCTGGCACTGCTGGCGCCGGTGGTTTTGCCGCGGCTGCTGGGCAAGGCGTACCACGATGCGTATCGCATCATCCCGTTCGTAGCGCTGGCGTACGCTTGCAACGGAATTCAGTACTGCGTCGCACCGGGCATACACCTGGCGAATCGCACGAAGCAGTTGTCGGTCCTCGCCATGATCGCCGCGGCGCTCAACATCGCGCTCAACCTGCTGCTCATCCCTCCCTTCGGAATGTTCGGAGCCGCGTGGTCGACGTTGTTGGCATTCCTGTTCCTGGCGCTGACGACGGCCTTCGTCGCCCAAAGCGGCTATCCCGTACCGTACGAGTACGGGCGTCTAGCCAAACTGCTCGGCGCTGCCGTGCTCACCTACATCGCGGCGCAAAGCTTGAACCCCGACAGCCTAGCTCTGGCAATCGCCTGGCGGCTGGCCCTGGCCCTGCTGATTTTCCCCCTGCTCCTCCTCGCCGGTGGATTCCTTGTGCAAGACGAACGCGCGCTGTTCGGGACGTTGGTGCGGCGCTGGCGACCGTCGATGGTGCAGAAGTAGTTCGGCGCTATCGACGAAGATGTGGTGAACACCGATACAGCAGGCCACGTCGCTCAACCACGAAGGTACGAAGGTCGCCAAGGGGTTGTCTCGAGCGGCGCATTCGTCGGGCGATGCACATCAGTCTTTTGCCTTGGGAACGACCGCAAGCATCGGCGCCTCATTGACGATCAACTGAAAGACGTCTGGCCGACTATAGTGACCGGCGACATCAAAATCGAATTTTCCGCGACCGATGTCGTTGAGATCGAGGACCGCGGTCAGGATCGTCTCACTCCCGAAATGGGGACCGGCTAACACTTTGCCTAGAGGGCTGATGATGGCACTGCCGCCGCGCATCAGTACAGCATCCGGCGAATCGCCAAGCGACACGCGCACGGTGTCCGGAAAATCCTCTTTGCGGAGAAACTGGCAAGCCGTAAGAACGAAACAGCGCCCTTCGAGCGCCACATGCTGCATCGTAGACAACCAAGTGTCGCGGTCATCGGCGGTTGGTGCGCAGTAGAGTGCAACGTCCTTTGAGTACATCGCCATGCGCAGCATCGGCATGTAGTTTTCCCAGCAGATGACAGAGCCGATTCGACCGTAGGGACTCTCCACGGCCGTCAGTGTCGAACCGTCACCGAAACCCCAGATCATCCGTTCCAAGGCGGTCGGCATGAGCTTGCGGTGCTTGCCGAGCAACCGACCGTCCGGGCCGAAGAACAACACCGTGCAGTAGCAGGTGCCCCGTTCGCGCTCGATCACGCCGATCACGACGTACGTGCCGTTTGCCGCCGCCGCTTCGCCGAGCCGCTGCGTTTGCGTACCCGGGACGTCGATCGCTGCGTCGAAATAGAGTCGAAACTCTTCACGCCCAGCCGCATCGCGGGCGCCGACCACAAGACCGTAGTTGAGCCCCTTCGGATATCCGGGAATGAAGGCCTCGGGAAAGAGGATTACTTTCGCGCCGAGAGCGGCGGCTTCGCCGATCAAACGAACTGCCTTGTCCACACAGGCTTCGGTATTGAACGGCACCGCCCCGGCCTGCACGACCGCGGCACGCAAGGTTGTGTATTTCGCGATGGAAGTCATGGCGCACTCCTTTGATCATGGGAATTCATCCAATGCACGGCGCTCGGCTGCTGAGAGACGAACAGCAGCCCCCACGATGCGATGGTGCAAGCCGACCCGCGCCGACCAGTAGCCTCCAACCTTCTTGAGGTGCAACGAAGGATGATGCGGCCCGGCTTTGAGTAACTTGAACTTGTCGTCCGCCAGTTGCTGGACATCCTTGGGCAAACCTCGGTTGCATGTCCAGAAGTCCAGCGACGCCAGGTGCTTCAAAGCTCAGTGCACTTCCCGGCCTTGAGGGCCTGCAATGCTGCATCGCCCAACCGATCGAGCTTCCCAGCTCGGCGGTGTTCCAGGGGACGTGGCGCGGATTTGGAGGATACTTTCGATTCCGCCAATTGCGCGCCACGTCCCCCCGAACCCTCAAGCAACCCGATCGGCTGCGCACCTGGGTTCTGCGCTTGGAGAAGGCCGCCGGCCACAACAAGGCCGCGGTCGCTCTGGCCAATAAGATGGCCCGGATCATCTGGGCCACCTGGAAGCGCCAACGCGGGTTCGAGTCGGTGGCGCAGGCCGCGTGAGCGAAACGATGATTCACAGCCATCGCCAAAGCATTCATGTCTCGACGCCGCCTGTGCTGAATGTGGCGCGCGCGAATTCCATCATGGCCCGGAGCCGACAGTGCTCCACTCAAGAGGCCGGAGATACGTCTGCAGTCTCGACCTGCCTGCGTCCGCGCGCCGAGCATTCAGCGTGCGCTCACCGAATTGATGTCGGTCTTGCCCCTCGGCCACCCACGCCACCGGCAAAGACCCGAACGTATCTCACCTACGGCCGCGTCTTCGATTTGACGGAGGAGTCCAGATACGCGTTGTTCGGCTCAGTCACTTCGTCTCCCTTCCGGCATCTTCGGGCTTGCTGAGAAGCTTGATGATATGCTTGGCGAGATGCTCGTTGATCTCTCGGTGGCGCGGCACAGGCTGCAGGGCGCCGGTGGTCGGGTTGCGGTACCAGTCGTGCTTCCCACCGTGGCGGATGAAAATGCAGCCGAAGCTTTCGATCTTTCTCAGGAGATCGGCTCGCTTCACGCGACTTCCAGCTGATCGACCCTACGAACGCCAGGCAGTTCACCACTGGTCAGGTCGCGGTAGAGGTCGCGCAGATGAACCTTCAGATCGTCGAGAGTCTCGCCTTGGGTCCAGTAATCAGGGAAGTTCTGAAGGTACCCGATCCACGCATCCCCCTCCTGCCAGTGAACGAAATCGACCGTTTGCATGCCGCGGCTCCTCAATGAGCCGATCGTATGACTTGCTGACAGCAACCACAAGGAGGAGCCGAACTTTGAATTCGACGTATCAATTGAGTCTGCAACCCACGCTTGGTTTGGCGGGTCAACACATCCGAGTTCATATCTTCATTACAACCGTATTTGCTTGGCAGTTCAAGGCTCTTGGTTGGCGGTTTGCCGTCGGCGTTGATGTGTGGACCCGCGATGGCGTAGCGGGTCAATCCACTCAGCCGGAGGCCCGCCAGCAGGTGATCGACTGGCTTGCCACGGGCCTACTGCGGCGGTTGGGGAGGTATGTACATCCTGCTGGTCGCGACCGCTTTGGGTGATTCGCTTGACAGGGCCGGCACTCACCCGGATAAACATTGCGGGCGGACGTTCGACGCCGCCCGGATCAGGGGGAAACATGCGATCGAAGTGGCTGTGGTCTTTGGTGGGGATCCTGTCGTTGCTGGCAGCGTCAAAGTCGGTGCGTGCCGACTATGATCCCGATCTTTACGACTACGACGTCCTGATCGACAGCGACAACAACACCGCAACCGGATGCACCGTCGCGCTGCACGACCTGAACTTCAACGGCTCGGTCTCCGGCGTCGAGTACATCGTCACGGCACATGTCGATCGCTTCTCGACGAGCGCCACGGTCGACAGCGTCACGATTCGCCAGTGCATGTCGGGCTCGACCTTCAGCGGCCCCAGCGAGGTCGATCCAGGCTCATGGGCGGTTGGGCTGCAGACCGGAATCCCCGTACCTTCACCGTACAACTTCGCTGACGTCGTCGAATTCTACGTGCCCCTAGCGAGCATCGCCAACAGCGGCATGTTGCACCTGTACTTCCACGCCACCCAGTCGACGCTCAAGTTCAACGACGTGCTGCTGACGACGAACGGACAAGACACCGGCTCGCCAATCCTCTTCCGCGTCGCCAACCATGCGGCCCCGGCCCTGTCGCCACTGGCTCTCGCCGTCGCTGCGCTGCTGCTCACCGGCTTCGCCCGGTGGGGTCTGCGCCGTCGCAGCCGGCTGGTCACCGCCGCTATCGTTCTGGCTTTCTCGATCTCGCTGGCGTTCACCGTGTGGGCCGTCACCATTGCGCTCGACGGTAGCGTCAGCGATTGGACCGGCGTGCCGGCGGCCGGAACCGATGCGGTCAACGACAGCTCCATCGGCGATCCGGCCGAAGATATCGCCGCCGCCTTCGTCACCGCCGACGCGCAGAACCTCTACTTCCGCTTCGATCAGGTGAACCTGGCGCCGGTGGTCTGCGGCGACGGCATCGTCGAGTCCGGCGAGTACTGCGAAACCACCGCCGACTGCGAGCCCGCCTGCGACGTCGCCGGCGGTGCCAGTTGCGGCACGTCGGTCGCAGGCGGCAGCAATCCGACGTCTTGCGCTTGCGTCGCCTGCATGTGCGTTGGCGATTGCAACCACTGGTAGGGCGATGTCGGCGCCTAGCGAAGCAAGCTGCGCACGATGCCGGCGCTGCCGGTGAACATTCCCAGACTGCCGCCGATCGAGCTGAAGACGAAGATCAGCAAGATGCGCAGCAGGCGGTTGCTCCACCAGCGGCGCGCGACGGATGCATCCTGAGTGACCGACTGCAGCTCGTAGACGCGCGGCGGCCGCACGTAAGCTTGCACCGCCGCAGCAACGTAGCCGACGCCGAGCACCGGGCTGAGCGTCGTAATCGGCGCCGACAGCAGAGCGGACAACGCCGTGAACGGATGCGCCCCGGCGAGCAACGTGCCCAACATGCTCGGTACGCCGGTGACCAGAATCCAGAACAACACGTTGTCGCCGGCCACCGCCGCGCCCTTGCGCAAGCCGATGGCCACCAACGCGGTGACAATCGCCACCGGCAAGCTCCAGGCAAACCAGTGCCAGGCTTTCGAGGTCGGCGGCGTCGTCTCCAGCTCGCTCAGATCGACCGCCTGGTCGGCGAGCAAGGCGCGCCGCATGCCGTCGACGTGACCGGCACCGACCACCGCCACCACCCGCTGCCCCTCGGCGCGGCGGATCTTCTCGGCAAGGTACGCATCGCGTTCGTCGATCAGCACCCGCGTCAGCCCCGGCAACGCCTCGCCGAGCTCGCGGATCAAGCGCGTCGCCACGTCTTGCTCGCGCAGCTTCGCCAGATCCTCCTCCGACAGCTTCGGGCGATTGAACGCCGAAACGATCACCGACCCGAACAGCTCGACACGTTTCCACGCCGACAGCGCGCCCCAGGCGCGCCGCAAGGTCGTTTTGATGTCGCGATCGCACAAGACGATCGGAATTCCCAAGGAATCGGCGGTCGACGCCGCCTCGTGGAACTCGGCGCCCGGAGCCACACCGAGCTGGCCGCCGAGCTGCTGCTGGTACGAGATCAGAACCAGATTGAGCAGCAGCGGCGCCAGTTGCTGGCGGCGCAGAACCTCCTTCAGGTCGAGCGCCTCGAAGCGCTTTTCCTGACGCAGCTGTTCGTAGCGCGCCTGATCGCGCAGGC
>JACQEN010000364.1 GCA_016200585.1 Deltaproteobacteria bacterium
CCAGCCCATTGGCACAAAGTCGCGACATCATGCTGCATTGTGAATTCGATCCGCACGCAAGCGTGCCGGAGTGGGCGCGACGCGACGTCTATCGCATCGCCCAGGAAGCCATCACCAACGCGGTGCGACACGGGGCCCCGACTCGAATTGATCTCTGTCTGCAACCCAGCGACGGCGGGACGCGCTTCGAGGTCGCCGACAACGGAGTCGGCTTCTCCCTCAACACCGTCACCCTCGGCACTGGGATTCGCGGCATGCGCGAACGCGCCGCCGCCATCGGAGCCGAGCTTCGCCTCGAAACGACAGTCGGCAAGGGAACGTGCGTCCTCCTCATTCTACCGCAACTTGTTTCCGAGCTCGGTCCGCCGCACACGCCGCGCTCGACCCAGTGAGGCGTTTGTGCACATTGGTAGCATCATGCACTCGATCGCTTGCAGAACACATTCAAGCGTGTCGCGGAGGGAAACATGGCAGACATCGATTTCGACAAGCTGAAGAACTTCATCTTCCATGTTTTCGACCAACTCGGCGGGGCGGTGACTGCCGCCATGATCCACCTTGGAGACCGTCTCGGGCTTTACCGTGCCATGTACGGCGCCGGTGCCTTGACCAGCGCCGAGCTCGCCGAACGCACCGGACTACACGAACGCTGGGTACGAGAATGGTTGCAAGGACAAGCCGCAGCCAAACTGCTCGACTACAAAGGCGACGGACGCTTCGAGATGTCGCCCGAGGCCGCACTCGCACTCGCCGAGGAGAACAGCCCGGCGTTTGCCGCCGGTGGTTTCCATTCGCTGCCGCAGCAGTTCTCCGTCCTCGAGCGGCTTGCGGAATCGTTCAAAACAGGAATCGGCCTGCCCTACGACGCATTCGGACATGAAGGTGCGGTCGGCATCGAACGCTTCCTTTCACCGTGGTTCCGTACCTTTCTGGTGCCGTTGGCATTGCCGGCGCTCGACGGCGTCGTACCGAAGCTCCAAGCGGGGGCCAAGGTGGGCGACATCGGCTGCGGTGCCGGCCTGGCACTCGTTGAAATGGCCAAGGCCTACCCGAAGTCGCAATTCCACGGGTACGACATTTCGAAACACGCCCTCGATCGAGCCCGCGCCAACCTCGTCGAAACCGGGTTGCGTAACGTCACCTTCCACGACGCCAGCGGCGACGCCCTGCCCGACGACGCCAGCTTCGATTTCATCACCAGCTTCGACTGCTTGCACGACATGACGCACCCCGATCTGGTGACCCATGCGGTGCGCCGCGCCCTCAAGGCGGATGGCACCTGGCTGATTGCCGACATCAATGCCAAGCCGACGTTCGAAGAGAATCTGCAACGCAACCCCATGGTCGCAATGATGTACGGCATTTCAGTGCTCAGCTGCATGTCGTCGAGCTTATCGGAGCCCGGTGGCATGGGACTCGGCACTCTCGGCTTCAGCGAGCAGTTGGCACGCGACATGACGCGTGCCGCCGGCTTCACACGCTTCCAGCGCCACGAGTTCGAGAACCCGGTAAATGCGTACTATGAGGTCCGACCGTAAGGACGGTCAACATTCGACCGTGTACAGTTGATGCTCGCCGATCGATGCCCTTGACCGCCGTCATCCTCGCCGCCGGTGTCGGCTCACGGCTTGGCGATATCGGCAAACGCTATTCGAAGCCGACGGTTCCGGTCGCCGGCCGGCCATTGATCCACTGGATTGCCGACATGCTTGCATCCGCCGGGGTCGAACGTCTGGTGATCGTCGGGCACCCTTCCGACCGCCGACTGGCAGAGATCACGCGCGACATGGGTCATGCAACGTTGGTTATTCAAGCGCAACGTCGTGTGATCGCCGATGCGCTGCATTGCGCTCTACCGGAGGTCGCAGACGAAGACGCCTATCTCGCCTGCGCTTGCGACAGCCTCTATCGCTCAACCGAGGTCGCCGCGCTCATCGGCATGGGGAGACGCAACCCCGGGTCGGCCATCGTCGGGGTTCTGGAAATGGGCATTGAAGCCACGGCCAGCCGCAGCGCGGTGCAGCTCGACGGCGACGACGTAACCGAGATCATCGAAAAACCTGCGCCGGGAACGATCGACTCGGGGTTGGTCGCGCTACCCCTCTACTGGCTGCCGCGAGCCTTTGCGGCGCACGTCGCCTACACTTCGCAGGCAACCAACGAAACGTTCATATCGACCTCGCTGACTCGTTTCCGACGCAGCGGCGGGTCTATTCGCGCTTTACGACTGAGCATGCGACTCGAGATTACAACTGCCGAAGATCTCGCTCGCGCCGAGCAGGTGCTTGTTCGTCGTACCCCCTGGCCGCTCTCGTCCCGCTAAGCGCTCTGCGAGATGCCGACAGGGCAGCTGACCCCGGTGCCGCCGAGACCGCAGTAGCCGCGCGGGTTCTTTGCCAGGTACTGCTGGTGATACGGCTCGGCATAGTAGAACTCCGGAGCGTCGAGAATCTCGGTGGTGATTTCGCCGTAACCGGCGGCCGTCAGGCGCTGCTGAAAGGCCTGCCGTGATGCCTCGGCGGTGCGCTTCTGCGCTTCGTCGTAACAATAGATACCGGAGCGGTACTGCGTGCCGACGTCGTTGCCCTGGCGCATCCCTTGGGTCGGATCGTGGCTTTCCCAGAAAATCTTCAGCAGCTCTTCGTACGATACCTTCTTGGGATCGAAGACAACGAGCACCACTTCCGAATGGCCCGTCAGACCGGAGCAGACTTCATCGTAGGTCGGATTCGGCGTGAGACCGGCGGCGTAGCCGACCGCCGTGCTGAACACCCCCGGCGTCTGCCAGAATTTGCGCTCCGCGCCCCAGAAGCAACCCATCCCGAACAGCGCCCGCTGCAGACCTTCCGGGAAAGGTGGGATCAGTGGCGCGCCATTGACGTGATGCTTCGACGGCACCGCAAGTGGTTCGCTGCGTCCCTTCAGCGCTTGTTCCGGTGCCGGTATCCGCAACTTGCTTCCTCTGAGCCACGTCGCCATTGCATCCTCCGATGCCGCTCAGAGTAGCTGGTTTCGGGGGTACTACAAATATCCAGATCTCGCCGCCGCATCGTTGCCCGCAGGCCACTCGTGTTGCACCGCCGCAACATCACCAGCCGTCGTCCACACAAACCTCGCCTCTAGGCGAAGCGCCTGCAGACGGTGTACATCTTGCGACGGAGCTCGTTCATGGCAACACCACGTGCATCTCTCACACGATTCTGGCGCTGGCATGTCGTACTCAGTGCGGCCGGCCTGTTGACCGGCTTTTTCGACGCCTGGTTCCTCGGCCGCAGTGGCATTAGCTTCGCCGTCAATGGAAGCGACGCCACGCTGCTCATCGGCGCATACTTTGGAACGTCGTTCGCGGCGTTGGGATGGTTGGTCGCTGCACTCCTGGAGGCGCGCCGTCGCGATCGCCTGGCAGCGCAGACGATTCGAGATCAAGGCGCTGCCATCGATGCCGCGCGCAGCCGTCTGGCGCAAAGCGAAAAGCTCGCCGCGCTCGGACAGTTGGCCGCTGCCATCGCGCACGAGGTACGCAACCCGCTCGGAGTCATCCGCTCGGCGGCGCAGGGCTTGGGCGAGAGCGAAAGTGTCGAGGCGCTGCGTGCCTCGGCCCTGTGCGCTTCGCAGTTCATCATTGCCGAAACCGATCGTCTCAACAGCGTCATCGGTTCGTTGCTGGCATTTGCCCGACCGCTACAGCTGCACCAACGCCCGGTGCCCGTCGGCGAGTTGATCGACCGAGCGCTGATCCTGGCCAACAACGATCTCGGTGCCAAGCACATCGGTATCCGCTGCGAAATCGACGACACGGTGCCGCCCGTCCATGCGGACCCCGACTTGATCAGCCAGGCGTTGCTGAGCTTGCTGCACAACGCGGGTGAGGTCCTGCCGCACGGCGGCGAGGTACGCCTGAGCGCCCGCGGCAACAACGGCAGCGTCGACATTCAGGTCGCCGACAGCGGACCGGGTGTACCGCCGGAGCTACGCTCGCGCATCTTCGAACCGTTCTTCACGACTCGGCCGCAAGGCACCGGTCTTGGTCTGGCCATCGTCCGTCAGATCATCGAGGCCCACGGCGGCCGCATCGACGTCAGCAACGGCACGACCGGCGGGGCCTGTTTCACCCTCTGTTTGCCCGCGGCCATTGCCGTGGTTCCGGGGTGACACGGCATGGTGATGAAATCGCGCATCCTCATCGTCGACGACGAACCGCGCATGGCCGAGGTCGTATCGATGGCGTTGACCCGCGCTGGATACGACTGCGAAACGTGTGGCAGCGGCTCGGCCGCCATTTCCGCCTTCGAGGCGCGCGGCGCCGATGTGGTCGTGAGTGACTGGAAGATGCCAGAGATGGACGGCCTCGAACTGATGCGGCAGCTGCACAAGCGGCGCGTCAACCTGCCGGTCATCCTCCTCACGGCGCACGGCAGCGTACCGTCGGCCGTCGCCGCCATGCGCGAGGGAGCGTTCGACTATGTCACTAAGCCCTTCGACAACGACGAGCTGCGCGCCCTGGTCGCGCGGGCCCTGGAGATCAACCGCCTCGAACGGGAGAATCGTTATCTGCGCCAGGAAGTCGCCAGCCGCTATGCGCCCGATACCATCGTTGCCGAGAGCCGCCAGAGCCGGCAGACGCTCGATTTGATCCGCCGCGTCGCACCAAGCCGCGCTTCGGTCCTGGTGCAGGGCGAGAGCGGCAGCGGCAAGGAACTGGTGGCGCGCCTGCTGCATTACTGGAGCGATCGCGTCGGCCAACCCTTCGTCGCGGTGAACTGCAAAGCATTTGCCGAGGGGGTCCTTGAAAGCGAGCTGTTCGGTCATGAGAAAGGCGCCTTCACCGGCGCCACGACAGCCCGTGCCGGATGCTTCGAGAGGGCCAGCGGCGGGACGCTCTTTCTCGACGAAATCGGCGAGACCAGCGTCGAGTTCCAAGCCAAGCTGCTGCGCGTGCTGCAAGACGGCGAAGTTCTGCCGGTCGGCTCGACGCAAGTACGCAAGGTCGACGTACGCATCGTCTCGGCAACCAACCGCGTGCTGCGCGACGAGATCGCCGCCGGCCGCTTTCGCGAGGATCTCTTCTTCCGCCTCAACGTCATCCCTCTACAACTGACACCGCTGCGCGAACGGCGCGACGACATCCTGCCTCTGGCGCATTTTTTCCTGTCACGCTTTGCCGCCGAAACGCGCCGGCCGCTGCAGCTGTCGAGCGAAGCCGAGCAGGTCCTGCTGACACACGATTGGCCGGGCAACGTGCGCGAGGTTGAAAACGCCATCGAGCGTGCCGTCGTACTGGCACGCAGCGAGTCCATCCTCCCGGAGGACCTGCTGCTCGAACAAACCTCGCGCTTGCCGGTCGCGGCGACCGGCGGCTCGCTGCAGGATTGCCTCGATCAGGCCGCTGCGGCGCGCATCCGCGGCGCGCTCGAAGCCGCCCACGGGCAACGTGCCGAAGCCGCTCGGTTGCTCGGCGTCGAACGCACCACCCTCTACAGAATGATGAAGCGCCTCGGATTGTAGATTCATTTCGACTGCCGGAACGCTCGGGACCTGCACGTCGGCAGGCTTCATCATGATTTTGTCGTCATTCCCAGCCTCGCAATCCTCAATCCGATCGCTTCGCGAAGCTGAAATCGGATTTGCATCACCCGCCCAACTGAACGTCCGTTAGTCGACGGCACAATTCTTGGTACCCAGGGCGGCCAGTGCGCGGCACAGGTCTGCAAGAACCCTGGAAGCGCCAAATTTGTCCGCCGCAAAGGCAAAGGGAGGGTACCCATGGCAGATTTCCTATCCGCTTATTCGATTCAGAACTGGCTCGAGTCGTGTCCGCAGGGCTATCTCGAGGGCACCGAGTTCGGTCACCAACCGGGGGAATCCGAACCGGAACTGCTGGCGCAGAACAAGATCCTGCACGAAGAAGCTCTACGCACGACGGTCCAGCTCGTCGTCGGCGAGCGCTGCGCCCTGGCCGCGTCGTCTGGATTGATCAACGCCGCTCCCGACGAAGCCAGCAAACGCTTCCTGGCGACGCAAACCTTGGACGAGGCACGGCACGTCGAGATTTTCACCCAACGCCTCTACGATCTCGGGGTTGCACGCCGCGATCTGGAGAGTGTCATCAAGCAATACGCCAATCACAACCTGGTGAAATTTGCCGGCGTGCTGTTGGAGAAGGTCGACAAGAAGGACTTTGTCGCCGGCGTGGTCGGGCAGAACATCGTCCTCGAAGGCATGGCCTTCACGGTCTTCGAGATGATGCACGCCCTCAACGAGCAGATGAATCCGAAGTTCGCCCATGTCTTGTCGGGCACCATCGCCGACGAGCGCCGGCATGTCGGTTTCGGAGAAAACCGCATTGGGTCTTTGATCAAGGAATTTCCGGGGAAGCGCCCCGAGATCGAACGCATGCAAAAGGAAATGTCGTACTACATGCTGGCAACCTTCGCCGACGCCTTCCGCAACAATCCCGCCGCGGCCGAGTTCGACAAGCTGCAGCAGCCGCAAGCCCACGCCAAATGGCAGGGAGTCGATCTGGCGGAAATGCCACCCGAGCAGATGGAATCCGTGCTCGCCGATACCGTGCTGAAGGAATTCAAAGTACGACTCGGACGCATCGGAATCGAGTATCAAACCCCGGCTCGGCCATAGGTAGATCGTGAAGTCGAAAGAATCGGGCTCCGCCGCGGTCGAGGTCCACGACCTCGACCCGCAGGAGTTCCTGGAGCAGGTTCATTCGTTCGAGTTCTGGTTCGAAGCGGTTGAGGGCTACCTTTCGGGTCTGACCTTCGGCTTCCGGCCCGACACCGTCGACATCACGCTGCCCGACCTCGACCGCGATCGCCTGATCACCGTCCTGTGCAACTACTGCGTCGGCGAAACCGCGGCCTTGGAAGGCGCCAGCGGGCTCATCGCCATCGCCCCAAACCGCATGGCCAAGATCTTCCTGTCGACCCAGGTGGTCGACGAAGGTCGTCATCTGGAAGTGCTGCTGCATCGGCTGCGCATGCTGGGAGTTGCCGATCCGGAAGCCGAGATGGAGCGCCGCGCCAATCGCAGCTTGCAGCTCTTCAAACGGCGTCTGCTGGAGCTCGTATCCAGCAAAGACTGGGAAGCGGCGATCTTTGCGCAGAACGTGATTCTCGAAGCGTTGGAATTCACCGTCTTCCAGAACCACGCGCGCGACGCCGACCCGATCACTCGTGAGGTCTTGTTGGGCATCGTCAAAGACGAGCGCCGTCACATCGGATTCGGTGAAAACGAGCTCGGACGCCGCCTGAAAACCGCGCCGCACATTCGCGCCCGGCTCGGCCAGGTAAAAAAGGAGCTGGATCACCTGGTACTCGACACCTTGGAAGAAACGATGAAGGAGCTCAACGTCGACGCAGGCGAGCGCGAAAAGCTCGGGCGCTCGTACCTCGAGGCGGCGGCACGGCTCGGACTGCAACCATGACCGATCCTTTGGAATCCGCCGAGATCAGCGAAAAGCCAGACACGCAACGGCAGCGCTTCGTTCTGGATGAAACCGGCTTCGACGAGGTGCCGAAGCGCTTCCGCAAGTTCTACCGCAAGTGGCGAGGCCCGGGCGACAGCCTCGCCGCGAATGAAGTCATCTGCCCGGTGTGCAAAGTCGTCATTCGCTCGACGCGCGAGTTACGGCCAGGCGATCGGATCTACTGCATGCCGTGCATGTCGCGGCTGATCGTCGTGATGGGCGAAACCGGCATGCTGGAAGCTCTCGTCGCCTACTGAGGCGATCGGGCATGTGCCGGCGCGCCCAGCCCCCCACGCGTCGCCGGCTCGGTGCTCGGTGATCTATCGGATCAAACGCTCATCTTCGAGTAATCGACCGACAACCAACGTTCGGGCTTGAGAATCACCAGGATGCTGCCCTCGCGTTCCGCAGCAGTCATCTGCAGGTACATCTCCCCCATCTGCTCGCCAAGGTAGCGGCAAGCGAGATCGTGGTGATCGCGTTGAAAGTCGGGGGTGGCGAAGCTCAGCGGTCCTTCGACGGCGACGTATTGGTACGGCGGGGCCTCGCTCTGCACCAGCAGACTGGCCCGACCGGCAGCGCGCAACAGGCTTGCCTTCTTTGAGTTTCCGCCGGTGACGATGCGCACCGCACCACCGCGTTCGTAACCGTACCAGATCGGAATCGTAAGCGGCCCCCTACCCGGTTCATTGACGCTCAGCACCCCCACGTGGGTCGCAGCCAGGAACGACTCGCGTTGCTCTTTGGTCATTGCGTACATTGTCTTCCTCACTCCAATCCCATGCGGCGGGCGATGATCACCTTCATGATCTCGTTGGTGCCGGCATAGATGCTCTGCACCGCAGCGTCGGCGTAGTCGGTGGCAATCGGATATTCGTTCATGAAGCCGTAGCCGCCGTGCAACTGGACGCATTCCCCGGTCAATCGCTTCTGTAGGTCGGTGCTCCACCACTTCGCCATGCTGACTTCCTTGACCACGTCGTCGCCGCGGACATGCGCCGTCAGCAGCTTGTCGACAAATGCCTGGCCAATCTCCACTTCCGTCTCCAACTCCGCGAGCTTGAATTGCGTATTCTGGAAGCTCGCGATCGATTTCCCGAAGGCACGACGATCCTTGACGTAGGCGATGGTGTCGTCGAGGGCACCGGCGTAGGCCGACCACTCCTGCCCCACGGTGATGGGAGTGGCGTCCTCGAGATGGGTGCGGCCGATCTTCACCACGTCGGCCCACTGCTCGGCCTTGGCCGCGGCGGCGTCGCGCAGATGACGGAG
>JACQEN010000357.1 GCA_016200585.1 Deltaproteobacteria bacterium
CTTGAATCGCCTGCTGCACTTGCGGATCGTTGCGTGCGATCATGGTTGCGAGATCGGCCCCTTGCGCCGGGCTCAGACCGTCGAACACGGTTGCCAGGTTGGCGTCGCGGGCGGCATTTTGCACACGGCTGATGCCGGTATCGGCGAAGCTGGCGACATCGTTCTCGTCCAGCAGGCGTACGCCGGCTTCCGAGCTCGGATCGAGAGTCACGTCAAGAACAGCTTCCGCTTGCGGTTGTATGCCGCCGCCGTCCAGCGCACGGCGCGAACCACCGCCACCGACGGTTCCGAAATCCATGACGCGATAGAGGACGGCATTGTCGACCGGCGCGTCCATCAACAGGAGCGCCCCTTGCGCCGCTGCACGCGGGACTGCAATGGAAAACGTGCCGCGCATGTCGGTCGGACCGTCGCCGAGCCGCGTACGGGCTTCAACACGTCCCGGGCATTTGCTGCGATCTTCGCAACGCCACACGGTGACGTCGATACCAGCGTCGCACGGTACGAGACCATGCGGGCCCGGTTTGCGACAACCGCCGCTCACCCGCAAGGCATCGAAGGCTGTCGGGGTGGGACTGGGCGGGACCGTGCTCGTCGGCGACGCGGTCGGTAGGGACGGACAACCATTCAAGGCGTTGAAGATCGCTGCGATGATTTCATCGATGGTGACCGCGCCGTCACCGTTTGAGTCCATGGCAACGCACGGGTCAATCGAACTGCTGGCGAGAGCGATGTTGATGCCGAGCGTGATTTCGTCGATCGTCACCTCACCGTTGCCATTGCAGTCGCCGACACAGGGTGGGGCGGCCCAAACTCCGCGGCTGCTCAAGAGCAGGGCGGCGAAGAGCACGAGCGTAGATACGAAGGTGCGCTTCACCTTCGCATAGTCTCTACATGGCAAGCCTCGGAAAACTGTTGGTGACATTTCGTCGCGCCCCTCCAGACGACGCCCCGTGTTTTCGCGGCAGGGGAAGACGATACGCCGGCCCCGGTCGATAGGTCAAGCAGCGTTCTCAAGCAGCGCAGATGTCTGTGACCGGCGGCGCCGGCTCAAAAGTACTGCTCGAGTGCCAGCGTTCCGACCGCGGCGGGCCGGAAGCCTTCGTTGTTGATCGGCACACTGAGGCTGCCGCTGAGGACCGTCTTTTCGGCGAGGCGCACTTTGACACCACCCAGTGCATCGACGAAGTTACTCCCCAAGCGGGTCTTGCCGAGCGCGTCGATGGTGCCGGAATTGCCTGCCGGGTCGGTGTACGCAGCGCTGGCCGGCGTCCACTGAATGCCTTGATCGAACTTTGAACCGCCCACACCGAGGTCGAAGGTCGCGGCGGTGATGGCAAACGAAGCGCCCGTGTTCCAAACGAAGCGCGACAATTCTCCGGTAGCGTCGCCGTCGAAGTCGTACTCGTAACCGAAGTCGAGATGCAGTCGCAACGCGTCGGTCACGCGGTAGGCGGCGATCAGGCGCGGCAAGACGGCGTAGGCATCCGATCCGGCAAACTGAGCTTTCTTGGAGCTTGGAAGGAAGAGCTCGGGCGCAAACGCCACCTGGGCGCGCTCGCCGGCGTAGACGCGGACCTTGCCGCCGAAGCTGATGCGCCCGACGCCGGCGTGCGTTCCATCGTTGAAATCGAAGCCGATGGCCTTGAAGCGATCCTTGCGCAACGCCAGTTGCCCGCCGGGTTGAAGCTCCTGGTTGAGGATCTCGATGGCCTGCGACACATCGCCGCCGCTCACGCCGATGCCGCCCAATGGGGCTTGGTTGGCGGGCAAATTGAGAGACGCGGCGTCGGTCGTATAGATCTGGCTGGCGTGGGCGTCCGCAAGGACCACCGGTAGGTCGACGGTCAGCTCGATGCGATCGTTGAGTCCGTAGTTGGCGCTGAGGTTGACGAGCGTGACGCGTGCATTTGCCTGCAAGCCGATCTTGGCGACACCGAGAGGGTTGCCTGGCGGGCTGCTCAGTAGAAACGGGATCGGTGCGACCGTGTCGGCGAGCTCGAAGTAGGAGGTGGCGAGGCGCACACTCAGCCGTTGCGCGCCGATGACCTGTGGCGAACGCAGCGCCGTGGATCCGAGCAGCTCGCTGCTGACATACGTGCCGAGGCTCGGATCAAGCTCGTAGGAAAAGGATTGGCCTGCCGTCGGCGGCAACGACGCGATGCCCTGCTGCACGCCCTGAACGATCATCCGCGCCGCTGCGTTGGCGCGGTCCTGGCCGCCGAACTGATTCGGATTCTGCGCCGCGGCCATCGTCGAACCCAGCAGAACAACGGCGATCGCACAGATCCACTGCGATCCGCAGCCAGTTGCAGCGCCCCTACCCCTTCGACTTGTCATGCCCGTCCCCCTTTTCCGCGCCACGGCACTTGTTGACTGTAAGCGGTCGACTGTCGACCAGTGTATCGTCAGATCAAGGCTAATCTCTCCCCGGTAACAGCCGTTCCTGCCGCGGCGCTGCCGGTTGTACGACCGGTGCCTCGACGGTCGTCGCGGCGAGCGGCTGCGGACGTACGAACGGGCTCGCCGCTGCCGGCGGCTCGCGGCTCACGGTGAACAGCTTACCGTCGCGTTCAAATAAACGTTCCATTTCCGGACGTGTGAATGGCCGCGAGCCGAGTCGGCCGAAGACGTTCACCTGATTGCCGCTCTCGTCGACGGCGCGGTCGCGATCGAGACCCTTCGACAACGTCAGCGCCGGCCCGTGCGTCTTGTAGGTGGCGATGAGCCGCGGCGCCGGAAGCGGGCTGAACCCGGCGCTGCCGGCCGTTTCTCCCGGTGCCATGAGCTGCAGCACGCGCAACCCGTTGGCGCCGTCGGCAACGTAGGCAAAGACGCTGCCGACGGTTGCGCCGATACGCACCGAACGCGTGTCGTTCAGCTTGCCGCCGGCGTCGAACATCTGTTGCACGGCCGGCTGCGTCGGCCGTTCGACGTCGACGATCGCCAGCCCATGTTTCCCCGCCGCAACGTAGGCGTAGGTGCGTGCCACATACAAATCATACGCCTCCGGCAGATCGACTTCCGACACCAGCTCGGGCTTCTCCGGGTCGGTGATGTCGACGACGCGCAGACCGCGTGCGTCGGTGACGAACGCGTAGCGGAACTGTACGGCCACGGCACGCGGCTGCTGCAGTGCCGGACTGCCAAGCTCCGCAACCATCGTCGGGTGCAAGGGATCGGCGAGACCGACGACCACCAAGCCGCGGCGACACAAAACGTAGGCATGATTTCCCGCAACCGTGATGTAGCTGGCGCCGTCGAGGATGCCGTCGGGGTTGAAGGTCGCGGCACGTTCGAGGAAATTGTTGGTCGGATCGCCGTCGGCCAGCGGATCGACGTCGACGACCACCAGGCCTTCGTCGCGATCGGCGACATAGGCGTAACGATAGAGAGGATTCATCGCTTGTTCTTCGTTGGCGGGATCTTGCCGGCGGCCGTAGTCGATCGGCACGTTGGTCGGCAGCGCCACCGACGTTGCGAACTTGGTTTTGACGTAGGCTCGCTGGCCGAGCGGTGAGACGGGCGCGCTGACGATGCGCTCGGAAAAGCCCTTGTTGTCGATGTTGGCGATGTCGAACACCCGCAACCCGTCGGCACCGTTGGCGGTGTACAAGTACTCGCCGCGCACCTGCAGGCTCAGAGCGTCGCTGGCGGCGTGGTGATACCCCTCACTCAGCTCCAATCCGCGCTCGACGTGCCGCGCATAGTTGTCCGGATATGCCAGGTGTTGCAGGTGGCTGCCGATCACGGCCTGCGGCTCGTCCCATTCGGTCACCGCGATACCTTCGATGCCGGCTTCGCCTTCGCCGACCCATGCGTAGCGACCGATGAAATTGACGAAGTTGGTGCCGAGCATGAGCACCTGGGCCATCCAGGCGTTGTTGTCATTCTCCGACGACACGTGACAATCGCCGCACTCGCGCGTCTGTGTCTTGCGCACCGTGTGCGCGAAGTGGGCGTTGAAGGCCTGGCTGCCGTAGCCCTCGGCGGAAACCGGCGCCTGCTGCATGTACACACGCTCGCGGTTGGAATTGACCGAGCTCAAGATCAGCGCACTCGACGAACGCGCCGGAGCGATCTTGTGATCCTTCGCGTCGCTGTGGCGCGCCAGCATGAAGATGTCGTGGCGCAATACCTGCGGGTTGTACGATGTCCAATTGCGCGTCGCTCCGCCCTCGAAGTGCTGGGCCTCCTTCTTCCAGTTGGCTTGCTGTGGCAAATGGCAGCCGAAACAACTGGTCACCCACGAGGTGTGACAGGTAAAGCACGCCATGTTCGAATCCGAGTGTGCCAACTGCTCCGGATTGTCAGGCAACGCGCCCCAATGTTTGCCGTCTTTGAGCAAGGTCTTCGCCAGCCGCGCCTTGGGGTTGTACTTCGGCGAAGCAGGATCGATGCTATCGAGCACCTGGCTGACTTCCCACTCCAGGCCTTCCTGCACCATCGAGCGTTGCATAAGCTTGTCGCCAACCCATTCGAAGCGCCGGGCTCCGAACGGAGTAATGCCGTTGAGCAGGTTCGTCCCACCGTTGGGGGCCGCAGGTCCCGAGGTCGTCAGACTGGCTCGTTTGTAGACGTTGCCGTGACAGTCCTGGCAGCCGATCTCGATGGCGTTGGGATACTCGCCGTAGATCCTGCCATTGCCGTGCGCATCCTGCTCGAAATGGCAATCGACGCAGTGCATCCCTTTTTCCGCATGGATGTCTTTCAGCTGGACCGCTTTGCCGAGCTTGTCCGGATCGTTCCAGTCGATCTGCTTGCCGCCCTTGTCGAGGAGATTGCCTTTGCGGTCTTGCCAATAGACCGCACGGAACAACCAGCCGTGGCCATGATAGTCGGCAAACTTGGTTTCCTTGGTCGGCAAGCGGCTGGCGGAGCGTAGAACCGCCTCGTCGGTCCATGCTCCGCGCACCGCCGCCTCTTCTGGGTTGCGCAGCAAGCTGGCCTTCATTGCCGCGGCGTCGGTTGTATTGAACGGGGTGGCGGCATCGGCCGTCGGGTAGCGCTGCTGCTGCGGCCACAGCAGCTCGCCGTCGGTTTCGTAGTCCCACATCTGGTAGCCGAGATACGTGTTCAAGAACGAGTTGGGCTGGTGCATGTGGCACACCATGCACTGGCTGGTGGGAATGGATCGTGTCAGCCGGTGTTGGATCGGATGGCCGCTTTCGTCGCGCCGGATCGTCGGATCGTGCCCTTGGTAAAATCCGTCGTGACCAAAGCCGGCATACGGCCCGGCCTCGGTCGATTCGGCGTCGTTGGCGTAGACCACGTGACACGCGGTGCAGCCGCTGGAGCGGAAGTCACCGGGATGATCGTTGGTGCCGAGAAACGACAGCAACGGGTCGTTGAGCCGCGTCTTGTGGATGTTGAGCACGCCGGCGTTGATGCGCAGATCGGTTCCAAGCCCGCGTGCCCCAAGCTTCATGTCGGGGTGTCCGGGCTCGCCGACGAACGGACCGAGGTTGGGGTTACCGACTTCGGCGACGTTTGAACGGTCGACCCGGCCGCCGCGCTCGAAGGCACGGAACGGATCGGGCGGCTGCACGACGTTGAATGCCGGCAACGGGACCAGGAACGGCAAGACACCGCGCTGCATCTCGGCGGCGCTAGGTGGCGGCACTGTGTTGACCTTTTGCGGCAAGCCGTCGCGGCTGTACGATTCGCCGAAGATGTAGCGCTTCACGGAGACGATGCCGTTGTTGTAGGCGGCGCCGCCCCACAACAACGCGGTGGTGGTCATGAGGCTCTTCTGCACCTTGACGACTTCGGCACTGTGGCAAGCGCCGCACGTTTCGCCGGCGACGCGCAGGTCACCCGGATTGACGAAGCGGATGAACTCGGGCGATTCGCGATTCAGCAACGTGTAGCTGCGTTCCGGGTTGCCCGCCCGGAGACGTCCCGGGTGTCCAGGGTCCGACCAGGCTTCCGGATGCAGCGGTGCGACGTGGGCGCGGTGCATCGCGGCGTCGTACTCGCCACTGCCCTGGTCGGCGCTGCCACGATTGACGCTGGCATTGCCGCCGTGACAATCGACGCAACCGAGCGTCACCTGTGTCGAAGCGTGCATCGGCTCGATGCCCTCGTGGCAGGTCAGGCAACCGCTGCTCTTCGCGTCGGCCTCCGCCTGCGTCTGGCGCAGCAACGGCGATTCGACGACTTCCTCGGCGGCACTTGCGACCAGCGGGCCGGCGAGCAGCGTGCTCAGGAACGCCGCGAAAACGATTGTTAGGCGCCGGGTGTCGAGCTTCGGGCATAAGGATCCCCCCTCCTTACCGAGGAGGGGGCCAGGGGGTGGTTCTATCGACAAAACGTCCGCCATCGCGTCACCCATCAGAACACCAGCTGTGCCGCTCCACCGGCGTGATACAGCGTCGAACCTTCATAGATGTCGCGCAAGCCTCCGACCGGTTGCAGCGCACCGCCGAACGCCTTGAGGATGATGTTGTTGTTGAGCAACGGCCGGTACTCGACGCCGATTCCGGCGTCGATGCCGATGTCGTTGCGAATATTCGGTTGCTTGAGCAGCAGCTCGAGCGCCGCCGTCTCGGCAAAGCGCAGGTAGTTGATGTTGGCCAGTGCCCTGAGCTTCGGAGTTAAATCGGCGCTGGCACCGAGGTTGACGATCAGGATGCCGGGGTTGACGAAATTCGACTGGCCCTGGAGCTTGCTGCTGCGCAGGTCGGGGATCACGCTGTCGCGCTGCATCAGCGCCACACCGCCACGGTCGGTGATGCGAATGCTCTGATGGTTCCAGTAACTCACTTCGCCGCCGACGATCTCGGGCAGGTCGAGGATCGAGTCGAACCCGCGCGCCGTGCCGTCGCGCGGTTTGTCGTCACCCGACGTAAAGAACACCGACGCCTGGTAACGCATCCAATCGTGATCCATCGACAACTCGAGGAACGCCAGTTGGCCGTTGATGTCGACGGAGCGGCCGGCGATCGGGTTCAAGCTGTCGTGGCCGAGCGCTTCGTAGAACGCGTGGCTGATGTTGACAAAGCCGATGTGCCCTTCACTCGTCCAACCGAGATAGACGACGTCGAGGTTGTGCGGCCGCGCCGCGCCGATGGGATCGGGGCGCACCAAGAACCCCTGGCGGTCGAAGACAAATCCCCCATCCGTCCCGTCGTCGTGGTTGTAGTGCAGACTGAGCTGCTGCGTGTATCCGAGCACGAAGAGGTCCTGCACGTAAAGATTGGCGATCGCCACTTGCTCGTGCCGCAGGGCGAAGGTGTTGAGCTCGCTGTTGGTGTCCTTCTCCGCCATGTGAAAATAGACCAGGTTGTACTGGTAGCGATTGCCGTTAGCCGTGCCGAACAGGCGCGCGCCCTGGTTGACGTCGGAGAAGATCAAGCCGCGGAAGTCGCTATGGAACGGCTGGCGCCCGAGCTTGGCGGAAACGAAGTCGTAGTTGGCCGACAGGTCGGCGAGATGAATCTCCAGCGCCGCTTCCTGTAAGGCGGCGTCGCTGGTCGAGCGGCTCGTACCGTCGCGAACGTCCGGCGATACCAGTCCGTTTTCGAAGACGTCGAGGTGGTTGACGTCGACCACTCCGGCCAGGACGATCTGCCACTCGAAGGGCTTGAAGCTGGTCGAGCCGCGTTGCAGTTCGATCTTGGCAGCAAATTTCTGGTCAAAGAGCAGCGAGTCGTTCTGACCGAAGAACTGGCTGCTGCCGGAATTCTTCGAGGCCACGCCGCTTGGCAACGGTGTGCCACGACCCTCGAGTAGAGTCTTCGAAGTGCCGGTGAGGCGCACGAAGATGTCGTCACCGATGATCGGGTAGTCGCCTTTGAGAACGTTCTGGTTGTAGGGATCCCACCAGTGTCCCTTGACGTTTCGTTCGTAGGGCGGCGGCTCGATGTGCCAGCGATCTTTGAGCGGCTCGAAATCAGGCGGCGGTTGCGCCGGCTTCGTCTGGTCCGCCGCTGCGGCCGGCGCGGACTCTTGCTCCCCGGAGTCCGCGGCGCGAGCCGGCATGTACGAGGAAAGCAGGAGCAGCGCCAGGCAAGTAGTCGCTCGTGCGATCATGGATGCGCCAATCCCGTTCTCCCGCCGTCAGGATTCGACCGACCACCACCAGGCAACGGCGGCCAGCGCCGCGCCCAACAAGACCAGTGCAAGCACAAGCCAGCCTTGGCGCCCCGGCGGCCTTGCCGCCACGTCTGGTGCGGCAGTTGCCAGTGCGGCACGCTCATCCAGAAAGACCACTTCATCGCCGCCCAATTTCACTACCGACTGGTGCGACAAACGCGTCGCGGCATGGATGGGCGTGCCGTTGACCAGGACGACGCGATCACCGATCGCCTCCACCTCCCAGGCGCCGCCGACGTTGTTGAAGCGTGCATGCTCGCGCGAGGCGCTCGGTGTGTACAGGCGAATCTCGCAGGCCGGCATGCGGCCGGCGACGTAGGACGTGCGGTCGAGAACGATGATCTCCGAATGTCCGGGGGGTTGCACACGCTGCAAACGGAAGCTGCTACGTGGCCGCGCCTCGAACACGGTGGCTTCGTCGTCGTCGGCCGCTTCTGCGGTTGATTCGAGGCGCGGGGCTTGCGGCTCGGGGGTGGCAGGTGGCTCGTGGCTGGTCGGCTTCGGCGGCCCAGTCGGCAGCTTCGGTGGCGGCTTGGCCCCGATCTGCGTCTTGTCGCGTTCGTCTTCAGGCGTCATGCCGCACCCCATCTCTCGTCGGGCTTCATTGTTCCGGTTGACGATTGAATTTCAGATACGGCAAACGTACGCCGCGCACGAACACCTGGTCGGCACGAATGGCCGCAGGCGCTTCAAACGTCTGTTGCGTGTGCGGGCTGCGGGCCTGCGTTCCTGCCGCGGTGACGAGATCGTCCTGCTCGACGCCATCGCCGCTCACACCCAGTCCGCCGATCAATTCGCCGTTGCGGTACAACGGAGCGCTACCGGGAAAGAAGACAACGCCGTTCTGCCTGCCGCCCATCATTGGACGACCGAGCTGGTCCAAAATTGGGATGCCGTTCGTGCACGCTTCCTGAGAATCCCGGAGAAACACAGAGCGGAAAGGTCCGGGAGCAAACGGCGGCGTGAAACCGGAGAGGGAGCCTTCGATACCGGACGGAAAGAAGGGTTGCGCACCGAAGCCGAGGGTCCGATTGGTCACCGCAGTGCCCGCAGGATACCCGACGCCACGACAGTCCGCCGGCGCCGGACAATCGCCGGCATCGCCGATCGGCGTGGCGCGATCGCTAAAATGGATGACGTTGCGCGCCTTGGCGACGGCCACGTCGATGGAAAACACCGTCGCGTCGGTCATGCGATAGACCCCCAAGAGCGATCCGTTGGTGTCGGAGATCGCCATGACCATCTTGGTACGCGCTGCGAGCGGCAAGCGAATCGCCGCACGGATCGTGTCGGCTTCGCGGATCGCCGCATCGACAATCGTCTCGACTTCGGCCTTGCTCAGCGGCGCGGCGCCGTCTGACGACGGTCTTGCCGGAAGCAGCCAGTCCGACGCCGGGGCTTGGGCCGTCTGAGACTCTTGGCTCGCAGCGATGATGAAGTTCGTCGCCGCTCTTCCGCCGCCGGCTTTGGCGACGGGTGGGTTGGTTGCGACCTCGGGAATCTCCAGGCCATCGATGAAGATGACCGGATCGAAGGGCAGCGGGGCGCGACCCGGCAGGATGTTGAGATCGCAGCCTTCGTGGCAGCAATTCGGGTGGGCCACGATGTCGCTCGTGCACAAGCTCTGCAATCCCTTTGCTGCAAGCGTCGGGAACCCGACGCGATCACCGGCGAAGGCACGCGCCGCAAATTCAGCGAGGGCAAAGTCGGGGTTTTGGTCGCTGCGCCGCAAGACCATGTCGGGCTCATCGAACGCCGCAACCGGATCGGGGGCGGGAGTCACGCCACGCAGAGCCACACCAACCCCACCGACCATTCGGCCGTTGCGATAGATCGGTACGCCGCCGGGGAGCGTCGCGATGCCGCGCGTACAACCGCAGCGATCGCCTCCGTTCTCGCAGGCCAACGGATTCGCGCTTCCGCTGCGCAACAGCGCTGCCAGGTTGAGGGCGCGCGGCACCGGAAAGGTCGTCTCGAAGCCTTCTTCCGATGCATCGAAGGCGCAGCCGCGATTGGTATTCTCGATTCCGAACAAGGGAGCGGCCGCGGTGTTTCGGACACCGGGCGGGAAATGCTCGCCACTCAGGAAGCGCACCGAGCGCGATGTCAGCGGTGTTTGGTCGGCGCTGAAAAACGACGCCGTGCGCGCCAGTTGGACGGCCAGGTCGGCGACGGCAC
>JACQEN010000358.1 GCA_016200585.1 Deltaproteobacteria bacterium
ACTGATGATACACATGCACTTCACGCGGCCGCTCGACCGGCGTGCGCAGATCGAGGCCCGCAAAACGCTCGCGGTAGAATGCAGCGATGTCTCGCCGTCGTTGATTGCGACCTTCGAGGTGCGGCAGCTTGACGCGCAGCACCGCGGCTTGCAGCTCGTCGAGCCGGCTGTTGAACCCGTAGAGGACGTGCTGGTTCTTCTTTTCTTGGCCATGGGCTTGGAGCAGGCGCAGGCGTTGCGCGAGATCGGCGTCTACGGTGGCGACGAAGCCTGCATCGCCACAGGCCGCCAGATTCTTGACAACGCCGCAGCTGAAGCAGCCGGCTCTACCGAGGCTGCCAACCCTACGACCGTTGCGGCGGGCGCCGTGGGCGTGCGAAGCATCCTCGATCAACGCCAATCCGTGCGCGTCGCATAGGTGCTGCAATTCATCGAGGTCGAGCGGCGATCCATACAAGTGGACGGCGATGACTGCTTTCGTGCGCCGGGTGATGGCGCGAGCGATTGCGTCGGCGTCGGGCCCGAAGCCGTCCGGCTCGGTGTCGACGATCACCGGCGATGCACCTGCATGGTGAATCGCTTCGAGAGCGGCGACGAAAGCGTTGGCGTGCACGATTACCTCGTCGCCCTTGCCGATTCCGAGCCCCAAGATGCTCAGGATCAGCGCGTCGGTGCCCGAGGCGACGCCGACGACGTGCGCCACTTCGAGATACGCAGCGACTTCTCGCTCGAACGCGGCGACGTTCTCGCCCTTCAGCAGATGCATGGTCTTCAACGTCGAAGACCACGCCGCTTCGATATCGCAGCGCACCAATGCGTACTCACGCTTCAAGTCGAGTAACGGAATCATCATGGTTCAACCTCGAGGCGGACTCAGGCGTCGTAGGAGGATCAGCTTTCCTTCGTCGGCAAGCGGAACGTGCTCGTACGCGCTCAGCGCTTCTGCCGGTTGTTCCTTCCACGCGGACGATTCGATCAGCAGATAGCGCGGCCCAGGTGCTGTCCACGCATCCCGGTGCGTCGGTATATGCCTCTGCGAATAGTAGACGGCCTGGTAGTCGAAGGTTTTGTAGAAAGACATCTCGGCCGTTGGTTCAACGACCTGCCGCACATGCACCATGAAGTCGCGCAACGTCAGCTCGTGCGCCGCCGCCGGCATCACGACGATACGGGTTGTCAGCAGCGCCAGGGCGGTGGTGCTCCACAGTGCAACGAACACGTTGGACCAGCGTGACCCGCGTGCCGCCTGCGCACTCAGTGCCAGGCCGATCGCAGCGAAAGTCAGCAAGACGGTCAGGCGGTATCCACAAGCGCGAATGACCGTGCGGCCAAGCTCCAAACCAGCCGCTGCTTTCGGTTTGAGACGCGACTGCAGCAGCGCCAGCGGCGAAATCCCAAGGCATTCGAGGGCGACGATGACGGCTGTCACCAGAAGAACGGCGGTTGCGGTCCACGCGATGATGGCAAGAGAGCCTGCCAACCACCGTTGCGATACGATCGCCCGCCGTTGCTCGTCCAACCACCAACCCAACAGCAGGGCGACGGCCGGATAGAGCGACAGCAGATAGACGCCACGCTTGCTTGCCGCGACTTCGAAGAAGGAGAACACCACGGCGATCCAGATCAGCATGTACAAACGCCAGTCGTTGCGCCCGAGCTCTTGCCGCTTTTGCCAAAGCGTCACTGCCAGTCCGGGAAGAAGCAGCGACCAGGGCAGCAGTCCGAGGAACAGCTGTAAAGGTTGATAGAAGAGTCCATGCCGATGTCCGCCGTCGAAGTGGCGATTGTTGAGAAAGGTGAAGACGTTCTCGGCCAGAATCTGCTTACGGAAGAACGGCCAGCCGCCGATGAGTAGAGCCATGACGTACCAGGAGCCGGCGATCGCGATGACGGCAACGGCGCCGTGCAGGGGCTTCATCTGACGCAGACATGTCCAGTCGAAGACGGCACGGTAACGTCGTTCACGGAATGCCTCGCCGTTCCAGCTCAGGGCAAGCAGCACCACCACCGTCAAACCCGGAAGGGCAACGCCGACCGGCCCTTTGCCGAGAACCGCCCACGACATCCCAAGGTACAGTGGAACCAGCCAGGTCGTGGAACGCGTGCGCCAGAAGAAAAGTAGACTCAGGAAAGCCGCTTCGAGACCCACGGTGAGGGTCATGTCGACACGGGCATTGGTCGATGCCCGAGCCCATTCGAAGGTGGTCATCAAGATCAGCGCCGCAGGAAGTCCAGTGGTCACGTTACGCAACGCCGTGCCGGCGGCAAAGACGGCAAAGGTGCCGGCCAGCGACAACGCCGCCGACGGAAAGCGGATGCTCCATTCGTCGGTCTTGCCGTGCGCGATCGACGCCAGAGCGCCGAGCCAATGGAAGAGCGGCGGCTTCGAGGGCAGCTCGGTGCCGTTGCGTTGCGGTAGAATCCAACCTCCGCCGTGCGTCATCTCCCAGACCACCAGACCTTCCCTCGGCTCCCCCTTTGTATGGAACGGGACGTCGCCCAGCCCCCACGACACCAGTACGAGCCAGGCGATCAACAAGAGAAGTGTGGCGCCAATGACGGCAACAAACCCCGAGCCGATTTGCACGATCGAAGGCGATTGCTCAACGGGTTGCGCCCGAGCGTCCGGCGTCGGTTCTGCCGCGATGGTTTCCATCAGCTACCCGGAAAGTTGACGATGAGAACTTTCTTGTCTTGTGCGCCGATCTCGCGTGGCGGCGGTTGCAGCTGCGCTCGCAGAGGCGCCAGCTCGACGCGATTGATGACCAGGAAAAGACGCCGTCCCGAGCTCCAAGCCCGGATCAGCTGTTCGTCCTTCGGCCAGAAGAACTGGCTTTGATCCCCTTGCTTGGCGCCGAAATCGAGCTCTCCCCACGCGACCACCATGACGGCACGGCGCTTCGAATAGAAGGTGATACCCTGGGTGTAGTGGCCGTAGATGGCGACGAGATCCTGTGGCTGCGCCTGCTCGCCGATGATCTTTCCCAGCTGTTCGTAATGTTGGCCCGCCGTGCGTCCGCTCAGCGCCACGGTTTGCAGTGTGAGGATGGTGACGACCACGACGACGTAGTCGAATTTGGGTTTTCCTTGCGACGAGGTGTCTGGCGACTGCTTGCGCAGCAGAATGTAGGCGGCCGCGGTCAAAACGGTCGCGCCGACAAGCAAGCGCGGGAGGACGATCCAGCTCTGCTCAGGCTCGATGATGAACGCGGTGACGACTCCTCCGATGACCAGCGCGACGGCGAGGATTTGGAACAGATGGGCGGTGCGACGGAACGCCCGATCGTCGCGGTCGGCGATGAGTTGCGCAACGAAGCGTGCTGCCAGCAGAGACAGTGGCGGAAATACCGGGAGGATGTACGTCGCCAGCTTCGAACCCGACAAGCTGAAAAACGCGAAGATGATTCCTGCCCACAGCAGGCAGTAGAGAGTTGCCGGAGCGATGCGCAGGCTGGTCAGACGACGCAGCACGTCGCGAGCGCGCTGTGGCGCTGCAAACAGCACGAAGCTCCACGGCAGCATGCCGCCGATGAGGATCGGGACGAAAAATAGCACCGACTGCTGATGTTCGTCGGGGTGCACGTAGCGGTTGAAGTGTTGCTTGATGACGAAGAAGTCGATGAACTCCGGATTGCGCCAGCTGACCAGCAAAAACCACGGCATGGCGACCAGCAAGAAGAGGCCGATGCCGCGCGGCGACAAGATCCACCGCAAGCTGCCGAAGTCGCGGCGCAGCAAGATGAAGGGCAGGAGCACGCCTCCGGTAAGGACCACTGCCACCGGTCCCTTGGTCAGCATGGCCAGAGCCAGCATGAGATAGAAGCCGTACATCCACGCGCGCCGGTGCTGCGCCGAGCTGTATGCCATCCAAAAGCAGGTGAATCCGAGCGTCATCAGGCTGCTCAACGGCATGTCGAGGATCAACACCTGACCGAGGGCGAAGTAGAGCGGCGTTGCGGCGAGAATCGAGGCCGCCAGGAAGCCGACGCCAGGCCCGAACATGACGCGGCCCAGCAAGCCAACACTGGCGATTCCGAGAAGAGCGAAGATGACCGGCCACAGCCGTACGACGAATTCGCTGCCGCCGAAGAGCACCTGATGCACCGCCGTGAGCCAATAGACCAGCGGCGGCTTCTCGAAGTACTTGACGTAGTTCAGGTGCGGCGTCACCCAATCGCGCAGCTCGATCATCTCGCGGGCGATTTCAGCATAGCGCGGTTCATCGGGCTCGATCAGCGGACAACGGCCGATCAGGGCAAAGTACGAAGCGAAGATCAGCAGCGCGACAGCGGCGACGACGAGCTTCGAAAAGATAACGCGTGTCGGTGCCTCGATGTCACTGCCCGATGTGACGTCCAAGGCTGTGCTGCCGGTTGGCTTGCTGATGCTGCCGTCTGCAGCGAATGTTGCAGCGTCACGCGCCGGATCGACTTGCGGCACGTCGCTCGGTGCTTGTCCGGTCGTCGAGCCGATGTCGTCAGCCACGACCGGCCTCCTGCCAGGCGACCGTTCCGGCGCGTCCGGCGATTGGTCCCGGCACCACCCGAGCGTACGGAACATCGCCCAGCTCGGTGGCCACGTCGATCAGCCGAACGATCGACGCTTGTTTCTGAACCGACTGCAACCAGGCCTTGAGCCACGAGAGTTGTCCGCGACCGTCCATTTCGGCATGCGCGGTGTAGACGTTGAGGCCGAGGTTGAGTTGTGCGTCGTAGAAGCGCACGAGCTCCGCATCGGAGGTGCCGACGCGCCCGTAGGTTTCGTCGAGTGTTGGCATGGTTGTCGGGATTTCGATGGTTGTGAAGCGGCGCCCGTCCATCTCGGGGCGGTAGGGCGCGAAGCCGCGCGTGTCGCTGTGGTACTGCAGGCCAAGGGAGTCTTCGCTGGCGAAGCTCGCGGCGCTGCACTGCCACCCCGGAGCCCCAAACGCCTGCGGTGCGCTGCCGACGGCCGCGCAGAACGCTGCCTTGGCGCGCTGGACCTCCGCCGCAACCTCATCCGGCGGCAACTGCGCCAGCTTGTCGTGCCAGTAGACATGATCGTACCCGTGCATCGCGACTTCGTGTCCGCGCGAGACCAGCTCGCGCAGCAACGCCGCGCAACGACGCGCGACGTGCGGGCCCGGGAGCAGCGTGCCGTACAGGAGGGTCTTCCAACCGTAGGTTCCGACGGCGTTCGTACGGCGCATCTTTTCGAAGAATCCGCGCCGGAAGACACGCCGGATGGCCCGGCCGGAGTGGTCCGGCCCGCAGGTGACGAAGAAACTGGCGTGGATGCCCAGCTCGCCGAACGTCTGCATCAGTGCCGGGACGCCCTGCTGCATACCGGCAAATGTGCAGACGTCGACCTTGAGTGCGAGCTGCATCTCGACGCAGAGGATCAGAAGTTGGCGGAGCGAAACCAGTCGATGGTCTTGGACAATCCGTCGCGCAGCGAGGTGTCGGCCTTCACTCCGAGGATCGTTTCCATCTTGGTGGTGTCGGGGACGCGGCGTGGAATGTCTTCGTAGCTGGTGCCGTAGACCGATTCCTGGGTGACGAAACGGATCGTCGACTTGGATGAGGCGATGTCGATCATCGTCTTGGCCAGTTCGAGGATGGTGGTTTCAACATTGGTGCCGATGTTGAAAACCTCGCCGTCGGTATTCGACCCGATACCCGCCGCCATGGTGGCACGAATGCAATCGTCGATGTAGGTGAAGCACCGCGTTTGCTCGCCGTCGCCGATGACGGTCAGCGGCTCGTTGCGTAGCACCTGGCCCATGAAGATGGTGATGATGCGACCGACGTCGAGCTTGTCGAGGCGCGGGCCGTAGACGTTGAAATAGCGGGTGATGGTGACCGGCAAGCCCATGCGATGGTAGCCGAAGCAGAAATGCTCGCCGACGGCTTTGGAGGTCGAATAGCACCAGCGGTCGATGCGCGTGGATCCGACGACGCGGTCGTCGTCCTCGTGCCACGGCACCTTCGGATTGCGCCCGTAGACTTCCGACGTCGAGCCGAAGACGACCTTCTTCTGATGCTTGAAGGCGAGCTTCAAGACGTTTTGCGTGCCATTGACGTTGACGTTCAGCACTTCGTACGGGTCACCGACGTAGTGCTCGACGCCGACCACCGCTGCGAGGTGGTAGACGAGATCACATTTGGCGATCAGTCCCTCGAGGATCTCGATGTTGAAGATGCTGTCGCGGACGTAGTGGAACTGCTGGTTGCCGATGAGATGGCGCGTCTTCTGCACGCTGCCGGTGTCGAGAATGAACACGTCGTCGCCGCGTGCCAAGAACGCGTCCGCCAGATGTGACCCTACGAAGCCGCCGCCTCCGGTGATCAATACCTTCATTTGAGTTGTGCTCCTTTGTCGACCGAGCGTTGAGCGGCCCACTGTGGACCGCTGGTTTCGTCTTCCCCTTCCGCTTGCACGCGGGACAGCTCCAGTTGGCCGTCACCGGTTTGGACGATCAGTTGCGGTTGCGTCGCAACGATCGTTCCAGGCGTACCGTGGTTCGGCTGCGCGCCGTTCCAGGGGTGTGCTTCCCAGATGTAGAAACTCCGACCGTTCCATTCCGCGAAAGCACCGGGGTAGGGACGTGTGACCGCACGCACGAGATTGAAGATCTGCCGTGCGCTGCTGTTCCAGTTGATTCTTCCGTCGTCCGGGCGGCGGCCACCGAAGTAGCTCGAACGCGTGTGATCCTGCGGGATGCGCGCCGCCTTTCCGCTGCACAGCAACGGATAGGTTTCGCGCATCAGCAGCGCCGCGGCCGCCGTCAGTTTGTGGAACAGAGTGACGGCCGTATCGTCATCACTGATCGGCACCGAACGTTGCGCCACGATGTCGCCGCGATCCGGTTTGACCTCCATGTAGTGCAGAGTGACTCCGGTTTCGCGTTCGTCGTGGATCAGCACCCAATTCACCGGACAACGACCGCGGTAACGCGGTAACAGTGAACCGTGCAGATTCAAGGCACCGCGCTTTGCCGGCGCCAGTACGTCGGCACCCAGCAGGTTGCGATAGTAGAATGAAAAGATGAAATCCGGAGCCCAGGAGTGCAAACGCTCGACCCACTCCGGCGTGTTGATTCTGACGGGGGCAAACACGGGTATGCCGTGTTGTTGCGCCAGTTGCCGGACGGAGCGAAACCAGACGTTTTCGTTTGGATCGTCGTCGTGGGTGAAGACTGCGATGACCTCGCCGCCGCCGCGCAGCAATTCTTCGAGGCAGACGTAGCCGATATCGTGGTACGCGAAGACGACGGATCGCATGGATCAACGTGAAAGGTGGTGGATGGCGCGGATGCGGTAGGTCGGACGGCGACGCACTTCGAGATAGATCCGGCCGACGTACTCACCGACCAGACCCACGGCCAGAATCAGGATGCCGATAAAGACGAAGAGGATAGCGAACAGGGTGAAGACGCCTTCGACTTCCGGACCGACCAACAGCCGGCGGATCAACAGGAAGACGCCGAAGCCGACGCCGGCGACGGCGACGAGAATTCCCGTCAGGCTCATCAGTTGGATGGGCAGCAACGAAAAGCCGGTGATCAGGTCGAACGACAATCGCAAGAGCTTCAGCAAGCCGTACTTCGAGCTGCCGCTGAAGCGGTCGGCGTGTCCGACTTCGATTTCCGCCGAGCGTTTGGCCAGCGAGTTGGCCAGCGCCGGGATGAAGCTCGAGCGCTCGTCGCAGTCGACGATCTGGCGTACGATGCCGCTGCGATAGGCGCGCAGCATGCAGCCGTAATCCTTCATCTTCACGCCGACGGCCAGCGAGGTCATTTCGTTGATCAGCTTCGACGCCGCCTTACGGAAAACAGGATCCTGCCGCTCTTCGCGCCAGCCGCCGACGACTTCGTAGCCTTCGTCGATCTTGGCCAGCAGTTTGGGAATTTCTTCGGGTGGATTTTGCAAATCGGCGTCGAGCGTCACGACGATGGCGCCCGACGCGGCGGCAAAACCCGCCAGCACGGCGGCATGCTGGCCGAAGTTGCGCGTTAGCTCGATGACGCCGACGTTCGAATCCTGCTCGGCGATCTGGCGCAAGCGTTCGAGCGATGCGTCGCTGCTGCCGTCGTCGACGTACCAGATTTCGTAGCGGCGCTCGATTTGCTGCAGCGTGGCCGACAAGCGTTGGTGCAGCATGTCGATGTTGGCAGCTTCGTTGAAGACGGGAATGACGACGGAGATATCGGCTTGCTGCTTTTGCGGCATGTCCATCTGGCGCGACGGTGATTGAGCCACGATGTCGCGGGGCGACTGCAGCGATAGCGTCGACATCGGCAGTCGGAATAGCGGCCACGGCTGAAAAAGACAATCTTGGTGAAGTTTTGCGCTACGAGATCGGACTACCGAAACGGGCGAACCTTCTAGTTCCTACCCCGTGTAATCGCGCCGCTGGATATTGTACTTGTGTAGCTTCTGGTAGAAGTTCTGGCGCTGCAAGCCGGCTTCGCGGGCGGCACGGCTGACATTGCCGTTGTGCCGCCTCAGGCAGTCGACGATGTAGAAGCGCTCGAATTCGTCGCGCGCGGCGCTGAAACTTTTTGTGCTGTCGTTCTGGCTGCGCTGGGCTTCTATGCCGTTGCTGAGCTCGGGCGGCAGGTCGATCGGCAGGATTGCCTCGCCGCGGGCCAGCAGGCAGGCGCGTTCGATCACATTTTCCAGCTCGCGCACGTTGCCTGGCCAGCGATACTGTCGCAGCAGTTGGGCCGCCATTGGGTCGATGCTCTTGATGCGTCCGACGGGATCGTGCTTGCGCAGAAAGTGATGCACCAGCGGCAGCACATCATCGATACGTTCGCGCAGCGGCGGCAGGCGCAACGAGACGACGTTGAGCCGATAATACAAATCCTCGCGGAACTCGCCGGCGGCAATCCGTTCGCGCAGGTCGGCATTGGTGGCGGCGACGACGCGGACGTCGACCTTGATCGTCTTCTCACCGCCGAGTCTCTGGATTTCGCGTTCTTGCAGCATGCGCAGCAGCTTGACCTGCAGACGTGGCAAGAGCTCGCTGATCTCGTCGAGAAACAAAGTGCCGCTGTCGGCCTGCTCGACCAATCCGCGCTTGCTCTGGTGGGCTCCCGTGAACGCACCCTTTTCGTAGCCGAAGAGCTCGCTTTCGAGCAGCTCGGACGGGATGGCGCCGCAGTTGATGGCTACGAACGGAGCGCTGTTACGGGGCGACTGCGTGTGCAGGGCGCGGGCAATGAGCTCTTTGCCGGTGCCGCTTTCACCGGTGATGAGCACAGTAGCGCTCGACGTGGCAACGCGTTCGACGATGCGGAAGGTCTCCTGCATGACCGCACTGGCACCGATCATGTTGTTGGTGCCATAGCGGGTGTTGAGCTGCTCCCGCAGGTTGCGGTTCTCTTGCAGGACGCGGAAATGTTGCAAGGCGCGGTCAATCTGGCGGCGGGCTTCTTCGTTGGTGAACGGCTTTTGCAGGTAGTCGAAGGCCCCGGAACGCATGGCTTCGACCGCTGTCTGGATGGTTGCGTAGGCGGTCATGATCAGCACCAACGTGTCGGGGCTGGTGCGACGGATCTCTTTGAGGACGTCCAGGCCACTCATTCCCGGCATCATAAGATCGACCAGCGCAACGGCGTAAGGCTTGCTGCGCACGGCCTCGAGGGCATCGTTCGGAGTGCTGAACGTGTCGATGCTCAAATCGTCGCGTTGCAGCGCGCGTCCGAGCGAACGACACAGGTTCACTTCGTCATCCAGGAGAAGCAGCGAGTAGGGCATCAGGTTTGTCTCGATTCGCGGAGAGCTTTGCGGTCCATCACCTGTTCAACACGTCGTGGCAGGGTGATAGTGAAGGCGCTGCCCCGACCGAGGGTCGACTGTACGGTGATTTCGCCTCCATGGGCGTGAATGATTCCGTAGCTGACGGCGAGACCGAGTCCGAAGCCGGTACCGCCTTTCTTGGTCGTGTAGAATGGGTCGAAGATATGGTCGAGGTCGGCCGGTGTGATGCCGCATCCGTGGTCGCGGAATTCGATCAGTACTTGACGTCGCCCGCCCTCGATCGATTCGGCGGTGCGGATGTGGATCTGACCATGGCCATTCATGGCGTCGGCGGCGTTCATCAGCAGATTGAGGAACACCTGTTGGATTTGCAGGGGATCGACCCAAAGCGGCGGCAGGTTGGCGTCCAATCCCCATTCGACGGTGAGCTCATGGGCCCGTTCGTCGCGAATGGCGATGGCGAAGGTTTCGCGCAGCAGCACGTTGAGATCGACTTCGGCAAGATGACGCTCGCCGCTGGCAGCGAAGTTGAGCAGACCCTGAATGATTCGGCGACAGCGTTGCGTCTCGCTTTCGATCATCGCGACGTCTTCGACGATCACGGAATTCGCATCACCGAGCGATTCACGGAGGTTTCCGGCTGTCGACAAAATGATGCTCAATGGGTTGTTGAGCTCGTGCGAAACTCCCGCGGCGAGCATTCCGACCGCGCTCAGCCGTTCGGCGCGATCGAGCCTTGCCCTCGCGACCTTGAGATTGCGATACAGACGCGTCGATTCGCGCAACGCACTGTCCTTCTCCTCGAGCGTGCGTTGCAGCGATTCCGCCAGCTGATTGAAAGTGGTTGCCAGGCTTCCAACTTCGTCCGGTCCGGTTGCCGTGACACGGACGCTCAGATCACCGCCGGCGATCCGTTCGGCGCCGCGCTTGAGCTCGTTGAGAGGAGTGATGGTGCGCCGAGTCCACCAAGCGATGAATACCAAGGCGCTCGATACCAGAACCAGCGTCACCAGCAGCAAGCGCAAGCGCAGTCGATGAGCCTGGCGCGACGGCAGGTCGAGTGACACCCCCAGGCCGAAGCCGGCAACGTTGCGGCCGTTCACGACAACCGGGGTGATCAGTTCCATATTGCTATCGGTCACCCGCACAATGTTGCGCTGCGGCTTCAGCGAGTCGATTGCCGGCAAGTCGACGGGCGGCTCGAACTTTACGTCCTCGTCTTGGGCGTGGGTGAGGATTTGCTTGTCGTCGTAAACGAACGCGTAGTCGAAATCGTGATCCTCGACCACCGGCGCCAATTCCTCGTCCAACCCCGGTAGATCCCCTTCCTGAAAGTTCGTTGCCAAGCGCGAGCTGGTGATCGTGACCGTCGTCTTGGCCTTTTCGTAGAGGATCTCCTGCATCTCTCGGCGCTCGTCGCGCATGAAGAGAACGGTCGATACGGCAAGACCCGCCAGGAGCATCGAGGCCATGCCCAACCCCAGCCTCCTGCCGATCGAAGCGTTGATGAATGACGCAATCTTACCGAACACAAAGCACTCCAAGCGGTGAAAGGAGCAACCCACATACCACTCGAATTCGGAGATTCCCGAGCCCCAGGCGCAATACCGACAACTGTTGATCAAACATGACAGTGGCAAGATGGACGTGCAGCGCCAGCGTACATTCGAGAGACATGTGACCCGCGGATGAATCAATCCAATTGTCCGGCCACGACGACATAGTGTCAACATTTAGTGACGCCAGATGGTCCACGCCGATAGACAGATTCTTTCGACTTCCTGGGTATGTGCTCGTCCAGGGCAGGCGTCGCCGGAGATGGAACATGTATTGCTTTCTTTCTCGATGAGCGCGACTTGGAGGTGGCCAGGTGAGCGTTTTCGAACCAGATATCATCAATGGATCAATAGGCAGTAGTGCCGTTGGAGATCAGGTCTTGGCCGAGCGAAGGCTCATGGTGGCGATCCTGGCCGATGCCCTGGATTGTTATCGGAAGTACATGATGACTTCCAATGTGCGCCGGCGCAAGCTGTTCCGGGATGCCGATCGCTGGATTCACTCAGAGGAGTACTGGGTGTTTTCGTTCCGGAATATTTGTGAGGTTCTGGGGTTGGACCCGCAGGCCCTGCGTGAACAAGCACGCCGATGGCGCCGGCGGCAGATCACCAGCATGATTGAACCCGTGCCGTTGCAAGCGAGCGGCTCTACATTCTCACTTTCCTGACTCCTCGATTGAATCAGCGCGTCCCCTGAAGCGTCTGGCCCTAGGACTACAGCCAGAATGGGTCGGAGGGAGCGCTACGCAATGCGAAGGAGTATCGCCGCGGCCGTCTTGGTCGCTGCAAATCTGAATTTCTTTGGGTGCCAGCAGACGGCCAGTGAAGTTGCACAGGTCGCGGCTAGTACGCCGCCCAATGAGCTTCATCTAGATGCCAGACTCGTCAATGAAGGACAGATCAAGGTCGAGCCGGTTACCGAAGCGCGGGAAGAGCTCACCGTACGGACATCGGGCAAAGCGGCATTCAACGAAGAGCGACTGAGTTACGTTTCCTCGCCTTTGATCGGCCGGGTGGTTGAAATCAAGGCGCGCCCGGGGGAGCGCGTCGAAGCAGCACAGACGCTCGCGGTGATCGACAGTCCGGATCTCGGTTCGGCCTGGTCGGAGTTCATCAAGGCGCGCGCCGATCAATTGCTTGCCGAGCGCAGCTACGCACTGGCGCAGGAGCTGGCTGCAGCCAAAGCGATGGCGCGAAAGGATTTTCAGAAAGCCGAAGACGAATCGGTGAAGGCCAGGGCGGATCTGCGGCGCGCCCGTGAACGCCTTGAATCGTTTGGTGCGGCGTCCAAGGACCTGGATGAGCCTCTCGATTCGTTGCATGTTCGGTCACGCTTCATTCTCACAGCACCGATCGCAGGCACGGTCATCGAGCGCAATATGACCTTGGGGCAGCAGGTCGGTGCGGATGCTTCGCAGCGTTTGTTCGTCGTCGCCGACCTGACGACGTTGTGGGTCACCGCCGACGTCTATGAAAAAGATCTCTCACTCGTACGCCCGGGCGAGGATGTCACCGTTGATGCTGCCGCCTGGCCTGGAGAGCGGTTCACGGGTCGAATCAACTATGTCGGCGATACCGTCGATCCCAATACGCGCACGGTCAAGGTCCGGCTCGAGGTCGAGAACCAGCAACTGCGGCTCAAGCCGGAAATGTTCGTTACGGCGACCGTCCACGCCGACGGCACGCGCAGCGTGCTCAGCATTCCGCTGGCTGCGGTCCACGGCGAAGGTGTCGGCCAACCGTTCGTCTTCGTGGCGCTCGATGACACCCGCTTTGCCAGTCGGGTCGTCGAGCTGGGTGCCAAGGCGGACGACCGCGTCATCGTCAGCAAAGGACTGACCTTGCAAGATCGAGTCGTCACCGACGGATCGATTCTCCTGAAGGCCGAGGCCGAGCGCCAGGCTCGTAGCTGACGTCGGTTGCCACGGGCCGCACATCTTCCGCCTCCTGCCGTTCAAGTTGCAATGCCGCGTACTCCCGTGAAACCGATACCGCTGCTGTGCGCTAGTTCCGTACTGGCGGCGTTGGTACTCGCGCCGTGTCCGCCCACAGCATACGCCGAGACCGTAGAATCGCCGGCCCGAGTATCGCTCAGTGAAGCGCTCGAGCGTTTGGAAGCGCAGACTCCCGACGTGCTTGCGGCGCGCCTGCAAATTGCCCAGGCCGAAGCCGAGCGCGCAGCGGCGCAACAGTACCAGAACCCGACGCTCAGCGTCGACGTTGGAAATCTTCCCATCGGTCGCACCAATCCGTCCGGCTTGTCGGTTGGCCAGACGCTGACGACGGCGACGCGCATCGATCAACCGCTGGTCTTGTGGGGTAAGCGCCGCTTACGAATCGAGGCCGCCGAGGCCGGTGTCGCGGCGGCACGCAGCGATCTTCAAGAAACGTTGCGTCAGCTGCGATCCGCGGTAAAGGATGTGTTCTTCCAAGCCGCGCACGACGAACGTCTGCTGTCCTTCGTTGAGGGTAACCAGCGCCGTTATGATGACACAGTGAGCTTGAGCCAGCGCCGCTTCAAGAGCGGCGACCTTGCCGAAGCCGAGTTGCGCAAAATCGAGCTCGAGCAACTCAAGTACTTCAGCGATACGGAAGAAGCGCGGCAGGCGCTGGCGCATAGCCGCCAGCTTCTAGGTCGCTTGACCGGAAGCCCGGTGCCGCTTGCTCCCGATTCGCCCCTGGCGGTTTCCGATGTCGAGCTACCCGACGGCGACATCGTCGACGTCGCACTACAGAATCGCCCGGATCTGGCAGCGTTGCAGAAGGCGCGCGACCAGGCGGATCTCGCTTTGAACCTGGCGCGTCGCGAACGTCTTCCCGATATCTCGGTCGGTGTCGACTACACCCATAGCCAATTCCTCGTAAGCGGAGACCTGCGCAATCAAATTGGCGTTGGCTTCAGCGTTCCCGTTCCGCTCTGGAATCAAAACCAAGCCGCCATTGCGCAGGCCGAGGTCGCCCTGCGGCAGGCGGAGACCGATCTCGCGAAGGCAAGACTCGATATTACCCAACAAGCCCGCGATGCGCTGGTACAATATCAATCGACACAACGCCTGCGACACATTTACGAGAACGGCTACCTGGAACGCGCCCAGGTGACGCTGGGAGCCGCTGAGGTCGCGTATCGCAGCGGCGGCGCTTCACTGATCGAGTTGCTCGAAGCCGAACGCACCTACACCGCTACGCAAACCGCCTATCTCGATGCATTGCTTTCGGCGCGCATGTCGCTCACGGCGTTGGAACACGCGATCGGCAAGGATCTGGTTGCGCAGTAGGTCCATTTGCATCCTGAATTCCGTACGCTCCCAAGCTACCCATGATCGCTCGACTCATAGAATTCTCTCTCGAACAGCGGTTGGTCGTCGTCGCGTTGACCATTCTCCTGATCGCTTGGGGAATCCTGGCGTTCTCGCGCCTGCCGATTGAAGCCTATCCAGAGCTCGCCGATGTTCAGGTCCAGGTCATCACCTTGTTTCCGGGCCACGCAGCGGAAGAAGTCGAGAAATTCGTCACCATCCCAATCGAGAACGAGCTCAACGGCACACCGAATCTGACCGCCGTGCGCTCGACGTCGATCTTCGGATTGTCGGTGGTGCGGATCATTTTCGAGGACGGCACCGATGACTACTTCGCACGCCAGCAAGTGATCGAGCGCTTGCAGCAAGTCACGCTTCCACCGGGAGCGGAAGCCGATCTTGGTCCGCTCAGCGGCTCGATTGGTGAAGTGTTGCGTTACACGTTGAAGAGCGAAGCCCTCAGCTTGGTCGAGCTCAAGGCGCTGCAGGACTGGGTGCTCGAACGCCGCTTCCGACAAGTGCCGGGCGTGGTCGACGTCGTCAGTTGGGGCGGCGGTTTGAAACAGTATCAGATCCGGCTCGATCCCGCGAAGCTGAAGGAATACGGCCTCAGCTTCAAGCAGGTCTTCGATGCGGTAGGTGCCAGCAGCGCCAACGCCGGCGGCAGCTACATTCCACAAGGCGACTACGCCTATATGATTCGTGGCCTCGGCTTGCTCGGCTCCGTTGACGAGATCGGCAACGTCGTCGTGTCGTCGACCAGCGGGACGCCGATCCGCATCAAGGATGTCGGAGAAGTCGGAATCGGACACGGCATCCGTCTCGGAGTTCTCGGGCGCGACAAAGACGACGACCTGGTGCAGGGGATCGTGCTCATGCGCAAGGGCGAGAACGCCTCGGTCGTGCTCGATCGCGTCAAACAGCGGCTGGCAGAGCTGCGCGATCTGCTGCCCGCCGACGTCATCATCCAGCCGTACTACGACCGCAGCCGCCTGGTCGATACCACCGTGCACACCGTCGAAGAGAATCTGTTGCTGGGAGCGGCACTGGTTCTGCTGACATTGATGGTATTCCTCGGCAACGTCCGCAGCGCCCTCATCGTCGCACTGACGATCCCGTTGTCTTTGCTCTTCGCGTTCACCTGCATGGATCTGCGCGGCATCTCTGCAAACCTGTTGTCGATCGGTGCCATCGATTTCGGCATCATCGTCGATGGTGCCGTTGTGATGGTCGAGAACATCTATCGCCATCTCGCCGAACGCCACCGTGAGTCGTCGGTGAGTGCCACCATCTTTGCCGGAGCACGGGAAGTCGGTTCGCCGATTTTTTTCTCCGTGATGATCATCATGACCGTCTACTTCCCCATCCTCTTGTTCCAGCGCGTTGAGGGAAAGATGTTCCGCCCGATGGCGTCGACGATTTGTTTCGCGCTGTTCGGCGCCATCCTTCTCACTCTGACGCTGATTCCGGTGCTCTGCAGCTTGTTGTTGCGCAAGGTGCACGAGGAGCGCGAGCCGCGGTTGGTCGACTGGGCGCGGCGCGCCTACAAGCCGGCTCTCAACTGGTCGATCGGACGTCCACGGTTGACGATGACGATTGCGTCGCTGCTGCTCGTAGCCAGCTTGATGGTCGTTCCGCTCCTGGGCAGCGAGTTCCTTCCGGAGCTCGACGAGGGTGACATCTGGGTGCGCGCCAAACTGCCGATCGGCGTGTCGCTCGAAGGGGCCGAACGCTACGTGCACCGGATGCGCGACGTCCTACGGGGGTTTCCCGAAGTGCGCACGGTCGTGTCGCAGATCGGCTCGCCGGACGACGGCACCGATCCAAACGGTCCGGACAACGTCGAGCTGTATGTCGCCATGAAACCGCGTGAAGCCTGGGTGACGACGCATGACAAGAACGCCCTGATCGACGACATGAACAAGAAGCTGTCGGTTTTGCCGGGCGTCACCTACAATTTCTCACAGCCGATCAAAGACAACGTCGACGAAGCCATTTCCGGTGTCAAAGGCGAGTTGTCGATCAAGCTGTCGGGGCCCGACCTCGATATCCTGCAGGCGAAAGCCGAGGAGATCGTCAGGGTGCTGCACGATATCGAGGGCGTGCGCGACTTGGATTTCGATCATCTGGCCGGCCAGCCGCAACTGCGTATCGTCGTCGATCGCGAGCAGGCGAATCGCTACGGCATCACCGTCAGCGACGTGCAGGATGCGATCGAAACCGCCACCGCCGGCAAACGCGTCACCGATATGCTCGAGGGGGAGCGACGTTTCCCTCTGGTGGTGAAACTGGCCGAAGGCAACGAGCCGCCACTCGATCGTATTCGCAACCTTCTGGTTCCGGCGCCCAATGCTACTCGCATTCCGCTGACGCAGCTGACACACATCGATACGGCGCCGGGGTTTGCTCAAATCCTGCGCGAGAACAACCAGCGACGGGTGGCGGTGAAGTGGAGCGTTCGCGGCCGCGACATGGGCAGCATGGTTGCGCAAGGGCAGCAACGCGTCGCCGAGACGGTGCACTTGCCGGAGGGGTACCGCATGGTGTGGAGCGGGCGTTTTGAAGATCAGCAACGCGCCATGCGGCGCCTGGAGCTCATCGTGCCGGCCGTCATCTTCATCATCTTCATCCTGCTGTTCGGCAACTTCAACTCCGTGCGCGACGCGGGGTTAGTGCTGGTGCACGTGCCGTTCGCGCTCATCGGCGGCATTCTGGCGTTGCTGGTCACCGGTACACACTTCAGCATCTCGGCCGGCGTGGGATTCATTTCCTTGTTCGGTGTTGCGGTGCTCAACGGCGTTCTCCTGGTCTCGTACTTCAACGACCTGCGTCGCAGCGGTACGCCATTGCGCGAGGCGGTGGTGCGCGGATCGCTCGTACGCCTACGCCCGGTTCTGATGACCGGTATGCTGGCGATCTTCGGTTTTTTACCGGCAGCGATATCGCACGCCATCGGCGCCGAAGTGCAACGCCCGTTGGCGATCGTCGTCATCGGTGGCTTGATCTCGGCGACGCTGCTGACCTTGCTGGTCTTGCCGGCAACCTACGTGTGGCTCGCCGAGCACTCGCTTGCCAGCCGTCCCGACGGCTCCGCGTAGAACCGCACGCAAGAGTTTCCCAGGCGACTTTGATGGCGTCGGGTCCTCGTACTGTCTTCCGGCGCGACGTTGGGTGCGTTTGCCGTCGAGCCCGGATCACTCTCGTGGGGTGGCGGACGGGCGCGACCACGAGCTGAATCGTGCGACGAACGGCACCCAGAGGCGATACAGAACGGGAAGGACGACCAGGGTCAACAGGCTGGCGCTGATCGTTCCGCCGACGATGACGACGGCGATCGGCCGCTGCACTTCGCTGCCGATGGCTCGGCTCATGGCGGCAGGCACCAAACCGAGGGCGGCGAGCGCGGCAGTCATCAAGACAGGTCGTAGGCGATCGCGACAGCCACGTCGAATGGCAACGTCGAGCAGCTCACCATTCTTCTGCCGTTCGATGATCGCCGAGAGGACGAGCACGCCATTGAGCGATGCTTGGCCAATCAGGGCGATGAAACCAACCGCCGCCGATACGGACAGCGGCATGTTCATCCACACCAGCCCGGCGACGCCTCCGACCAGTGCGAAGGGCACGTTGAACAAGACAAGCACCGCCGGGGCGAAGGAACCAAAGGCATTGAACAGCAGGGCCAGGGTGATGAGGAGGGCGACCGGAACGACGAGAGTGAGGCGCTGCATCGCGCGTTCTTTACTCTCGAACTCGCCGCCCCATTCCATGTTTAGCCCTGTCGGCAGCGGTACCTGTGCCACAACCCGTTGCCGCGCTTCGTTGACGAACGAGCCGAGGTCGCGGCCGCGCACGTTCATGCGAATGCCGATGTAGCGGTGCCCGTTCTCGCGCGAAATGGCCGCCCGCCCACGTCCGACGCCGACCTGCGCCAGCATCTCCAGCGGCACGGTGATCCCCTCCTGCGCGGCAATGCGCAGCTTGCGAATTTTCTCGACGTCGGCTCGGGCGGCGGCCGGATAGCGCAGTACGACGTCGAAGCGCGCTTCGCCATCCCAAAATACCTCCACCGGCTGGCCGCCAAGCGCCGCTTGCAGGGCGTGCTGGAAGTCTTCCATGTCGAGTCCGTAGCGACCCAATGCAGCGCGCTCCGGCTCCACCTGGATTTGCGGAATCTCGCTGCTCTTCACAATGCCGAGATCGGCAACCCCGTCGACGCCGCCGATGGAATCCTTGGTTCGTTCGGCAATTTCTTGCAACTGCCGCAGGTCGTCGCCGTACAATTTCAGGGCGATCTGACCAAATTGTCCGGAGATGTTCTCGTTGACGTTGTCGCGAATCGGTTGTGAGAAGTTTACCTCGGCGCCTGGCAACTCAGCGAGCCCACGGTGCAGATCGTCGATGACGTCGCCCAGCGATCGCAGATCCGCCGGCCAATCTTCGAGAGGCTTGAGGCGCACGAAGAACTCGAGGTTGTTGGTCAACGTCGGGTCGGTGCCGTCCTCCGGTCTCCCCAATTGCGAAAGGACCTCTTGAACTTCGGGATAGCGGCGCAGGATTTCGGTGATGCGCGGAACCAGTCGCCGCCCTTCGTTGAGGCTGATATTCGAGGGCAAGGTGAAGGTG
>JACQEN010000033.1 GCA_016200585.1 Deltaproteobacteria bacterium
CTGATGCCAAGCCGGTCCGCAAGCTCGGTGCGGGTTCCATCGAACTCCTGCAAGGCGGACTCGATATAGGAGCGTTCGAATTCGTCGACCGCGTCCTGCAAGGGTTGGTCAAGGAAGGCAGCACGAGGCGGACGCTGTCTTTGCGAGCGCTCCCGGACGCGGTCCGGCAACGACTGCACCTCGATTGGAGTACCGCTGCTCAGCACACAGCAGGATTCGACGATATGTTCCAATTCGCGCACATTACCCGGATAGTCGTAGGCGGTCAGAGCATCCAAGGCTTCCGGGGTGAACCCGGGACATTTCCGCATCATTCGCCGGTTGCACAGCACCAAGAAGTGCTCGACGAGTAGCGGTATGTCATCGCGGCGATCGGCGAGCCGCGGCAGGTGCAACTGCACCACCGACAAGCGGTAGTAAAGATCCTGACGGAATCTGCCCTGCTCGACCAGATCCTCCAGCGAACCTTTGCTAGTCACCAGCAGCCGGACATCCACCGGAATGGGCGTTCCGCCCCCTAGCCTTTCGATGGCATGCTCTTGTGTGACGCGCAGCAACTTGACCTGGACCGTTAGTGGGATCTCGTCGGCCTCATCGAGTAGGAGTGTACCGCCGTGTGCAAGCTCGAAACGCCCCTTGGCCTCGCCAGCCGCGCCAGTGAACGCACCCTTCTGGTGTCCGAAAAGCTCGTTTTCGATCAGCCCTTCCGGCAGTGCGGCGCAATGCACCTTGATGAACGGGGCCTCGCGGCGCCGCGAGAGGGTGTGCAGCGCGCGGGCAACCAACTCTTTGCCGGTACCGCTCGGTCCGACGATGAGGACCGTGGAGTCGATGGGCGCCACGGCACGCACTTTTTCGAGGAGTCTGCTCCAAACAGCGCTCGCGCCGACGAGAAAATCCAGCCCTGAACCGTCGCGCTCGCGGAGGTCACGGACTTCAGCGCTGAGGCTCACGAGTGACCAGGCATTTTGCACCATCCGGACGACCTTCTCGTCTGGAAACGGCTTGGTCACGTAGTCGTATGCCCCCATTTTCATCGCATCGACGGCTTCATTGATGCTCGCATACGCCGTCATCAGTATGACCGGTGTCTCCAACCCCTCGTCGCGCATTTTGAGCAGCAGCTCCATGCCGGTAAGCCCTGGCATCCGCACATCGGAAACAACCACATCGAAGGGACGGTCGTGGAGTAGTGCAAGTGCTTCATTGCCGTTTGAGGCGGTAACGACATCGATGGCCGCCTCGCGCAGGGAATCGCGCAACGATAAGAGGATCGTCGGCTCGTCATCGACCAGCAGCACGCAACACGCGCGATTGCCCCGTTCGCGCAGCGTCACGTTGGAACCGCCTTTTCGCCGTGCAGCGGCAGTTGGATTCTCACTTCAGTCCCGGCCCCGGGGAGCGAGTCGATGTCGATGCGCCCACCGTGGTCGAGGATGATCCCGTGCGTCACGGCCAGGCCCAAACCCGTGCCCTTGCCAACCCCCTTTGTTGTGAAGAACGGCTCGAAAACGCGCGACAGATGCTCGGGCGCAATTCCCATACCGTCATCACGTACACGCAGCGTCGCGAACCCGTCTCCACAGTCCAACGCGATCTGCAAGACTCCGCCGCCCGGCATGGCATCAATGGCATTCAACACGAGGTTGACGACGACTTGCACCAGCTGAGCCTCGTCCGCAAGCACCCACGCCGACTCGTCCGGGATGGTTTGGCGCAGTTCGATCCGCGTCTTCTGGAGCCGGAAATCCGCTAGCACGACCCCCTTTGCTATCACGTCGCGCAGGTCGATCACGTCTTGCTGCCGCGGTGTTCTACGCGAGAATGCGAGCAAGCTACGCACCACCGCCTCGACGTGCTCGGTGGCCCGCAACATCACTGCGGTGTACTCTGTCGTTTGGCGCACATCTTCGGGATTCGCCTGGATCCGGCGCAAGCAGTTCTGCAGGCCGGAGATCGGATTGTTGATCTCATGCGCGATCCCCGATGCCAGAACTCCTGCAGCCACCATCTTCTCCGTTTGCATCATCTGCTGATGGGAGCTGTGCAGCCGCGCCGTCACTGAATTGATCTTCACGGCAAGGTCGCCGATCTCATCGTCGCGACGCGGAAGGATGGTCTCACAGTGCCGTCCGGGTTCGAAACGTTCTAACGCACCAGTAATCGCGGCCATCGGTCGGAGACTGAAGTAGGTCCATAGGTATGCGATGGTTGCACTCAATATCATTACTCCCAAGACCAGCAGCGTCAGTTCTCGGCGGATCGATGTAACCCGGGAGAGAATCCGTTTGTCGCGCACTCCGAGGCGGAGCACGCCGAGCTCGCCGCGGAAAAGCGGCAAGGCGAAATCACGAAAACGCTCTCCAAAGATTTCGATTCGTTGAACCTGGTAGCCGTCTCCCCCACGGTAACGATTCAAGACCCGCAGCTGTTCCGGGAAATCCGACTCGAACGTGTGAACCACGATATTGTCACGCGGATCCATGATAAACGCGTACGCAACGTCGGGGCTGCTGTTGCGCGCATCTACGAGAAGCTTCTGCAGACCGACGAGGTCTTGATCCAGAACGAGATCGACGCTTTCAGCGCAGAGGTAGCGTGCGAAGCCCAGCGCCCGCAGTTCCAACTCCTCCTCCAACTCGTTGAGGAGGCGGTTATCCAAGTAGAGGCGATGAATGCCACCGATGAACGCAACTGCTAGCACCGTCAGCAGCGCGAACCGCACCCGCAGCGTCAGACGAGGGCGCCAGCGGGACGGCGACGGTTCAGCGGCGGGTTGCACGGGTGGCCTCACGGATCTCGCGAACGGAGTCATAAAACTCGCTTCCTCCGGGCTTGAAGCCGTCAACCCCCAGGGCCGCTAGCCGTTTGCGACCCTCCGGCGTGTCGACGAGATGAAGGAGGAACTCTCGCATACGTGTCCGCACGACCGCAGGCACGGACCTCGGAGCAACGACCGGTGGCATACCAAAATCCTTGGAGGTTTCGATGACCCGAAGCTGCGCCCAGTACTCGCTATGGGGCACGACCAGGTGGTTGTATACCAGCTCGTTCACCGCCGCGGCATCGACCAATCCACGAAGGACGGCCTGAATCGAGCGATCGTGGGATCCCGAGAACAGGACCGAGGCGAAGAAGGTTCTTGGGTCCTTTCCCAGCGCTGCTACTCGGAAGACCGGATAGAGGTAACCAGTGCTGGACAGCGGGTCGGTGAACGCCACCCGCAGCCCTTCCAAATCCTCGAAGCGCTGGATCGGGCTAGCGTCACGGACGACGATCAGCGAGTGATAGACGCTCTTCCCATTCACCACCGGCAAGGCGATGATTTCGATCGGCGCATCCTTCGGCAACGCGACATACCCGCCTGAGCAGATGAACGCCAGATCCAACTCGCCGCGCTGCAGCAGGTCGTTGATCTCGCCATAGGTTCGTCGTTGGACGAATTCGTACGGCTGGCCGAGGGTGCGCCCCAGCTGGCTGGGCGTTGCTCCAGGCGGCCGTGAAGCGATTCCAGGATCTTCAGTGCGTCGCGCGACCGGCTTTCCACGTCCTTGAGATTGAAGCGATGCCACTCGAAGGGAATGTCCCGAAACGTCGCGTCGACTCGATCCAGCTCAGTCTCCAACACCTTCGTGTCGTCGCCGGACCTGCGCATGATGCCGAGCCGTTCCCTGTCCATCATGCGCGCGAGGGTCACCCGGCGAAGGAGCTGCAACAGCTCGGGCGCCTTCTCCGTCACCCAGGCCGTACTCGCTCCGCTGCTGCTCGAGTTATGGCAAGTCGCGCAGCGCTGCGGGATCAAGTCGCCCGAGAGGATCGAGCCACCCGCTGCCGAGTGGCAATCGATGCACGTGGGCATTGCCTGTCCCGGACTCGCCCTGCGGAAGTGTACACTTTCTCGGAACGCCTGACCCACCTCACGATGGCAGCGTTCACAGATCCCCAAGACGGCCGGAGGCTCATCGGGCCAGGTGTCGGGCGGATCGCCTGAAACCGCCCCCGCAGGCACCTTTTCCCGGCGTCGGAAATGGCAGCTTACGCAATCCACCCCAGATCGGCTATGGACCGACTGCTTCCAATCCTCCGTGTGGGCCGACACCTGGTGGCACGAAAGGCAGACACCGATCGGTCCTTCAGACGCCGACTCGGTCGGCCACGCGCTGGCCGCGCGCCAGGGTGAAAGAACACAGACCACCAAGAGCGCAAAGCTGCCAACCCTGGCAACCCTGGCAACCCGACCGTACACGGCTGCGCGGCGTAGGCGACAGTAGCCGGGCCACGTTTCAACAGTAGGTCCAGGAGCGATGTTCATGACCTTCGACTGCAGTGTAGCCGCAGGCCGTGCCGCAACGGAAGGGGCTACAAACAGAACCCTTCTCTTGCACACTCGAGTTGCACTCTTTGTGAGCGTCATGGGTTGGCACAATGGCCGCTACCCGGGGGCGGGTGAGTTGAAGAGTCTCGGCACCAACTTGAAGAACCTAACCTTACGTCGCGCCCACCAGCCATTTGAGATTGCACCCCGCTCGCAGTAAGCACATGTGGCGATGGCACCACACGCCTCGAAGGTGAAGTTTTCTCTCTCGACCCTATTGCTGTTGCTCGCCTTGCAACTGGGCGGATGCAGCAACGAATCGAGCAACCAAGCCCGTCCGCTACGCTTCGCCTTCATCCCGAAGGCACTCCACATTCCGGTGTTCGGCTACGCGCGCACCGGGGCCGAACGAGCCGCGAAGCAGCTCGGCGGAATCGACGTCATCTGGCGCGGGCCGGAGAGTACGGACGAGATTCGCCAGAAAGAGATTCTCGAGTCGTTCATCGCCCAGCACGTCGACGGCATTGCCATTTCATGCCTCAACGGCGACCTGCTCACCGACGCCATCGATCGCGCCGTCGACGCCGGCATTCCGGTGATCACCTGGGACTCCGATGCGCCCAAGAGCAAACGCATCGCCTTCTACGGAGTCAACGATGTAGAGGCGGGCCGTGCCCTCGGCGATGGCCTGGCGAAGTTGCTCGGCGAGAAGGGTCGGGTGGCATTGATCACCTCGCTCGGGGCCGACAACCTGCAAAAGCGGCTCGACGGCGCCAAGGATGCCCTGGCGCGATATCCCGCCATTGAAACTGTCGAAGTGTTCGACGTACGCGATGACGCCGTGCGCGTCGCCGAGGTCATCGCCTCGGCAACCCAACGCTACCCGGATCTCGACGGTTGGCTGTCGGTCGGTGGCTGGCCGGTTTTCGTGCGCAACGCTCTCGACCCGGTCGATCCGCAACGCACCAAGGTCGTCGCCTTCGATACGATTCCACCCGCACCCGACCTGCTGCGCGCCGGCAAGGTTCAGCTGCTCGTCGGACAAAAGTACTTCGGCTGGGGCGAAGAGTCGGTGCGACTGCTCAAACAAATCGTCGGTGGCAAACGCCCGGCGAACCCGTACCAATACTCGGGGATGGACGTCGTCACGCGGGACAACCTCGATGCTTACCTCGAGCAGTGGCGACGCTGGGAAAATGGAACCGCGGATGAACGC
>JACQEN010000359.1 GCA_016200585.1 Deltaproteobacteria bacterium
TCGACTCGACGCCGACCCACACCTACATGCGGTACCTGTACAAGTATCCGCAGGCCGAATTCCCATACGCCCAGCTGGTAGAGGAGAATCGCCGCCGGGGTCGCAACGCACCGGAGTACGAGCTCAGCGACACCAGCGTTTTCGAGGGTGATCGCTACTTCGACGTCTTCGTCGAGTACGCCAAGGCGACACCGGAAGACATCCTGATCCGTATCGAGGTCGCCAATCGTGGCCCGGAGCCGGCGACCATCACCGTCCTGCCGACCCTGTGGTTCCGCAACACATGGTCGTGGGGTTCCGGCGAGCGCCGGCCACGGCTGCGCGCTGCGGAAGATGTCGGCGGCGCCAGTGTGGTCCAGACCAGCAGCGAGCACTACGGCGAACGCTGGCTGTACTGCAAAGACGCACCGCCGCTGCTGTTCACGCACAACGAGAGCAACGCCCGGCGTCTGTGGAGCTTCGACGACGGTGCGACGTACGTGAAGGACGGGATCAACGAGTACATCGTCCACGGCGCCAGCGACGCCGTCAATCCCAATCAAACCGGGACCAAGACCGCGGCGCACTACACGCTGACGATCGGGCCCGGGCAAAGCACGACGATTTACCTGCGCTTCACGGACAAGCAAACCAGCACGCCGTTCGCTGACTTCGATTCGACGTTCGCGGCGCGCCAGCGCGAAGCCGACGAGTTCTACGCCACGGTGATTCCGGCTGAGCTCAGCGAAGATGCTCGCCGCGTCATGCGCCAGTCGTTTGCCGGCTTGCTTTGGAGCAAGCAGTTCTATCACCTCGACGTCGCTCGCTGGCTGCGCGGCGATCCGGCCGGGCCCGAGCCGCCGCGCGAGCGCCTGCACGGGCGCAACAGCCAGTGGGGCCACCTCTACAACGCCGACGTCATCTCGATGCCCGACAAGTGGGAGTATCCGTGGTACGCCGCCTGGGACCTGGCTTTCCACTGCGTCCCGCTGGCGTTGATCGACAGCGACTTCGCCAAGGAGCAGCTCGTCCTCATGCTGCGTGAATGGTACATGCACCCGAACGGTCAGATCCCGGCCTACGAGTGGGCCTTCGGCGACGTCAACCCGCCGGTGCATGCCTGGGCCGCATGGCGCGTGTACAAGATCGAGAAAAAGCGCCGCGGCGTCGGCGACCGGCGCTTTCTCGAACGCGTCTTTCACAAGCTCTTGCTCAATTTTACGTGGTGGGTGAACCGCAAGGACTCGGAAGGCCGCAACGTTTTTCAGGGCGGTTTCCTCGGGCTCGACAACATCGGCGTCTTCGACCGCAGTGCACCGCTGCCGACCGGCGGCCACATCGAGCAATCCGACGGCACCAGCTGGATGGGCATGTACTGTCTCAACATGCTGCAGATCGCTCTCGAGCTGGCGCGTGAAAATCCGGCGTACGAAGACGTCGCCAGCAAGTTCTTCGAGCACTTCGTCTACATCTGCCGCGCCATGAACAACCTCGGCGATGAAGGCATCGAGCTGTGGGATCCGCAGGACGGTTTCTATTACGACATCCTGCATCTGCCCGACGGCACGCACTACCCGCTGCGGGTTCGTTCGATGGTTGGTCTCATTCCGTTGTTTGCCGTCGAAACACTCGACCCGCAAATCGTCGACCAGTTGCCGGGCTTCAAGCGCCGCATGCAATGGTTCATCGAAAATCGTCCGGAGCTGAGCGAACACATCGAAACGCAAACCACGGATGATGGTGCGCGGCGGGTTCTGTCTCTTGTCAATCGCGATCGGCTACGCAGCGTCATGCGCTACATGCTCGACGAAAACGAATTCCTTTCCGACTACGGCATCCGCGCACTGTCGCGCTATCATCGCGAGCACCCCTACAAGCTCGACGTCGCCGGCCATCTGCATCGCGTCGACTACGAGCCGGCGGAATCGAGCACCGGATTGTTCGGCGGCAATTCCAACTGGCGCGGACCGATCTGGTTCCCGGTCAACTTTCTGCTCGTCGAGTCGCTACAGAAGTTTCACTATTTCCTCGGCGACGAGTACCGCGTCGAGTTTCCGACCGGATCGGGTCAGCGGTACAATTTATGGGACGTCGCGGCCGAGATCTCGCGGCGCCTGACCCGCGTCTTCCTGCGCGATGCAAACGGCAGGCGACCGGTATTCGGCGGTAACGACAAGCTCCAAAGCGATCCGCACTGGCGTGACCACATTCTGTTCCACGAGTATTTCCACGGCGACAACGGTGCGGGTATCGGGGCCAGCCACCAAACCGGATGGACCGCACTGGTAGCGAAACTGCTGCAGCAAAGCGGCGAAGGCGAGATGACCCAGCGCGAGCAAAGCAACGACGGACCGGGGCCGGCAGGCGCCATGGTGGCTGCTTGAAGATCCACAACCGACCCGCACGTATCGGCGATCTTACGATCGCCGCCATTGACGATTGAAGAGGTTGGGCTCAATCATCAATGAATCAATCGTAAGTCGTCAATCGTTTGTGCGCATCGCCTTGGTAATCTTCGACCTCGACGGGACTCTTGTCGATTCGCTGCTCGATCTGGCGGCGTCGACGAATTACGTCCTGCAGCGACTGCACCTGCCCGAGCTGCCGGCGACGACGGTCCGCGACTATGTCGGTGAAGGAGCGCGACAGTTGGTGCGGCGTTCCATCGGTGCCGCCGGGGCGATGTGCTTCGACGAGGCGCTGGCGTTGTTCCTCGACTACTATGGCCGGCACTTGCTCGATCACACGCGGCCCTATGCGGGAATCGTCGAGCTGCTCGATAGACTGCGCCGGCGCGGTACAACACAAACGGTGTTGACCAACAAGCCGGCGGCGATGACGACGCAGTTGCTCGACGGCCTGCACCTCGCTGACGACTTCGCCTATGTCCTCGGCGGCGACTCGCTAGCGACGCGCAAGCCCGATCCGGCCGGTGTTGAACGCTTGCTTCAACTGTCTGGGAAAGATCGCAGGCAGGCGCTCCTGGTCGGTGATTCGCTGGTCGATCGCGACACCGCGGCGGCGGCACGGGTTGCGTTTTGCGGCGTCACCTGGGGGTTCGGTTCCGCCGGGTTGCGCTCGGCTGGCGTAGCGCCGCTCGTCGACACGCCGGAGCAGGTACTGCAGGTCGTCAGCGGGCATTGACGATTTACGATTGGATCATTGACGATTGAAAGGTCGGGCCAATCTTCAATGGCCAAATCGCAAATCGTCAATCCGAATTCTCAGTCGTTGGGTGCGCCGCGCAGGATCCATTCGCTCACGCGTGTGATCTTGTCGGCGGAGAGCGGGCCGCCGACGAGCGGCATCGGGCTGCCCAGGTCACGGTCGAAGGCCAACAGCGTCAGCTTGAAGTAGAGATAGCTGGTGTCGAGCTTGCCGGGATCGACGCGCAGCCAACCGCGTTCGGCGGCGATCCCGTTTCCCGGAGTCGCGCCGACCAGCGCGGCGTATGCGGCATCCGGCTCGAGGTTCAGGCCGTTCGCTTGGGTCAGCGCATCGTGACAGAAGGCCGTAGCGCACGTCGGCGCAAAGAGGTCTTGCTCCAAGCGTGTAAACGTCGACGCCGGATCAATGGTTGGCGTGGCCGTCGCCGTCGCGCTGCTCGTCGCCGTGCTGCTGGCCGTCACCGTGGCTGTCCGTGTAGGGGTCGACGTGGGCGGCAAGGTCCCGGTGGAAGTTTGCGTCGGCGTCGACGTGACCGTCGGCGTCAGAGTGATGGTTGCCGTCGACGCGGGCAGCGGGGGTTCGGTTGCGGTCGGTTGCGGTATTGGCGTCGCCGACGGTGGCAGGGTCGGGGTCGGTACTGTCGACCCGGGCGCACCGGAGGCGATCCAACTGCGGATCAACTCGATATCGCTCGGCGACAGCGCTGCTCCGTCGCGCGGCATACGAGTCCCTTGGCCGGCCCCCGGGGTTGTTACCTTGATCAACAGGAAGCTGCTGTCGGGATTGAACGGCACGACGCGCTGCAGGCCGGCACTGAACGCCGCCTCGTTGGCCGACGCGGCGCCGACGAGGTTGCCGTAGGATCTCCCAGAATCGAGGATCAGGCCGCCGGCGTCGGCTGCCGAAGTGTGACAACCGCCGGTGGCGCAGCGGGTGTCGAAGATGGTCTGCTGCAGCACGTCGAAGGCCGAGGTCGGTTGGTCGACGGGCGGCCCATTGCCGGCGCAACCGGCGATAGCGCCGGTCATCAAGACCGCAAGCAGGCCTGCGGCGCGCCTATTGACGCTGTGGATGGTCACGAGCGGGTAGAGAACGAGGACGACTATTGCGCTTTGGCGCCGCTCACGACGATGCTGGCGACGCCTTGTTTGACGAACTTCTTGCCGGTGATTTCGGCATGTTCGCCGGCCAATTTCTTGGCTTGGTCGTAGGGGTCGGAATTGTTGTGGTCGTCGAGCAGCAGGTAGACTTCGCCGCCGTCGGTGAGCACGCCGATCGGCACGCCCTTCTTGGCGCACATTTGAGCACATGCCTTGTGCGCCGAGCCCTTGCTGCCCTTGGCCATGTAGCAGGCCATGTCGATGATCTCGCCTTGGACGGTGAGGTCTTCCTGGGCCCGGATCGGCGAAACCGCAGCGAATGAAAAAACCAACAACGACAACAATACAATCGAGTTTCGAATCACGTGAAGATCCTCTTCCAATCTCAGCGTTAGAGCCGTAGTATGCGGGGCGCTTCCGCTATGTCAATTTACGTTCTGCACCAAATGCACGAGGCGCGTTCCTATCGCGTTACGGGTGTTGCCAACGGTCCGTTCGTAAGGCTCACCCAAATCCTCCTGCATAGGACGCAATTGCCGCGATGAACATTCGACTCGGGTCTCTGGTCAGGTCGGCGCCACAGCCGCGCGATCCGTGGGAGGCGGAAGTAAAGCTCGCCGAACCGACGTCGCTGCGCCAGCAATTGCTCTTCGTCTACGGCACCGGCCTGGCCGTCGGCCTGCATCTCGCTCTCATCCATCTCTACCTGTGGCGGTCACCGGCCGCTTTTGCGTTGTTCCTGGTGGCGACTTTGCTCTTTTCGACGCTGACGCTGGCGCTCTGGCACTGGGTGATGCCGCGCCTGTCGGCGCTGCCGTTTGGTTCGCGGCTGACCTGGCAAGTAGTGATTTCGATCGCGGCGTTCGCCATCCTGTCGTTCGTCATCATTGAAGGAAATGCCTTCTTGTTTGGCGGCCGCTCCATCTTGCGGCCGTACGAGGGGCCGGACGTCACGATTAACATCTCCAGTCTGGCAATTCGCCGTGCACCGCTCATCTATTTCCTGATCCCGATCATTCCGACTGCTGTGCTGTGCGTCGTCGGCTTCAATCTTCACTGGTGGCGTATCTTCGTCCTGCAGGGTAGGGCCCGCGAGCTGCGCGATCTGGCGGTTTCGGCGCAGCTGGCGGCGTTGCGCGCTCAGGTCAATCCGCATTTCTTTTTCAATAGCTTGAATTCAATCGCCCAGCTGATCTCGACCGATCCGGTGAAGGCGGAAGCGTGCGTCGAACGCCTGGCGGCGATCTTTCGCTACATGCTGACCCGTTCGCAGGTGGAGTTCGTGCGGGTTTCCGACGAGATCGAGTTTGCCGAAGCCTATCTCGACATCGAGCGGGCGCGCTTTGGCGACGATCTGGTGGTCAATTCGGAAATCGACGACCAGGCGCGCGGCATGATGATGCCAGGATTGTTACTGCAACCGCTGATCGAGAACGCCGTGAAACACGGTATCTCCGCAAAGATCGGTGGTGGCGAGGTGATGATCCGCGCCGCGGTGCAGGCGGGAGACCTGCACCTCACCGTGCGCGACTCAGGCGTTGGCATCAAAGGCCGGGAGTCGCTGTTCGAACGCGGCGTCGGCCTGCGCAATGTCCGCGACCGTCTGGTGCGGCTCTACGGTCCCGCGTACGCTCCGAACATCGACAGCGCGGACGGAGTGGGGACGACGGTCAGCTTGCGCATTCCGCTGCGCGCGGCCGTCATGGAACGGGCGACGGCGTGATTCGCACCCTGATCGTCGACGACGAAAAGCTTGCGCGCGAGCGCATGGTTTCGTTTCTGCGCGGTTTCGACGACATCGAGATCATCGGGCAGGCGAAGAATGGCGTCGACGCCGTGCGCCTGATCGAAGAGGAAGCCCCCGATCTGGTTTTCCTCGACGTTCAGATGCCCGGAATGGACGGGTTCAACGTTCTGAAGGCTGTGCACAGGCAACCACAGGTCGTGTTTGCCACCGCATTCGACCACTACGCCATTCAGGCATTCGAGGTGCACGCTGTCGACTACCTGCTGAAACCGATTACTCGGGCGCGCGTCGAAGAAACCGTGCGACGCGTACGCGTGCGCCTGAACGGCCACGGCCCGGCGCCGCAATTCGAGCAACTCGTCTCGATGCTCGAAGCGCGCGAGAAACGATATCTGCCGCAGCTGCCGGTGCACCGTGGACGGCAGATCTTGGTCTTGGCCAGCGAGCAGATTCTGTGGTTCGAGGTCGAGTACCGGTTGGTGTACGCGCATGTGGACGGCGACCGTTACATGACCAACTTCACGCTCAAGGAGCTCGAAGACAAACTCGATCCGGACGTCTTCTTCCGCGCTCACAAGTCGCGGCTGGTCAACCTCAAGCACGTCAAAGCCATCGTCCCGTGGTTCGCCGGCCGTTACAAGCTGGTGATGCGCGACCAGAAGGCTTCGGAAGTCGAGCTGAGCAGAGCGCAGGCCCGTGAGTTGCGAACGCGTATGCACTGGTAGGGCAGTGGGGCGAGACCTCTCAAGCGTCGAATCGGTCCGTTGGACGGTCGGATCGTTGTAATCCCGCGACTGTCGCGGTAGGGGTGCCGTCTAAAATTTCCCCGGAAACGGATCAGAACTAAGGAGCGGATGATGCGAGACGTAGTTGCCATCAAGCGAGCCATTTCTTTTGCTGCGATGGGTCTGTTGCTGTTTGCTGCGTCACCGCGGGCGGTATCGGCCGCTTGTGTTGGTGACTGCAACGGCAATGGCGAAATCACCATCGACGAGATCATCAAGATGGTCAACATCGCGCTCGGCACGGCAATGCTCGACACCTGCAGCCCGGGGGATGGCAACGGCGACGGCGACATCACCGTCGATGAGATCATCTCTGCAGTGAGCACCTCGCTCAGCAGCTGCCCGGCCGGGGGACCGCTCGGTACGCGGCATTTCGTGCTCAACAAGGCGCACAGCCCGTTCACCGCCGTTCTCGGCCCGGGCTTCGCGATCAACCTCGGCGGCTTCCAGGGCCAGACGAACGGTGTAACCGAACCGGCATTTCTCGACCTCAAAGCAGGACAGCCCAACGCGGCCGGGTTTGCCAATATCGACGTCACCGCGTCATCGGACTACATATACATCGACGCTCGGCCAACCGCGCCACTGGTCCTGTGCATCAAACCGATTGTCCCAGCCGTCAACGCCGGCGTCGTGGAATGCA
>JACQEN010000044.1 GCA_016200585.1 Deltaproteobacteria bacterium
ATCGCCAGCGGCGTGAGGAAGGTCGTCAGCAGCACCAGAAAAAGGCTGATGCCGTCGACACCGACGGAATAGCTCACCTGGAAGCCAGGGATCCACGCCGTCTTGGCGGTAAACTGAAAGCCGGGCTCAGCCGGATCGAAGGCCATGAGCATCAGGACCGACAGTGCAAACGGCACCAGTGAAAACAGGAATGCACCGCGGCGCAGGGCAGCCGGCTGATCGCTGCGCATCAGCATCAGAACAAAGGCTCCGGCGAGCGGGGTAAAGACGATGGCACTCAGGATTGGCATACGAGGCCGTTGATGGCAGAGCCTGCCGAGGTCCGGGATGGGGTCATGACGAGTGCCATGCGAAAAACACCAGGATCAGCACCGCGCCAAACAACATCGAAACCGCATAGTGCTCGACGTTGCCGGTTTGCCAGCGACGCCAGAAGCTGCTGCTGGCACCGACCACGCGCGCGCTGCCGTTGACGATCCCGTCGACGATTCCGACATCGACCACACGCCACAAGAGGTTCGAGAGCTTCAGCGCCGGTTGTACGAGGACCGCATCGTACAGCTCGTCGACATAGTACTTGTTGCTGATTAGGTCGTACGCGCCGGCGGCTTGGTCGGCGATCTGCCCCGGCAGCTCCGGACGCGCCACGTACAGTACGTACGCCAGAGCAATGCCACCGACGGCGACGCCGACTGATGCCGCCATCAGCGCGTACTCGAGTCCCATTTCCATGTGGTGCTCGCCGCCCTGTGCCGCAGCGAAAACCGGCGCCAGGAACGCATCGAAGCGATTGCCCCAAGCCCACATCTCCGGCAAGCCGACGTAGCCACCAACGATCGACAGTACGGCAAGAAGCACCAGCGGTACGGTCATCGTCGCGGGCGATTCGTGGATGTGATGCTTGGTGTGTTCGTCGGCCCGGCATTCGCCCCAGAAGGTCATGAACACCAAACGGAACATGTAAAATGCCGTCATCCCCGCAGCGCAGAGTCCCACCAGCCACAGGACCGGACTGCTGGAAAACGCGTGTGCCAGGATCAGATCCTTACTGAAGAAGCCGGCCAGACCTGGAACGCCAGCGATCGCCAGCGTTCCGATCAAGAAGGTACGATAGGTCGTCGGCATGTACGTACGCAGACCACCCATGCGACGCATGTCCTGCTCACCGTGCATGCCGTGAATGACGCTGCCGGAGCCCAGGAACAGTAAGCCCTTGAAGAACGCGTGCGTCATCAGATGGAAGACCCCGGCGCTGAAGGCGCCGACCCCGACGCCGAGAAACATGTAGCCGAGTTGACTCACCGTCGAGTAGGCGAGGACCTTCTTGATGTCGTTCTGCATCAACCCGATGCTGGCAGCGAACAACGCGGTCAATGCGCCGATCGTGGCCACCACCGTCAACGTCGCCGGCGCCAGCACGAACAAGAAGTTGAGACGGGCGATCATGTAGACGCCGGCGGTCACCATGGTTGCGGCGTGGATGAGCGCACTGACCGGTGTTGGACCAGCCATCGCGTCGGGCAACCAGACGTACAACGGCAGCTGCGCCGACTTGCCCGTCGCGCCGACGAACAACAGCAACGTGATCAACGTAACCGTGTCAAGAGGGATGCTCTTGGCGTGCGCCGCTATGTCCTGGAAGCTGAGCGAATGTGTACCGACACCGAGGCTCCAGAACAGCAGAAAGGTTCCGAGGAGGAATCCCGCATCACCGACACGGTTGACCACGAAGGCTTTCTTGCCGGCGCTGGCATTGGCTTCTTTGTCAAACCAGAAACCGATCAGCAGGTACGAGCACAAGCCGACGCCCTCCCAGCCAACGAACAGCAACGGCAAATTGTCGGCCAGTACCAGGATGAGCATCGCGCAGGTGAAGAGGTTCAGATAGATAAAGTAGCGCGCATAGCTTGGGTCGTCGTGCATGTAGCCGACGGAATAGATATGGATCAGGAAGCCCACGCCGGTGACGACACAGATCATCACCGCCGAAAGGGCATCGACGCGGAAGGCAATATCGACCTGCAAATTCCCGGCGCTGATCCACGGCCACAGCGTCTGCTCGAGCGCTGATCCCGGCGGCAGCTGCAGAATCTGCACAAGGCAATAGAGTGCGACACCAAAGCCTCCCGCCACCGTGCCCGGCGCGATGAATCCTACGGCTCCTTTTCCCAGCAGTGCGCCAAGCGACAGATTGACCAATACTCCGAGAGCTGGCAACGCCGGAATCAGCCACAGGTAGGAAACGGCAACCGCGGTATGAGTGATGGCTTCGTGCATGGTTTACCAGCGCAGCAAATTGAACTCGTCGGCGTTGACCGTCTCACGGTTGCGGAACACCGAGATGATGATCGCCAGACCCACTGCGGCCTCCGCCGCGGCGACGGTCATCACAAAGAACACCATCACCTGGCCATCAAGGGAATGAAGTTGTCGCGCGAAGGCGACGAACACGAAATTGACGGCGTTGAGCATCAGTTCGATCGACATGAAGATGATGATGACGTTGCGGCGAATCAGTACTCCGAGTGCACCGATGCTGAACAGCAGCGATCCGAGAATCAGAAACCAGCCGATCGGAACCGCGGTCATGCGAGCTTCTTCTTTGCCAGAACGACGGCACTGATGATCGCAACGAGAAGGAGCAACGATGTGAGCTCAAAGGCAAACAAGTGCTGCGTAAACAACCGTTCGGCGATCTGCGCCGTGCTATCGAAACCGTCCGGAATGGCGCCCATACCCTGGGCGTTGGAAATCCCGGAGCGGTTGGTGAAGTAGATCGTCGCCAGCAAGAACAATGAGGCCAAGGTGCCGGCGAGAAAGCGCAAGCCGGCGCGCGCCATCTCGGCCGGATGCTCTTGCAGGTTGAGCAACATGATCACGAACAAGAACAGCACCATGATCGCCCCGGCGTAGACGATCACCTGCAGGGCAGCGATCAACTGCGCGTCCAACAGCAAGAAGAACACGGCGAGAAAGAACAACGCGACGACCAGGGACAGTGCCGAGCGAATCGGGCTACGCGCCAGCACGACGCCCAACGCGGCGACCACGAGCAGGGTCGCCAGTAGCACAAAGACCCCTGTGTTCATACTCGCCACTCCTGGAAAGCGACGATGACCACAGCGGTCACCACAAGATTCAGCAAGGAAACGGGCAGCATCCCCTTCCAGCCAAAGCGCATCAGCTGATCGTAGCGCAGTCGCGGCATCGTCCAGCGCACCATGATCTGGAACCAGCAAAAGAACAGAACCTTCACCATGAACGAAGCCAGCTGCAACAGCACCACAATCAGCTTGGGCAGGGCCATCGAGGTCGACCCGAAGTGAAAACCGTCGTCGCCAAGAAACGGCACTTGCCAGCCGCCGAAGAAGAAGGTCGACACCAACGCCGAGATTACCGCAATCTCGGCAAAGTCGGTCATGAAGAACATCAGGTATTTGATTCCCGAGTACTCGGTAAAGTAGCCGCTTACCAGCTCCGATTCGCCCTCCGGAAGGTCGAACGGCACGCGCTTGGTTTCTGCAATCCCGGCGATGAAGAACAGGACGAACGCGACCGGCTGATAGAAGACTCCCCATCCAGGAAGGATACCGCCGATCATGTGACCCTGGGCACGGACGATCTCCTGCAGGTCGAGCGTACCGAACGTCATCACCACGACGACGACCGACAGGCCCATTCCCAGCTCGTACGAAATCATCTGTGCCGACCCGCGGATGCCGCCGAGGAGCGAGAAACGATTGTTCGACGCCCAACCGCCCAGGACGACACCGTACACACCCAATGACGCCATCGCCAAGACGAACAGTACTCCGACGTTCAGTTGGACGGCTTGCAGCTGGATGGTTCGGCCGGCGATCTCCACTGTGTCGCCGAACGGCACGGCGGCAAAGGCTACGATGACCGGAAAGAGGTTTACGCACGGCGCCAAGGTGTGCAGTAGCTTGTCGACGCCCGTCGGGATGACGTCTTCCTTGGTCAGAAATTTGAGCGGGTCGGCCATCATGGTGTTGACCAATCCCGCGCCGGCAAATCCGAAGATACTGGCCCGATTGGCACCGATGCGGTCCTGGATCAAGGCGCTGCCCTTGCGCTCGACCCAGCCGAGAACGCCGGCCAAGCTGAGAACCATCAAGATTACGGTCAGCGCCTTCACCGCGGCGATGAGGATTTCCAATCCCATAGTCGATCCGCTCAGGATGATCTCATTTCGCCTGCAAGCGAAACGTGCCCGGCAGGGATGACGGGACGCACACGATCAGTCCCACTCCAAGGCTCCCTTACGCCACACGTAGAGCAACCCCAGGCCCAGAATGAAAATGAACACCGCCATCTCGCTTAGGCCGAACCAACCCAAGCGTCGAAAGATCACCGCCCACGGATATAGGAACACGACTTCGATATCGAACACGATGAAGAGAATTGCGGTCATGTAGAACTTGACCGAAAACCGGCCCCAGGCGCTGCCGCTTGATGGATTGCCGCATTCGAAGGATTCCCCCTTCACAGGGTTGTCCGACCGCGGTCCCAACAGCCGACCCGCCCCCACCATGGTGCCGACCAGCCCTGCCGCGAGGCAGAAGGTTACGAGCACCGAAAGATATTGCTCCATCATTCGTCGAGGTCCAGTCTCGGTACGAGCTTACGCTGCGCCTGTCACCAGACGCGTTGCACATCGCGCTTTGGTTATCTCGCAAGCAAGTATGCGATGGTCGGCGGTGAGTCAAGGTAACGTACGCGCCACAGCTCGCTAAACGGCTCAAGCATGGGCACAGCGCAGCTTATGACTGCAGTACGTGGCGGAACAGCCGAATGAAGTCGCGACGCTTCGACAAAAGAATCGCCACACCAAGCGTTACGTAGATGAGCGAGAACGCATGGCGCACGTGCGTGTCGGGAAACAACAACTGCACCGCAAACAGCGACAGCAGCACAACCGCCTCGGAAAGCGACAGCGTCAGGTTGCACAGCACCGCGACCCCGAAGAACGATTGCGCGGCAGTCAGCAGGATCTCTTCAACTTGCCGCGGATCGAGATGCAAGGCACCGACGCGCCCCAAGGCGACGCTGTAGACGAGTGGCAGCGTACCCACCAACAGCGTCCATTGATTGACCTTCGACGAGACCATCGCTCCCATTCCTGCCTGGCCATCGCCTTTCGTCGTCAAGATGCAGGCGATGATGAGCTCGGGTGCTTCCGATGCGAGAGGTGCCAGCCATTGGACGAGAAGAAACTCATCGATGCCGTGGCCGCGGCCAAGGTGAACCAGGGCCTCGGCGAAGCGTTCGGCCGAGCCGAGGATCACGGCCGCCGAAAATGCGAAGAACAAGACGACTACGGATCGCCGTGACGCCGTTCGCAGCGCCGCAATCGCCTGCGCGGGGCCGACCATCTCCGGCTCGTGCGCTTCGCCGCGGGCAATCTGCCAGACGTAGGCGACGAACAACGCCACCAGAACGACCATATCGAGCATCGAGATCGTGCCGCGCAGCGGGATCACGAACGAATACACGGTTGCCAGAGTCAGAAACACCAACTCCACCGCACGTTCGCGGGGCAACACCAGGACATGCTTCCCGGACTTTCGCCAATGCAGGAAGATGATCACCGGCCAAGCCAAACCGATCAGCAAGCGGTTGGCACCTGTCATGTTGGCCGTGGCATAGGCCGTATACTCCGGATGGGACGCCGCCTTCCAGGCGAAGTACAGATCGACGGCATACTCCGGCAGCACGGCGACAAGTGCCAGAAACGCCAGCGCCAGGCCCTGCGAGATATCCATCTCGGCCACCTCAGCCGCCCAGGTCAGGAGGAACGAGGCGCCCAGGATCGCCGCGCCAAAAGCAATTGCCTCGCTACCCGCTCCAGGATGGATTCCACCAAGGCGCAGAGTCAGCCCCGGAAGCGTCGCCAAGAACGCCAGCGCAATGAGCAGCCAGTTCCGCGACATAAGGCCCGCTGTGTCTAGTTTCCCTTGCCCGCAGTGTCCAGGGGCTCGACCACCCAAATTTTATCTGGAGGGCCAGGGCCTCGGATCATCGGTTCACACGATCGCCAGTGGGATCTCAAGGTACGTCTGGTTGGTCTCGTCCCAACCGAATCCCTTGGCGCCAACGACGGCGCGATTGCGTATCGACAGGACGATCTGCCCCGCGGCGGCATAGCTCGGATCATCGATCCAACCTAGAGCTGCGGCACGATCCTCTTCGGAGAAATACGCGTCGTGCTCGGGATGCGAATGGTACACCGCGTGCAACCGGATGTGACCTTTGTACGCCGCTTCAAAGATCGGCTCGACCTCTTGGTAGCGCATGGCGTAGGCGGTCGCCGCAGTGCGCGGAAACTGTATCGCATCCCTCGCGTGAAGCTCGTTCTGAATGTTCGTGATGCGCACGACCTCTTCCTGTCCGTTGCGCTCGATGATCATGCCACAACACTCGTCTGGGTACGTCGCGCAAGCATGAGCATCCAGCTCGGCCATCGCCTGCTTGCTGATCTGGAGCTTTCTTACGCTTCCGTCATTCATTGTGGTCTCCGCTTGTCTGCCTTCCCACCGTTGCCTTTGCCGACCGGGCGCGTACCATTCGGGTCAGTAGCTGATTTACCGGCGTTGCAATGCCGTGTTTCACACCGCGCTTCCAGATTTCCCCGTTGATCGCATCCACTTCGGTGCGGCGCTGTCGTTCGAGGTCCTGCAGCATCGATGACCGATGGTGGAAGGTCGGCGGCAGGAGTCGTTCATAGAACTTCACGCGGTAGTCTTGCGCCGTCGCCCACGGTAGCGACACGCCCTCGGCCAGCGCGACGGAATAGGCCTCGTCGATGGCAGCGTCCATGATGGCACGGCTGTCGGCGTTCTCGCCTAAGGCGCCGTAGTGGACGCCGAGCAGTGCGCCGAGTGGATTGAGCGCAGCGTTGTAGAAGACCTTGCCCCACAGAGCCGACCGGATATCGGCAACGTATTCGGTCGGGATGCCTGATGTCGCGAGCTCGCGCGCCCAACGGCTTGCCGCCTGCTCTGCAGCAATTTGCTGGCCCCCATGCCAGAGTCCGAGGAGCACGGGCTCGGCGTAGACCGTGACACGCACGCAGCCGGGGGCCGTGATTGCGGCACCGAAGATGACGCGCGCCGCCAGGACCCGATGTTGGTCGACGTACTGAGCGATTGCCTCGCAATTGCCCAAACCGTTTTGCAACGAGACCACGAACCCCGACGCACTGAGCAACGGGGCCACAGCCGCCGCCATTGGACCGGTGTCGTACGACTTCACAGCAATCAGGATCGTGTCGAAGGCGGATCGCACGCTGCTTGCCGAGGCGGCCAGATCGAAACCGCTGGCATGATGCTCGCCCCAGATCCCGTCGATGATCAGTCCGCGTTCAGCGATCGCATCGAGATGTGCTGGACGGCCAAGCAGCGTCACGCTGTGCCCGGCGAGGCGCAAGAAGCCCCCGAACACCGAGCCGAGAGCCCCTGCCCCTGCGACCAGAACGCGTGCCATGGAGTCGTTGAGCCTGACAAAACCCGCGACCGCAAGTCAAATGTCCCGTGCCGTTGCAAGTCGTCGCCAAAGATTGCTCGGCGTTCCGCTGGAATGTCTGGATCAGCCGCCTACCATAAGGAGGTGGCTCGCACGTTGGTTGCGTATGCGCCGGCGTTGCCATAAACGCCGCCCATGTCAAAGCGCCCGCCTCGCCATCGGCGTCAACGTAGGCCGCGGGTGAAGCCGAGGCCTACGCAGTTCCCCGTGTGGCTTGCCGTCGCTCTCACAGCTTTTGCTCTGCGGCTTCTCTACGTGTGGTCGGTGCGCGACAGCCCGTTCTTTCACAACCTGCAGACCAATCCCGAGCGTTACGATGAATGGGCGACGCTGATTCTCGCTGGGCATGCCCCCGCCCCGCCCTTCGAGCAGGCGCCGGGCTACGCCTACTTTGTCGCGGCCATCTACGCACTCTTTGGCAGAGGTCCGGAAGCGCTGGCGATGGTGCAGAGTCTCTTGGATGCCGCAACATCCATCTTGATCGGCCGCGCCGCTGGCCGCTGGTTCAACTCGCGCAGCGGCTGGATCGCCGCACTGCTGGCCGCGTCGTACGGACCGCTCATCTATTTCAGCGCCGAGCTTCTCCCGGCCAGCGTCTTCGTGTTCCTCGTTTCTGCGGCAATCACGCTTCAGCTCGAGACGTTCTGGATCGCGGCCGGATGCGCCTGGGGCTTTGCGACGCTCGTACGGCCAGAAGCCCTCTTCGCGTTCCCGATCGTCGTCACCAGCGCCGGCCTTGGCGGCGGTCGTCGAGCGGCGCTGGCTTCGGCCCTGCCGATCACCCTGACGGTCCTTCTCTGCGTTGGCGTCAACAGCGCCGCCGCCCTCAAGTTGGCGCCCGTTGCAACAAGCGGCGGTCTCAATCTTTGGTTGGGAAACAACGCACACTCCGACGGTGTCAACCCGTTTGTTCACGGGCCGCTGCAGCAAGTGGCGACGCGTGTCGTCGAGGACAGCCACAACGACCGTGTCATCGCCGATCGCCTCTTCCGCGCCGTCGCGCTGCAGTTCTGGCGCGAGATGCCAAGCTCGGCGTTGAGCTTAACTTGGAAGAAACTGCGTTGGACCTTCGCGGCTCGCGAGCTGCCGAACACCGCCGATATCAGCTGGCAGACGTCCTATAGTTGGCTGTTTGCCGTGCCCGGCCTACCGCTAAGTTTCGGGCTCGTCCTGCCGCTGGCGTTCGCTGGTTTGCCGTCGCTACTGCGGCGGCGCCTTTCCGCCGACGCCTTGCTCCTCACCGCCTGGATAGTCCCGGGCCTTACGGCTTGTGTGGTCTTCTTTACCAATGCGCGGTTCCGCCTAGTGATGACTCCAGCCTTGGTCATCTTAGCGGCGGCGGCGATCGATCATTTTGCGGACTTGCTACCGAAGTGGCGACGGCGACCCGGCGCCTTGGTCGGCTGCGTCTTCCTGGCCGCGATCGGAGCGTATCTGGCGTGGTCGGATGCCTACGGCATCCGCCAGTATCGGATTCCGGAAATTGACGTCAACACAGGAATCCTCGAACGCGAGGCCGGACACTTCCCGGCTGCGATCGAGTATCTCCGCCGAGGTTTGGCTGCCTACCCTGACGATGCCATCGCCTGGGTGCACCTCGCACTGGCGCTGGAGCAGAACGGACAAGCTACCGACGCTCTCCAGGCATACCTGGAAGCGTCACGCCAGTTGCCCGACGATCGCACTGTTTTACCGATGGCCGAACGCTTCTTCGAGCGTCATCAGCTGGACCGCGGTCAGCTGCAGACGTTCCAGCGCACGACCAGCCCGCAACTGCGTGACGCCATCGCGAAATCTCTCGCTCAAATGGTGAAGTAACGCATGCTCGTCACAAGGGAAAAAGATCGCACTGCTGCAATTTTAGGTTGCCAATTCGACGCGCCATGGTGTACCGTCGACAGCTGAAGAATCGGGGTCTTCGCTTGGAGGGTTGCATGCGTATGGGTCGCTTTGCGTTCGTCGGGTTGCTCGCCATTGCCGTTGCAAGATCGGTGTTTGCGGCGGATTGCGATCCGAACGATCCAACCCTGATCAAACCCAACCTACGTGCATTGACTCCACGCCGAGCTCGGGTCGTGCAGCGCGATGGCACCCGACGCCTGTACTTCTCGACCGTCGTGGCAAATCTCGGTCGTGGGCCGTTGGCGATTACGGCGAAGACAGTCGATACCCCCTTCGGACCGGTGACCAGAGGAA
>JACQEN010000365.1 GCA_016200585.1 Deltaproteobacteria bacterium
CAGCATTTCGCGCTCCGGTGCAAACCAGTATCCGTAGTACACCATCTCTGCATATCGCGAGATCAACGAATCACGCAGATGCAGAACCTCACGGTCGAGCGTGATCGACTCAACGGCGCGGTGTGCGGCATGCAGGATCGTACCGCCCGGGGTTTCATAGACCCCGCGTGATTTCATCCCGACGTAACGGTTTTCGACCAGGTCGACGCGACCGATTCCATGGCGGCCACCGATACGATTGAGATGATCGATCAAGCGCGCCGGCGACATGCGCTCGCCGTTCACCGACACCGGATCGCCGTTGGAGTACTCTATCTCTACATACTCGGGCGCGTCCGGCGCCGCTTCGGGCGATACGGTGAGTACGAACATATCGTCGTAGGGCTCACGCCAGGGGTCCTCGAGGATGCCGCCCTCGTAGCTGATATGCAGCAGGTTGTGGTCGGAACTGTACGGCTTCTCCGCCGTAACCGGGATCGGAATCTTCTTTTGCTCGGCGTAGGTGATCAACTTGCTGCGCGAGTTGAGCTCCCATTCACGCCAAGGCGCGATGACGCAGATGTCGGGGTTGAGAGCGTAGTACGTCAGCTCGAAGCGTACCTGATCGTTGCCTTTGCCGGTAGCGCCGTGCGCTACGGCATCGGCCCCTTCGTGCTTGGCGATCTCGACCTGGCGTTTGGCGATGAGCGGCCGCGCGATCGAGGTGCCCAGCATGTAGGTCCCCTCGTAAATGGCGTTGGCCCTCAATATCGGAAAGACAAACTCGCGCGCGAACTCCTCGCGTAAGTCGTCAATGTAGACAGCGCAGGCGCCGCCGCGTTTGGCCTTGCCTTCGACCGGAGCCAACTCTTCGCCCTGGCCGAGGTCGGCACAGAAGGCAACGACCTGGCATCCGTACGTGTCGATCAGCCAGCTGAGAATGACCGAGGTATCCAACCCACCCGAGTACGCCAGGACGATCTTCTTCGGTTTATCCTTCATCATCTCCACCAAACGTTTGGGATCGCAACCAATGCCTAAGCGACTTGGCGCATCAGCCACACCATGACCGCCTTCTGCGCATGCAACCGGTTCTCGGCCTGGTCGAACACGATCGACTGCGGTCCGTCCATGACTTCGTCGGTAATTTCCTCGCCGCGATGGGCAGGCAGACAATGCATGACCACGGCATCTGCGCTCGCCCGGCGCAAGACATCGCCGTTGATTTGATAGCCCAAGAACGCCGCGCGACGCTCGTCTGCTTCCGCCTCCTGGCCCATACTGGCCCACGTGTCGGTGTAGAGCACGTCGACGCCCTGCGCCGCCTCCATGACATCGCCAGTGATCGTAATGCGCCCGCCGGCGGCGTGGGCACGATCGAAAATCAGCGGGCTGGGTTGGTAGCCCGAAGGGCAGGCAATCACCAGCTCAAAACCGAAGCGGGCAGCAGCGTTCATCCACGAGTGCGCCATATTGTTGCCGTCGCCGATGAAGGCCACGCGCATCGAACGCAAGTTCACACCGCGTTCGAAAAGCGTAAAGCAATCGGCAAGCACTTGGCAGGGATGCAGAAGGTCGGACAATCCGTTGATGACCGGTTTCTGCGCACAACGCGCCAGCTCTTCGAGCGTTTCGTGTGCAAACGTCCGCGCCATGATCAGGTCGACGAAGCGCTCCAAATTGCGCGCCGCATCGGCCACGGTTTCCCTGTGTCCCAGCTGGATGTCGTTGGGCGTCAAATAAATCGGATAGCCGCCGAGCTGGAACATCCCGAGCTCGAAGGTCACGTGCGTGCGCAGGCTCGGCTTCTCGAAGATCATCGCCATCGCCTTGCCCCTCAAGAGCGGTTGCTCCCTCCCGGCCTTGAGCGCGGCCTTGAGCTCCGCCGCCAGGTCGAGGATCGCCTGCAGCTCGTCGCGCGAGCAGTCGAGCAGGCTGAGAAAATCGCGCTTCATGCGCCGAGCACCTCGGCCACGATGGCAACCGCCTTGTCGATTTCAACAGCGGAAACGATCAGCGGCGGCGCGAACCGCAAAACCTTTTCGGCCGTACAGTTGATCAGCAGCCCGCGCTTGCGAGATGCCTCGACCACATCGCCACCCGGCGCATCCAGCTCGGCACCGACAAGCAAGCCGTCGCCCCGTACATCGCGGATGCGCTTGGATTTCAACGCCTGCAGTTTCTCACGCAGATACCGCCCTTGCTTCTCGCAGTTCTCGATGACTCCGTCTTCCAGAAGAGTATGAACGACGGCGACGCCTACGGCGCAGGTCAGTGCGTTGCCGCCAAAGGTCGAGGCGTGGGATCCCAGGGTGAATGCGCGAGCGACACGCTCGTTGGCGAGCATCGCTCCAATGGGTACTCCCGTCCCCAACCCTTTGGCCAAGGTCATGATGTCCGGCACCACGCCGCTGCGTTCGTAGCCGAACAACGAGCCCAAGCGGCCCATGCCTGTTTGTACTTCGTCGTAGATCAGCAACATGCCGCGCTCGTCGCAGAGTTGCCGCACGCGCCGCAGAAACTCCGGACGCGCCGCGACAATCCCGCCTTCGCCCTGAAGCGGCTCGATCATCACCGCAATCGTTCGCGGCGACAGCGTAGCCTCGAGCGCCGCGATGTCGTTGTACGCAAAGTAGCGAAAGCCCTCGGGTAGCGGCTGAAAGCCCCGCCGAACCTTTTCCTGTCCGGTTGCCGTGATCGTTGCAATCGTTCGGCCATGAAACGAGCCGGTGGCGGTCAGAATCTCGAACCGTCCATCACCGAGCTCGGAACCGTACTTGCGCGCCAGCTTGATTGCCGCTTCGTTGGCCTCGGCACCGCTATTGCAAAAAAACACGCGGTCGCCGAATGAGTTTTCACAGAGCAACTGCGCCAGGTGCGCCTGGGGTTCGCTGTGATGCAGGTTCGAGACGTGCAGGATCTTGGCTGCTTGCTCGACAATCGCCTTGGTCACTTTCGGATGCGCATGCCCGAGCGCGGTGACGACGGTGCTGGCGAAGAAGTCCAGGTACTCCGCACCGTCGGCGTCCCAAACGCGACAGCCCTCGCCGCGCACCAGGGCGATGGGAGCCCGAGCATACAGCGGGAACAAGAAACGGTCATTGAGGGCAATGATCTCTTGGTTGGTCATTTGAGCTCAAGGTTGAAGCGACGCTGAATGGGTCGTGGTTAACGGGCGGCGCGCTTGCGTGCAACTGAGGTCCGTGCTTCGGCGCGAACGACCTCGGTGCCGACGCCGGCGTCCGTGAAGATCTCGAGCAACACGGCGTGGCGGACGCGACCGTCGACGATGTGCGTCTTTTGCGTCCCACCGCGTAGGGCGTCGATACAGCACTCGACCTTCGGAATCATGCCGCCGTCGATGACGCCCGAACGAATCAGCTCGTTGGCCCGCTCGATGTCGAGCGTCGGAATGACTTGCCCATCGGCACCGCGAATTCCGTCGACGTCGGTGAGCAGGATCAGCTTCTCCGCGCGCAACGCCTCGGCGATCTCGCCGGCGACCAAGTCGGCGTTGATATTGTACGACTCGCCGCCGTCACCACTCCCGATTGGGGCAATCACTGGGATGAAGTCGCTGCGATCGAGTGTTTCGATGACCGTCGGATTGACGCCGCGGACCTCGCCTACCAGTCCGACGTCCACCTTCGTCTGCCGGCCACTTTCCTCGGTGGTGACGGTAAGCTTGCGCGCCACGATGAGCTCGCCGTCTTTCCCCGAAAGGCCTACGGCGCGACCGCCGTGGCGATTGATCAGGGTGACGATCTCGTTGGTGATCTTGCAAAGGACCATTTCCACGACATCCATCGTCTGTCGATCGGTGACGCGCATGCCGCGCACGAATTGCGATTCAATTCCCAACTGCTTGAGGAGCTGGTTGATCTGCGGTCCGCCGCCGTGGACGATGACCGGATTGATGCCGACGTACTTGAGCAGCACGATGTCTTGCGCAAAGCTTTCGCGCAGCGACTCGTCGACCATGGCATGACCGCCGTATTTGACGACCATGGTTTTGCCGGCGTAGCGGCGGATGTAGGGCAGCGCTTCGAGTAGAACTTCGGCGCGAGAGATCAACTGCTCCATTCGCGATTCCGGGGAGTCGGGCATGCTCACAGGATATAGCGCGAGAGATCTTCGTCTTTCACGATCTCATTGAGAGTTTGCCGAACCTGCGCGGCGTCGATCACCACTTCCCGCCCGTGCATTTCCGGCGCATCGAACGACAACGACTCCAGGAGCCGTTCCACCACGGTATGCAAGCGTCGCGCTCCGATGTTCTCGGTGTTGCGGTTCACCTCGGCCGCAATCGCTGCGATTTCATGGATCGCGTCGTCCTGGAATCCAAGTGTCACTCCTTCGGTGGCCATCAACGCTACATACTGCTTCAGTAAGGCATTTCGTGGTTCGGTGAGAATGCGGACAAAGTCGTCTTTCGTCAACGGCTCCAATTCCACGCGTATGGGGAAGCGGCCCTGAAATTCAGGGATCAAGTCGGAGGGCTTGGTGGTGTGAAAGGCACCGGAAGCAATGAACAGGACATGATCGGTGCGCACCATTCCGTATTTCGTGTTGACGGTACACCCTTCGACAATGGGCAGCAGATCGCGTTGCACACCCTGACGCGACACATCCGGCCCAGCCATTCCTTCGCGTCCAGCGATCTTGTAGATTTCATCGATGAAGACGATACCGGATTCTTCAACGCGGCGAATGGCTTCTTTGGTGACCGCGTCCATATCGACCAGTTTGCCGGCCTCTTCTTGCGTCAACACCTCGATGGCCTCGGGAATCTTCAGCCGCTGTTTCTTGCTTTTCTTCGGCATGAGATTCGAGAACATCTCTTTCAGCTGCGACTCGACTTCCTCCATGCCTTGCGGTGTCAACACCTCGACCATCGTCGTCGACGACCTGCTCACTTCGAGCTCGACGATACGGTCGTCGAGTTGGCCGGTGCGCAACATACGGCGAAACTTTTCGCGCGTTGCGTGATGAGATTCTTCGCCTTCACCGTCGGGAAGGCCGGGCAAGAGCAGGTCGAGCACGCGCTCTTCGGCGCGCTCGCGCGCCCGCAAAGCGACTTTCTCCTGCTCCTCGTCCTTCACCATCTTGATGGCCAGGTCGGCGAGGTCGCGGACCATCGATTCGACATCACGGCCGACGTACCCGACCTCGGTAAATTTTGACGCTTCGACCTTGATGAACGGGGCCTGGGCCAGCTTCGCCAGGCGGCGTGATATCTCGGTCTTCCCTACCCCAGTCGGTCCGATCATGATGATGTTCTTCGGAGCGATCTCCTCGCGCAGCTCTTCCGGCACCTGCTGGCGACGCCAGCGGTTGCGCAAAGCAACGGCGACGGCGCGCTTGGCGTTGCGTTGGCCGACAATGTAACGATCGAGCTCCGAAACGATCTCACGTGGCGTCATCTGACTCATGGAGGGTTCTTACGTACCACGCGCAGGGCGTCGTGCAACCCGCGCCGGCCGACGCTTCTCAGGAGAGGGTTTCCACGGTGATCTGATCGTTGGTGTAGATGCAAATCGACGCGGCAATTCGCATCGATTCCTCTGCAATCGACTTGGCGTCGAGCTCGGAGTGTTGGATCAAGGCGCGCGCCGCGGCCAAGGCATAGTTTCCTCCCGAGCCGATGGCGATGACCGGATCGTCCGGATCGATGACGTCACCGCTGCCGGAAAGAACCAGCAGCGTCTCCTTGTCGGCAACCACCAGGAGCGCTTCGAGGCGGCGCAGGACACGGTCGGTGCGCCAGTCTTTGGCCAACTCCACGGCCGCGCGCCGCAGGTTGCCACCGTACTGTTCGAGTTGCTTCTCGAACTTTTCGAACAACGTGAATGCGTCGGCCGTCGCGCCGGCAAAGCCGGCGAGCACCTTGTCGCCATAGATCCGGCGCACCTTGCGGGCACCGCGCTTCATGACCGTCTGTCCCAAGCTGACTTGCCCGTCCCCTGCCATCACGGTCACGCCGTTGTGGCGCAGAGCGAGAATGGTCGTGCCGTGGAACATCGCAGGATTCCCTTCGGTTCAAGCGCGCGGGTGGGCGCGGTCGTAGACGCTCATCAACTGATCGAGGTTGACGTGAGTGTAACGTTGTGTCGTCGACAGGCTGGCGTGCCCGAGCAGCTCCTGGATTGCCCGAAGGTCGGCACCGGCGTTCAGCAGATGTGTGGCAAAGCTATGCCGAAGAGCATGCGGACTGGCTTTTCCGGCGATGCCCGAGAGTTTTACGTAGAGCTCGACCACACGCGCAACGCTGCGGGTCGTCAGCCGTCTGCCTTGACGATTCAAGAAGACCGCCTTGGGATCGCAAAGCGTACGCGGGCAGAGCTGCGGGATCTGGGCTCGATACGTTCGCAAGGCGGCCTGCGCCTTCTTGCCGATGGGCACAAGGCGTTCTTTGTTGCCTTTGCCGCGCACGCGAACGACCTCCAAGCCAGTATCGATATCGTCCCAATCGAGGCTGACAAGCTCGCTGACGCGAACGCCACACGAGTACAACGTCTCCAGGATGGCACGATCGCGCACGCCAGAAGGCGTGTCCTGCGGCGGAGCGTCGAGCAGACGAAACATATCGTCGACCGTCAAATGAACGGGCAGTTGATGCTCCTTCTTCGGCGTGCTGATTCCCGCGGTTGGTTCACTTTCAATCGCTCCCCGGCGCTTCAGAAAGCGGAAGAATCCCTTGGTCGAGGAGAGTTTGCGTCCGACCGAGCTCTTGCGGTTGCGGCGCAGCAAATGAGCCAGAAAGGCGCGGATCGCCAACGCGTCGACACTCTCAACGGCAACGTCGCTGCCCTCGCCGTTGAGCGTCGTCCCTTCCTCCATCAAGAAGGCGCGCAGTTGAGTAAGGTCACTGATATAGTTGCGCAGCGTATGTACCGAAGCATTCTCTTCGATGCGCAATGCACTTTCGAATTCTTGAATCCATCTCTGCATCACGACCACCTTGCCAGTGTAGTGCTGTATCTTAACGAGCGCCGTATGCTATCAAACCCTGCAACGCAGCGGCAAGAAATCGCGAGAATCGATACAAGTCAACCGCTCGAGACCTTGAATCGTCGGTTGCCGCAGACGATCTCTAGAGAGATGAGGAACCCGGTTGTGCAACGAGCTTGTCATCAGTGCGGACATGACATCGGCGCTGCCGAGCGCATCGGCCGACGCGACACTTGCCTGCACTGCGACGCCGACCTGCACTGTTGTTTGAATTGCACTTTCTTCGAAACGCACTCCGAGAACCAATGCCGGGAGTCGCAAGCCGAGCGGCAACTGGAGAAAGCCGACGGAAACTTCTGTGACTACTTTTCGTTCCGCCCGGGCTCCCGTGATGCTAAAGTGGATTCGGCTGCGGCAACGCGCGCCAAACTCGCAACACTGTTCGAAAGGAAGAAAGGGTGAGCCGCATCCGTAGTCGACGGCCCGAGATCGTCTTCTCAACGGTTGTCCTGTCGGTGCTCGCGTGGCTCGGCGGCTGTCGGACCGACCCCAATAGCGCCCGTGGCGTCGCCGAGAAATTTGTCGACGCCCACTACGTTCGCATCGACCTGCCGGAGGCAAAAGGAATCGTTTCCGGCCTCGCTCTGCATAAGCTGGAGGACGAGCAACACTTGACCGCCGGACAAATCATCGACGAGACGACGCGCATGCCGACGGTACGGTATCGGTTGCTCGAGGAAAAGAGCGACGCCGATACCGCCAGTTTCGTCTTTGAAGGAACGATTCAAGTCGAAGACGCCGGACAGTTCACGCGTCGTTGGATCGTTACCACTCGACATTCGGACAACGCTTGGAGGGTGTCGAACTTCGAAGAGTTCGACTAGCTGGCGCTCCGCCTTCCGACCCGCCAGTCGGAAGGGCTCGTGACTTTGACTGGCCCCTCAACTCGGGGCTAGAACCCGCTGCCGGAGGTTCTCACAACCATGGCATTCGAACATATTCAATTGACACGCGACGCCGGCGTCGTGACCATGACCTTCAACCGCCCGGAGACACGGAATTCGATGACGCCTGCAATGGGTGAGGAAGTGGTTCGCGCCGTCGATGAAATCCGTCGCGATTCCTCGGCTCGCGTCTTTGTCCTCACTGGCAGCGGAAAATCTTTCAGCTCGGGCGGAGATCTCGGAATGCTGGCACGCGATGCCGGTGTGGGTGGCGCAGAGAGCGCCCCCAGCATGGAGGGGTCGCCGCGTGATTTCTACCTGCGCTATCTCGCCATTCGCAATCTGCCGATCCCCAGCATCGCCGCCATCAACGGCCACGCCATCGGTGCCGGGCTGTGCATTGCCTTGGCGTGCGATATGCGCGTCGCTGTTGCCGACGCACGAATGGGCATGACTTTCACACGCCTTGGAATCCACCCGGGTATGGGCGCCACCTACTTCCTACCTAGGCTTGTCGGAACCGCTCGGGCCTGTGAGCTTCTTTTCAGCGGTCGAGTTTTCGACGCAGGCGAAGCCGAGCGGCTGGGACTCGTCAATCGTGTCGTCTCGCGAGAGGGCTTCAACGACGCCGTTGCCTCGCTGGCACGTGAAATTGCGTCAAGCGGACCCGTGGCCGTCCGCATGGTCAAGAAGGCAATTTATCGCGGTGATCATCACACCCTTGAAGAGAGCCTCGACTTCGAGGCGCTTCAACAGAGCGCCACGTTCCACACCGAGGACGCGCGCGAAGGCATTCGCGCCGTAATGGAAAAACGCGAACCGAAGTTTACCGGGCGATAGGCTGGCGCCAGACAAGAACGGGCACCAAGGAAACATCAAAATAGAAACGGCGAGGAGCTTGAAGCACCCCGCCGTTTCTATTTTGGTCGATGTGTGTTGTAGTTTACGGCACGCAGAGGAGCCGCAAAGTCGTTGTCTTGGACTTTGTGCGCGGGAAGCTGCGGTCCTTGCTCTTCGTTTTGACAGTTAGCCGACGGGTTGCACGATCTTTGGTGCTGCCAGCCAGGAACACGTCCATATCCATGGGTTGACTGCACCAACCCTTCTGATTGGGCGCAACCTGTGGACCCTTGCTGTAGCCGGACATAGGATCTTGCGGATCGAGCAGATGTGACGTGGCTGCAGTCACCTTAGCTAGATCTGCAAGATACACAGAACCGATTCCAGGCAGGTTGGCGATATTCTTAGCCAGAGGCTTGACGTCGATGCTGCTGATACCGCCGACATAGCTACCGGCCGGTGCCAAGCAGGCCAGGCTTGAATCATCGTTGTTCACGCACATCACAACGCTGAAGCGGCAGGTACCCACAGTCGCATTGGAGTCACAGGTTGGGTCGTTGTCGCGACAGATCTGATCACGATCCGGTAGAGAGAACTTGTCCACCGGATTGCCGGGATTGACTACGTAGTATTCGACCTGGCAACCGTACTTGTCCTTGGAGGGTTTCTTACGTTCGCCACGGACCAAAGATCCATCGAGATAGACACAGTTCTGTCCCGCGGCAGATGGGCAGGAATCAACTCCCGTCGACTGGTTGCCGTCGTCGCATTGCTCGCCGGTATCAGGGAGACCATTACCGCAACAGTTCGGGCGTACATCCGGTACGCAGGCACCACCGGTGCAGGTGTTCAGGCACGTGTTGTTGTTCGGCCCCAGGCAGCCGTCACCTTCGTTGAGATTCAAATCAGGTGGACACGCAGCAGCGCTGCCGGTGCAGTTTTCAGGTGCGTCACAGCTTGTAGCAATCGCCGGCCGGCACACGACAGTGATGGGCTTGAAGGTATCGCTTGGGCAGGTGGCGGCCGTTCCAGTGCATTTCTCGGCGACGTCACAGATGTCCGCAGCACCCCGGCAAACCGAGCTCGTCGGTAGGAACGCATCGCTGGGGCAGTTGTTGTTGACGCCGTCACAGAAGTCGGCAACGTCGCACGGACCGTTGACCGCACGGCAGAGATCAGTGCTCTTCAAATCCGGCGGACAGAGCTTCGTGCTGCCGTCGCAGGTATCATCCAGATCGCAAAACCCTGCGGACGGACGACAGACGACCGTGTCCAGCGCAACGGCGTCTGCCGGACAAGTTGGATCGACACCGTTGCAATGGTCAGCAACGTCACAATCACCGATCGCTGGGCGGCAAACCGTTATCGTCGGCAAAACCGTATCAGCTGGACAAGTGTCGTTCACGCCGTCACAGAAATCGGCGACGTCGCAGTTACCCTGAATGGGACGACACTCGCCGGTGCTCTTGGCATCGGCCGGGCAGGCCGAGATCGTACCCGAACAATTTTCAGCCGGATCACAAATTCCCAAAGAGCTACGGCATTCAACTGAGGGCCCGGCGAACTGGTCGGGTGGGCACTGCGCGTTGTTGCCAGAACAGTCCTCTTCGACGTCGCAAACATCGGCAATGAGTCGACAGGGGATGGTGCTTGGCTGGTAGCTATCAGCTGGGCAGGCCATGCTGGTGCCGGTGCAGTTTTCGGCAACGTCACACGGACCAGCAACGCCACGGCAGACGGTCGTGCTGGGTTCGACCCCATCCACCGGACAATTCACGCTGCCTCCGGTACAGTACTCCGGCGCATCGCAAGCAGTCGCCGGACCACGACACAGCTGCGTACTGGTTTGCAAGGTATCGGCCGGGCAGCTGGTAGTAGTGCCCGTGCAGTTTTCCGCTACGTCGCACACACCCGCTGCGCCGCGGCAAACGGTTGTGGTCGACTTGAGACCGTCGGCCGGGCAAGCATCCGTGCTGCCCGTACAGTTTTCAGTCTGGTCACAGACATCGACTGCGCCGCGACACACAGTCGTCGAAGCCTTCTTGGAGTCGGACGGACAGAAGGGATTGCTGCCAGTGCAACGCTCGACCGCGTCGCAAACGTCGGCAGCGCCGCGACAGACTGTGGTGGAAGCCAGGAAGGCATTGGCTGGGCAGGCGTTGTTGACGCCGTCGCAATTCTCGGCGACATCACAAACTCCTGCCGCTGCGCGGCACTCGGTACCCGCCGGAACCTTTACGTCGGTCGGGCAAGGGGCCGAAGATCCGGTACAGAAGTCCGCAGCGTCACAATCGCCCGCCGAAGCGCGGCACAGTGTCGTTTGCGGCATGAAGGTACAGCTCGAGGTACAGCACGCTGCGTTGGTTCCGTTGGCGCCGCCGCGATCACATTGATCGGGACTCTCGATGATGCCGTCACCACAATATGAATAATAGAAGCCGAGATCGACGTGCGATCGATCCTTGTCCGTACCATCGCGGGTGCTCTGGCCATGAACGCTGGCAGTGCCGAAGTAGGTTTTTGCCGGGACGTAGCCGCTGCCGTCGGTGTCGCTGCCTTCGAAGAGAGCGTTTGCCGTAAAGCTGGCAGATGTAACGTGCCAAAGCGAATGAACCGCTCCGTTAGCGCCGCTCAACGCCTGGGTCGTCGCGTCGTCGGTGATTGAACCCGTGCCGCTTTGAAACGTTAGCGTCAAACGAGTAAACGCGGTCTTCGAGGAACCGGCCACCGCGTCAAAGACACTGGTCTGGCCGGTATAGGTAAGGGTCGTAGTCCCATCGGCGGACCACGAGATAATCGCGCCGCCACTTGGCTCGGCAGTATTCATCGCCAGCCCTTGCGCCGTCGCGTTATTCTTGATTCCGAAATAGAGATTCGTGAAGGAGCTGAAGCTCAAACCGCTACAAGTCCAAGTCGCGCCCCCAGCCGATTCGGCGTCGCCGCTTAGCACGCAGCTACCACCACCGGCGGGCGAGTAGACCGGACCAGCCGAAATCACCGAAGCCGCTGATGCCATCGAGGCAACGCAGCAGAGTGCCAACAACGTTAGAGTTCCAACAAGCTTCATTGTCCACCTTCGCCTGTCGTTAGAAGAACCCGGCAGCGCCCCGGTTTCTACGCATGATTTTTCGCCAGCTCGTTCGGCCAATCTCATTTGATGCCCCCGTTTAGCGCTGCTGTGCACTCTGATTTCCGATGGTCACCAGTTACCAGGAACCGTGTGATCCGTGGCTACCGTGTGATCCGTGACTACCGTGCGACCCGTGGCTACCGTGCGACCCGTGGCTGCCGTGCGATCCGTGGCTGCCATGCGATCCGTGGCTACCGTGCGATCCGTGGCTACCATGCGATCCGTGGCTGCCATGGCTGCCGTGAGAGCCGTGCGACGCGTGCGACATGTGTTGCGCCAACAGCATCTTCTCGCTGTTGGGGTCCGTTCGCAGGGCTTGGGCTGCTTCGGAAGCATCAAGCGCCACCTCAGGCTTCACTGCCTGGCGCGCCTCATCCCGGCTCAAGAAATCGAGCGGGGTCTTGCGCAATGACGGAAGCTCGTTCTTCTTCTGACTCATCTTGCCTCCTTCACCGTGGGAACCTGATCAACTCGACGGCCCCCCGTCTCTACCAGATTGTCAATCACTTCAGTTTCCCGCCTGTTGCAAAATCACAGAAGCTTACGATCGGCTGGACCGGAGAAAAGCTTCACACGTTGTTCGTAAGATTGGAATTCCGCCAAAAGGCTCGAGTCGGTCAGCGATGATTCGTTACCCGCCACCACGTGGGCAACAGTCGCTATCGCCTGGGCCAAACCCTCTTCGGTCGGGAGGTCGCCCTGGCCACCATTCATCACGACAAGATCGAACCGGCTGGTATGAACCAGGCCTTGAGGTGCACCTTCGTTGCGGCAAATGTGGACACGGTGGGACCGCCCACGCTCATTCACTAGCGTCAGCACGCACGTCCCGTCCATTACGGGGCTCAATTCTGCAACCTTCCAACCATGACTGGCCAGCGAACCAATCCCCAGCGGCCGTAACAGCTCCATCGGTGGAACGGCTTTCGCCTCAGTCGACTTCACGCCATTCGCGACCACTTCCGACGACGCTTCGTTGTGACGAAGGTCAGTACCGGAACTGTTCGCTGCGCCCGTCTCTCCTTGCGCTACGGCAGCGTTGGTCCGCCCCGAGAGAGCCGTCAACGCAACTGCGGCGCCTGCTGCACCCGTCGCAAGCTTCCCGACCAATTCACGCCGTGATAGCA
>JACQEN010000048.1 GCA_016200585.1 Deltaproteobacteria bacterium
AAGGAGAACGTCACGTCGCCCAACTTCGGCGTGCAATCGGCGTGACACCGATTGTCTTGCGTCAGATCTTCGCTCCGGAAGTTCATCCGGCCAACTTGCGCGCCATCGGCCGCGCTTTGGGACGCTCCGTCCTAGCCTCCGATCCCAACGTGCTGGGCACCGTAGCAGTCGGTGAACCCGACGAAATCTGAGCACTAGCGCTACAGAATGGCTGAGTCATGACCGGCATCGAGCATCTACTGAACAAGCGCCTGGTGATTTGCGTCGGCTGCGGCGGCGTCGGCAAAACGACTAGCGCCGCCGCCCTGGCTCTGGCAGGGGCGCTGCATAGGCGTCGGACTGCGGTCATTACGGTCGATCCCGCCCGGCGGCTCAAAGACGCCTTGGGGCTGGACGAGCTGTCAATTGATCCGCGGCCGGTCGAAGTCGATGCCGAGACGCGCTTTGACGCGCTGGCACTCGACACCAAGCGGACTTTCGATTCGCTGGTGCAGCGCTTCGCGGCAAGCCCGCAAGCTGCCACCCGCATTCTCAACAACCGGCTGTATCAAGAGCTGTCGAACGAGCTCGCCGGCTCCGCCAAATACATGGCGATGGAGAAGTTACACGAGTTGGTAACCTCGAAGCGCTACCAATTGCTGATCGTCGACACTCCGCCAAGCGCCCACTTGCAGGACTTGCTCACCGCGCCGAATCGACTGGTTGGGTTGCTGGCATCACGCGCCGTGCGGCTCCTGCAGGCTCCGACGTCGTTGCTATCCGGCGTGGAATCGGCAGCCGGGCGTCTGGCCCTCTCCGGCCTGTTGAAGGCATTGCAGCGTTGGACCGGTTTCGATCTGCTCAACGATCTCGCCGAATTCGTGTCCAGCTTCGAGCACATGCTCGAAGGCTTCAGCAAACGGGCCGAAGAAGTGACTCGCCTCCTGCACGCACCAAGCACGGCGTTCGTTCTGGTCACTACACCGGAAGCGCGAACCATCGAAACGACGATCGGCTTTCATCGCGATCTCAGCTCGGGTGCCTACCCCGTCGCCGGGGTCATCGCCAATCGCGTCGTTGCCTTTCCGCGCTTGCTCGAGAGCGAGCCGGCGTTGGCCAAGTGGGAGGCCGGCCTCACCAACAAGCTACGGCGCAACTACCAAGAGCTACGCGAGTTGTCGCGGCGCGATCGTCGGGCACTACAGCACCTGCATTCCCAAACCCACGTGCCGCTGCTCGGTGCGGTACCGGCCGTGAACATCGCCCCGACGACGGTCGAGGGGCTGCGGCGCTTCGCGACGCTTCTCGTGCCGGGCGTCGAAGAGCGCAGCTACCCGTCACCCGCAGCCTAGGTCGAGCTAGTCCTCGGCCTTCGCCTTCTTGTGGGTGAGCTGAGCAGCCAGAATGCGATCGAGCTTCATATTCAAGTTCACCAAGCTCCCCTGAAGGTGCTCGATTTTCAGACGCAGCTTGTCGTAGTCGGCGCGCGACGGCAGGTTGAGCAGGTGCAGAAGAGTTTCGACGTTCTTGTCGACTTGCCCCTTGGTCTTGGCGGCACGACGCATCATGTTCGCGAGACCATCCGAAACGGCGGGACGGCTGAGAAGTTCCTCCACTACCTGCCCGACAGTCGTTCCGCCTTGTTGGAGAATCCAATCGAGCACGTTCTGCGGTTGCTTGGCACTCTTGGCTGTCATGGCGATTCCTTATAGTGAGGCACGTAGAGGCGTCAACCGCGACGGGCTGCAGCACCTCGAACGCCGCGGCGCACGTCGGAGAAGAAGATGTCATGGACGGAACTGTTCGGGTACTTCACCGGCATCGGGTTGCTCGCACCCCATCTCGATACGGCAACCCTCGTCCGTACCGTCCTGCTGGCGCATTTCCTCGACGCCCTGATGTGTCGGTTGTTTGCACACAACAACCGCTACCCGAAGAATCTGTGGACGCTCTTTGGTTTTCTTTTCGGTGTTTGGGCGGTCGGAGTTCTGATCTTGCTGCCGCGCCGCGAGGAACCCCGGCCCGGCGAGGAGTCGCGGTGATCGTCGCCGTCGGAGTCGACATCATCGAAGTGCGACGCGTCCAATCGGCGTTGACCAACGCACGCACCGGCGCACGCTTCCGCGATCGCGTCTTCACGGCCGCGGAAATCGAATATTGTGCGCGGCGCCACAATTCGCCGGAAAGCTACGCGGCGCGCTTCGCCGCAAAAGAAGCGGTCATGAAGACTTTGGGCCAAGCCTGTGGCTGGCGCGAAATCGAAGTGGCTCGGCAGTCAGGGCCGCCGGTGATCATCGTGCATGGTCGGGCGAAGGTACGCGCCGCCGCCCTCGGCATCTTGAGATTTCATCTGGCGCTGAGCCATACGGCAGAATTGGCCACCGCCTACGTCATCGCCGAAAGCTGACTCGCCTTCAGCAGGCGCTGCAGTTGTGACAGGTCGTCGTGTCACAGGGGGGTGTCTGACGTGCCATGAGTGCCTTGCGCCGCTCGACCCAGAGATACGAACGGTCGATGCGGTGGTCGATAAAGTCCCACGGAAACCTCTCGTCGTCACCATACTGGCGATGGACATAGGCATCGGGATGCGGCAAGCCGTCGATGCCTTGGCGTTGCCAGGCCCGCAACACCTTCCACCAATCGCCGTCGGCTTCGTGGATGGCGCGCACAATTCGGCCGATGCGACGATCGCCGCGCGACATCAACGTCTGCAGATAGCCCTCGCGTGGCGACTCGGCGTCGAGATGTGTGTTGGGAATCGACGACAAGCGGCGGCGCAAGCTCGCAAACTTGGCCTTGAGCTTGGGGATCGGCTCCATTGGATCCCATTGGAACGGCGTCCACGGCTTGGGTACGAACGGATTGACCGACACGGTGATGTTGGCAACGCGCCGGCGAGCCCGTTCGGTTTCGAGCAAGCTGGCGCGCATCTTGACGGTGAGGTCGGCAATCGCCTGCACGTCGTCGAGATCCTCCGTAGGCAGGCCGATCATGAAATAGAGCTTGAGGTCTTGAACGCCTTCGCCGACCAGCAGGTCGGCGGCGCGCAGGATGTCGGCCTCGCTGAGGTTCTTGTTGATGACCCGCCGCATGCGCTCCGAGCCGGCTTCCGGCGCAACCGTGGCGCTGCGATTTCGGCCGCGCACCAGTGCCGCGGCCAGACGCGGCGTGACGCAATCGGCCTTGAGCGACGACGGCGAAAGCCGTCCACCGGCTGCCAAGGCGACTTCGGAAAGGCGTTCGACGCCGGGAACGCTTGCCATCTCCGCCCCGACCAGGCCAATCGTCGGCCGGTGACCAAGGCCATCGCGTACCGTCGCCTCGAGCTGTGCCGCACCACGCGTACGAATCGGGCGGTACATGTAGCCCGCGGCGCAGAAACGGCAGCCCCACTGGCAACCGCGACTTGCCTCGACGAGCATCATGTCGCCGAACACCGCATCTTGGCTGAGAACGCGTGTCGTGGTGGCGAAGCGGTTCAGGTCCCAGATCAACCGCCGTTCGACACGGCTTTCACCCGGGCCGTGATAGCGCAGGTCGACCAAGGCAGGTCCGTCGAAGACCGGCTCGTAGAACCGCGGAACGTACGCACCGGCGACGCGCTCGACGACGGCGCAGAGAAACGCGTCGGGAGGGTCACGCCGGCCGCGGTGCAGCTCCTCGGCAACAGCTTCGAGAAACTCCGGAAGCATCTCCTCGGCTTCGCCAATCAGGAACAGATCGATGAAATCAGCCAGGGGCTCTGGGTTGAGAAAGACGGCCGGGCCGCCTGCCATCACCAGAGGGCCCTTGCCGTTGCGCTCGGCGCTGGTGAGAGGCAAGCCGATGAGATCGAGCAGGCGCGCGACGTGCCAGTAGTCGGTTTCGAA
>JACQEN010000059.1 GCA_016200585.1 Deltaproteobacteria bacterium
CACCAACGCCCCACCCGCCGTCGCGCAGGCAGCCTCGGTGACATCCTCGCACTCCGCCTCGGTACCTTCGTCGTGCGTCGCGTTGATGCAACAGGCAACGGCGACGCTACTCGGAGGGGCCGATGTGGTGTTGTTGCATGGGTCCGGCAGACAAGAGGTCACCGGTGTTTGCGACGGCGTCCCGTCAGGATTCAGAACCCATTGAGGCGTGCCGCCCGCACTCTGGCAAGCCTGCGCATCGATGTCTTCGCACTCCGTTTCGGTGCTGCCATTGTCCTCAATCTGCCCCGTCGCCAGACAGCAAGCCTGTGAGCCCGGGCTGTCATCCGGAATCGTGCCAACCAAATCGTCCGTTCCGGTTGTTCCATCGCGAAGTACGACCGTTTCGCCGCGCGGATCGAAACCGAGCAGCGACGTGTTGCCGTGAGGCGAGGTATTGAACGTCGCACGACCGCTCCCAAGTCGACCGGTCTTGAGCTCTCCGACCTTGGCCCCGCCGACAATCAGGTCGTAGCTGGAATCCGCGGAGAGGTGCTTTGCAACCACCGCAAACGATCCCTTGGTTCCCTTGTTCTTGCGCGGACGCAGATTCAGACTGGCCTTACCGCTTGCCTTGTCCGGCGCGCTTCCCGTGGCGGCAAGGCTCTCGCTCAAATTGGCCTTGCCGCTGGCCGCAGCACCTTGCGCCGTCGCAAAGATCAAGCCCAGTGCAGCAAAACACCCAACCATCCATTTCGTCTCTGTCGTCCTCATTTCCTGCCCTCCCGTTGTTGTTGGCATCGGTTCAGCTCATCACTCCACGGTCGTCGCCGAGCGTCGCTGGCAGCTCTTCGCGATGCGCCAACCGGTTGAGAGATGTTCGGAACGTTCAGCCGTTGATACGCCTGGCTTACGCATGCATCGCGCCAAGGTACGCCAGCTCGTGATCAACGATGGTTTCGACGATTCGCGGGCCGCAAACCGGTTGAAGCTTTTGGCCCAGGGTGCAGGATTCTTCACGCTCCGCACGTGCCAGCGCACGGTTTTGCAGTCCTGGGCCGGACTGAATGTCTTGAAGAGGCCCTGATTCAGGTCAGGTATTCCTCCGTCAACTGTCATCTCAGCCGACGGCGAAACGGCCGCGCTCCCGTTTCGGACGAAACTCTCTAGCTCGGTACACCGGCCAGCATTGTCCTGTGGCGCTTTGTGATTGGTGATTGAGGATTTGCGATTGTAGATAGCGATCGCGTTCCCCGACCCTTGCAGACCCAATCACCAATCACCGATCGCTAGTCGTTCCGGTCTCGCGATCATTGCCTCGCCGCTTGAGCTGTGTCAGACGAACACGCTGGGGCAGGAATCGTGTTTCGTCGTTCAGAGAGCCGCATACTCGTTCTAGTCGTCTTCGGAGCACTGGCGGCCTACGATCCGTATCACGTCCACGATTGGGTATGGCGTGGGGTACGCGATTTCACGAACGGGCGTGTCGGCTGGCTGTTCGGCTGGATCGCTGCCGCAACGATCGCCGCCGAGTGTCTGGGCGCATGGGTTCCGGCTTGGGCGCCGAGGGTACGCCGCCCGCTGCGCTGGGCGGTGGCAATCGCCCTCCTATCGGTCGCTGTACTCTACTGGTGGCGCGTACCGCAGTGGATGGGCGACTACCACGACATCGATCGGGATCTGATTCCCGTCGTGGAGATCGAGTCCGCCGAGCCACTCGGAACCATCCTCTCGACCCACGTCATACGCATCGGCGCTGACATCGGCATCTTACCGTCGACCGCGGTGGCCATCGAATCGTCGCTGTGGGGTGCTTCGGCGATCGCCGCCATCTTCCTCTTTGCTCGGACGATCAGCCCGGAATGGCCGCTGCGTTTCGCCATGCTGACCCTGGCACCCTATGTGGTTCTGTGGTGTGGCTATCCGGAGAAGGGCACGCCGAAGTCGGTGGCGTTGATTTGCTGGTACGTTGCCGTCACCACGATGCTGTTTCGGCGTGAGACGCGAACCCGCTTCGCGCTGTCGAACATCTTCCTCGGACTGATCGGCTTGATGCACGGTTCGGGTCTGTGCTGGCTGCCGGCACACCTTTGGTATGTCTGGCGCGGCCGGCCGCTGCGTGCCCTGGCGGGCGTCGCTTTGTTTCTGCTGCCGGGTGCCGTCCCGTTGGCGTACTATCTCACCGGTTCGGCGCGCCTGATCGGCGGCAACTGGGGCAACATCGCGGCGCCCTGGCAGTGGATCAAGAAGTACTGCATCACCAACTGCGGCTACGACTTCATCAGCATGCCCCACTTGCTCGACATCACCGACTACCTGGTCATGTTTGTGCCGCTCGCCCTACTGTGCTTGCCGGAGACGGTCGCCAATTTGAAAGAACGCCGCGAGCGCTGGCTCGCACTCGGGGCGTTGGGCTGGCTCTTTTTGTCGTGCGCCTGGTTTCCGGTGTTCGGCTACATCGGCGATTGGGACATCTTCGCCGGCACGCCGCTGGTGTTGAGCTTCCTGGTGGTCAGCGTCGCAACACGCGTCATGTCGGCCAGCGATTTTCGCCGTCTGGCGCTGGCATGGATCACGATCTGCGCCATCCAGACTGGCCTGTGGTGGCGATTCTTCTACCTGCCGCTCTAGTGTCGTTTCTGGTTTCTGATTGGCTTAGGCGACGACGTAGGTGTCGATCGACTGGCGCAGGGTGCGCAGAATCCAGGCGCGTTTCTTGTCGTCGGATTCCAGCAGCGTGATGCGGAAACCATGATGCTCGCTCTGAAAGCCGGTGAGCGGCACGACGACGATTCCGGTGGCGCCCATGAGGTAGTAGACGAAGCGCTTGTCGGGAGCGACGCCCTGAACCATCTGCTCGATGCGTTGGCGTACGGCGCGGTTGTCGATCGGCAGAGTCTGGTGATCGTTGAGAATGCCGTCCTTGAACATCACAGTGAAGTAGAAAGCGCCGCCCGGTTTGTTGGCGACCACCGCATCGCAGCCAGCAAAAGCCGCCACGGCTTCACCGGCGCGCCGTTCGAAGAGATCTTCGCGGCGGCGCAAATGCGCGGCGTAGCGCGCGTCGCCGATGACGCGTGGAATCGACATCTGCGGTAGCGTCGTACTCGACACCTCGAGCCGCTTGGCCGCCAACAAGCTGTCGCAGTAGCGCGAGAAGTTCTCGTCGCGTTTGCGATTGAGAATCTCGATCCAGCCACAACGCGATCCGGGCCACGGGTACTCTTTGCTGATGCCACGCATGGCGATGGCCGGCACATCACCGACCCATTCGCTGGCGTGTAGCCGGCCGCCGCCGTAGACGATGTGCGCGTAGATCTCGTCGGTGATGATGAAACAATCGTGTTGGCGGGCGATCTCGGCAATCTCTTCGACCAGGGCACGCGGATAGACAGCGCCGGTCGGATTGTCGGGGCTCAACAACAAGATGCCGGCAATGGCGTCGTTGTACTTCACCTTCATGCGGATGTCTTCGACATCGGGCATCCAGCCGTTGTACGGATCGAGGTTGTAGGTCAGGTGTTTGTAACCGCTGCTCGCCGACTCCGCCGAGCTGTGCGTGCTGTAGGCCGGCGACGGACCGAGAACGCGCGCTTCACGGCGCAGCTGACCGTACACCTTGGAAACCGCGTCTCCCAACCCGTTGAAGAACAGGATGTCGGCGGCGGTGATCTGCACACCGCCGGGGCGCTCGTTGACCTTTGCGGCCAGGAACTCACGCGTCGCCAGAACCCCTTCGGTATCGCAATAGGCCCACGACAGCGGCTCGTCGATGAGCTCGCGTACGATCTGCCGCATCCAATCGGGCGGCGTCTCGCCTTTCTGCACCGGGTCGCCGATGTTCTCCCACGTCATCTCAACCCCGAGATCGCGCAGCTGTCGGCCCACAGCCACGATCTCGCGAATCTCATAGGTCAGATTGCCAGCTCCAGGGTGTACGATATCGCGTCGCATGATCTGCCCCTTCCTATCGATTCGCGGGTCAAGTTGGTAGGGGGCACGCTTCCACAACCATCGTTCAGAATCGTACAGGATAGCGCACCCGCCGGTGCGTAAAATCGACATTCCGTGGAACAATCGACAAACCAACGGCGCTCGCGGCAACGTCGTGCGACTGCCCGCTGACACTTCCTGTTGATTTCCGAGTCGTGGCTGTCGTGCGTGCATGGCACGCAGCTTGTAGTGTGCTCTCCTCGCAATGCCTCATCGGTACAGCGTGAGTGCGCAGGTACTCGCGCTGCTTTTCGTATGGGGGGGGGCACTCCTGGTCGCGTCGCGCGTCAATGCGGCGACATGGGCCGAGACCGGCGATGCGGGTGATCTGCTCGCCTCAGCTCAGGCTACGATGGGCTGTGGCTCGCTGACGAGCATTGCCGGGACCAAAGAGGCGAGCGGAGCCGATCTGTTTCAAATCTCCATCACCGATCCGGCAGCATTCTCTGCGTCCACCGCCGGCATGGCGACGAACAGCGATACGCAGCTCTTCCTGTTCGATACGACAGGACTCGGAATTTACGCCAACGATGACATCTCCAGCTCGAACAATCGCTCGACCCTGCCAACGACTCGCCCACCGGGACCGACGGTGGCCGGCACCTATTACCTGGCGATCTCGCAGTACAATCGCGACCCGGCAAGCACCGGCAGTCAACTAATCTTTCCGGACACTCCATTCATCTCAGTGGTCGGACCGACTGGCGCGGGCGGAGCTTCACCACTCTCCGCCTGGGTTGCAAACGGTGGGTCGGCTGGAACGTCGTCGTTCACCTATACGATTGATCTGACCGGTGCGGCGTTCGCGGTGTCCAACTGTGCAACCGCGACGCCATCGAGCAGCGCCACGCCGACCTTAACGAACAACCCAACCGTCACCGACTCACCAACGCAGACACCAACTGTGACCGCAACGCCAACCTCCACGAGTACTCCGACTCAAACCCCAACGATCACCCAGACTCCAACACAGACCCCGACCAACACTCCGACCACCACTCCGACCAACTCCCCAACTCAAACACCGACCGTCACCCCAACCTCGACCTTCACCAACACACCGACTCAAACGCCAACGATCACCCAGACTCCAACACAGACCCCGACCAGCACTCCGACCACCACTCCAACCAACTCCCCAACTCAAACACCGACCGTCACTTCAACCTCGACCTTCACCAACACACCGACTCAAACCCCAACGATCACCCAGACTCCGACGCAGACCCCGACCAACACTCCGAC
>JACQEN010000052.1 GCA_016200585.1 Deltaproteobacteria bacterium
AGCGCTCGTCGCGCGCGACCTGGCTTGGGGTTGCGCGGCGCGGTGTTCAAGTCGGCCGAGCGACTTGGTCGCACCTCATCGCCCCCCGAATCTTCGCCAAGCGCGACACACGCAACCGCGCCGAACGTATGCAGGCCGTTCTCGAAGATCTCGGCGGCACGTGGATCAAACTCGGGCAAGCTCTGGCGCTGCGTTTCGACCTTCTGCCGGCCGACTATTGCTTGCAGTTCTTTCAACTCCTCAATCGCGTGCGGCCGTTTCCGGCAGAAGAGGTCAGGCGGGTCCTCGAAGACGAACTGCAACGTCCGGTAGAAGAAATCTTCCGCTCCTTCGACTGGCGACCCTTGGCGGCTGCCTCGATCGGCCAGGTGCATCGTGCCGAGCTGTTGGACGGCACACTCGTCGCGGTGAAAATTCAGCGGCCCGGTATCCGCGAGCTGGTGCGCGCCGACTTGCGCTTCATGGGTTGGATGGCCGGGATTCTCGACGCGCTGCCGTTTGTCTTCGGGCGCATCCACGCGCGCGACCTGGTGCGCGAGTTTGCCCACTGGACCGAAGAAGAGCTCGACTATCGGATCGAGGCTCGCCATGCGCAGGTGCTGCGCGAAAATTCCGACGACGATCCGCTCGAACGCAACGCCCGTGTCTATTCTGAGTACACGACGGCGCTCGTCCTGACCCTCGAATACTTTCACGGCGTGCCGGTCATCGACATCATCACGGCGCTGCGCCGCAATGATGCAGCCTTCCTCAACCAGCTGGCGGAGCGCGGCCACGACACGCGTCGCATCGCCAGCCACATCGTGTGGAACGCGCTCAATCAAATCTATCGCTTCGGCTACTTTCACGCCGATCCGCACCCGGCAAACCTCATCGTCCTGCCCGGGGACGCCATCGGCTACGTCGACTTCGGGATTGTCGGCAAGCTCGACGATCAGATGACCGACTCGTTGCGCTATTTTGCCCAGACGTTGTTTGCCGGACACGTCGCCGAGGCGGTCGATGAGTTTCTGCGTTTCCTGACTCCCGCAGCGCAAACCGATTTGCAGGTGGCGCGGCGCGACCTGATCGAAGCGTTGAAGAACTATCTCGAAAGCTCGCGTGTCGGACCGGGTGGAACGTCGTCGACCGAGGACATCTTCGAGATCGAGATGCTGGCAATCGTACGTAAACACGGCATGGTGCTGGCGCCGGATGCGGCACGCTATCTCAAGGCCGTGCTGACCGCGGAGGCCATGGTCAAAGAGCTCGATCCGGCGTTCGACCTGCGGGCGCACGAGAACCGCTTCTTCGGACGCTTGGTGCAAATCGAGCTCACCGACCGACTGAGCTTCGGCGGTGCGGCGCAGTGGCTCGTCGACATGCGCAATCGAATGGATCGTTTGTTCGAGTCGGTGGAGACGGTGCGCGACACGCCGAGCCACCTGTTTGCCGTGGCTCACAAAGTCCGCCGTCGGGTGCAGGTGTTGTCGATCTTTACGATCGCCGGTTGGCTGACAACGCTGTTGGTGATTCTGAGCTCGCCGGCGGGCGCCGGTCTATCCGGATTCGGCTCGTCGATGCGTTGGATTGGCGCCGGTGTCGGGGTGATCAGTCTCGTCTTGCTGCTGCTGTCGATCCTGCAGGTTCGACGTCTGCCAGACGCCCGTGATGTCGGCGCACCGCGCCGCTACCCGCGTCGACTCACTCAATAGCGCACGCGTCGGCGGCGCGGCTGTTGATAGAGCTCTTCCTCGAAGGCGCGGCCGGTGCGGACGAAGTACGACCACAAGCGCAGCGGTGCGCGCGACAAGGCGTACACCGTACCCTTACCCGCCAATTCGGCGTCACGCATGAAGCCTTGCGCCGTCTCGGCGAAGTCCGACCGCATCATCATCTCCGGCAAGCTCATCAGATCGTCGAACACGCCGTGTCCCTGCGCTTCCGCCCACTCGCGCTTTTCCTCGTCGGTTGGCCCGGCAGCCCATTCCTGGCGCCGCTGCTTTTCCTTTGTTGCCCACGCCGCCACCTCTTCGTCGGATGACGGCAACGGTGCGTCGACTTCACGGACACGCTGTTGTTGCTGTCGTGCCCAGGATTGCCGTTCCGCCGCGGTTGGACCGGCCAGCCAGGCGGCGCGGCGCTTGTGCTCGGATTCGGCCCAACGGTCGATGTCGTCGCGTGACGGACCGAGCCGCGACTCTTCCAGGCCGAGGGTGGCGCGCCAACGGTAGCGCCGCGCCCAGTCGAGCTTCTCATCTTCCCCCGGACCGGCAACCCATGCCGCACGCCGGGCGTGCTCGCGTGTGGCCCAAGCGTCGATTTCTTCTTGCGTCGGGTACAGAGAACGCCCGCGCGGATCAATGTTCGGTTCTGCGCTCATAGCTCACCTCTTGCGATGGGGTCGGAAGCACGAGGCCGTATACCGCAATCCGGCGCGACGGGCTACACGCCGTCGTCAGCGGGTGGCGACGCGATCGAAGCTGGCGCCGGCTACCGTGCGGCGGAATCGTATGATATCGATCCGCGCCATGCCGCCGCTTGTACTGACGCAGTGGGCCGTTGCGGCCGTTTGGCTCTACGAGGGATTGTGGTGCAAGCTCTTGAGCGGTGTGCCGTCGCAGGTCGACGTCGTCAAGTCCGTACCCCTTTTCAGCCCGCAGCTTGCAACCTGGTTGCTGCGCGTCATCGGTGTCGTCGAGTGCGGGCTGGCGCTCTGGGTCGTCAGCGCCCGGCAACCGTTTCTTGCGGCGGCGGCGCAAACCGCACTGTTGGTCGGCATGAACACCGGCGGGTTGATCTGGGCGCGGCGGGTCATTCCCGACCCGGCGGGAATGGTGGTCAAGAACATTGCTTTCCTCGTGCTTGCCTGGGTCGTCGCAGCGCAAGCGGGGATGTCGCACGCCGCTGGATGACGCACGATACGCCCTGGGAAGCGGGACGTTTCGACGCCAGAGGCGGCCGCAAGCGTATTCTCTTCGGCCGCATGTATGAGGACACGGCGATCGAGGAGGCCGCTTTCGCGCCCGGAGGGCGCGTTTTCTGCATCGCCTCGGCCGGCTGCATGGCGATGGCACTTGCGGCGCGTCATGAGGTGACGGCGGTCGACATCAATCCGGCGCAACTCGACTACGCCAGAGAACGTGTCGCCGGTGCGGCCATGCGTATCGGCTCAGCCGAACGCGTCGTCACTGTCGGCCGCCGACTGATGGCACTGTTCGGCTGGCGCCGCCGCACGCTCGAATCGTTCCTCGACCTCGAGCAGCACGGCGAACAGATGATCTTTTGGAACCGCTACCTGAATACGGCGGGGTTTCGGCTGGCAACCGACACGCTGCTGTCGGTGCACTGGCTGCGCTCGGTCTACGCCGCGCCGTTTCTGCAATTCCTGCCGGCGCATTTCGGGCGCGTGATGCGCTCGCGTTTGGAACGCTGCTGGAAGACGCAGGCAAACCGCACCAACCCGTACGCTCGCGCCCTGCTGCTCGGCGACCTCACGAGCGCACCGCCGCCGCAAGAGCCGGAGAAGATCCGCTTCGCATGCAGCGACGCCGCCTCGTTTCTCGAGTCGTGCCCAGCCGACAGCTTCGACGGCTTTACGCTTTCCAACATTCTCGACGGGGCCCCGGAGCGCTATCGCCAGCGGCTGTTTGCGGCAGTGCGTCGTGCCAGTGCGCCGCAGGGCGTCGTCGTGCTGCGCAGCTTCGGCGAGCCAACGCAGGACTCTCCCACCAATGTGGCAGCACGCGACCGTTCGATTCTCTGGGGTATCGTCGACGTTCGAAGGGCGGACACCGTGGGCGAATCCGCATCTTGATCGGACGATAAGCCAACAGACATCGATTTCGGTCACGCCGCGGCGTCGCCCGCAACCGAGCTCTCGATGGTCGTGCTGCGCCACCTCTTCGGCGGCAAGAATAAATCCCCCACTTCGCCGAGACGCGCCGCCAGGTTCTCTTCGCTGACCGCGCTTCGCAGCCGGTCGTCGTCGGTCAAGCTCTCGGCGAGAATGCTGAACACGCGCCGGTGCCGGTCTTCGTCGTCGGCGATGCGGCGTAAATCGTCGACTCGTACACCCGGAAGTGCCGTCGAGGCTTCCGCGAGCTGTGTCAGACGCTGCCAGCAAAGCCAGGCCGTCCCTTCGGTCTGCACGTTGTAGGTGCAGAAATCGTGGAAGCTGCAGTAATCAAGGTGATGTCGCACTTCGCGCGGCACGCGGCCGCTGAGCCAGCCGGCCCACGTCAACAGCGTCGCCGCGCTGCGTGACAACGGTGCCTCCGTCCAATGTCGATGCTGGCGCACCGCAACCGCCCACCCGCCAAGCTCGCCGGCGATCTGTTGCAGGAAGGCGCGCGCGGCAACGACTGGGCTCCCGAGCTTCAACAGCGCCGCGTGTATGTAGGTGGCGTGCATCTCCTCGTCCTTCCAGACTCGCTGCAGTGCCGTGCGAAACAGCTTGCGGATCTCATCGGGCAGCGGCAGGGCTGCCAGACGCCGGCCCAGCACCTGTTCGTCGTAGGCGGTGGCAACGTTCTCCTCGCGTTCCAAAGATAACAGTGCGAGGCGCAGCATCTCGCGCTCGGGATGGCCGGCGTAGCGGATCTGCAAGTCGGTGAGGTGGCGTTCGAACGCCCGATAGATATGGCTCACGTTCGCAGCCCCAAGCCGTCTCGGAAATCCCGACAAACGCTGCAGGGTACAGCGGTGCTACGGCCTCTACGAGTGCTGCGGCGTTTGCGACCGTCGAAAGTTGTGAGCACTGCGTGCTTCACGGCGCCGCATCTTGGCACCTACGCCCGGCGCGGGCAACCGTAGTCGTCCCGTTACAGGTTGTAGCGCTCAAGTGCCCGACCAACCGCTAATGTCCGGCGCTGATCAGATGCGGCACGGTGAAGACGTCCTCATCGTTGCCCGAAGCATACGGCGAGCGAGCGTTCGGACCCTTGTTGAAGTACCAGGTGTTGGGATCTGGTGATGCTGGGCCGGGGATCATGATGACGGTGGCGTGGTCCATCTGCGTATCGATCATCACCGCTGAGGTGAAGCCCATTTCGTCGTCGTAGACGATGTTCGAGTCGGGTCCCTGCTTGCGGTACGTGAAGTACTCGATCCACACTTTCCAAAGCTCGCCGCGCTTGTCGTAGATGTCGGATGCGAGGACGATCCAGGCTTCGGCGTCAATGTAGAGGATGCGCTTGCCGTAGGCGTACTGTGGCTGTTTGGTGATCCCTTCGACGACGTAGACGCGGCGCTTCTCCCAATTGTCACAGAAGGCGAAATCCGCGCCCCCCGGGCAACGTTGTGCACGAAAGTGCTCGCGGTGCACGACACCCAGCATGTCTTTGACACCGAGCAGTTTCCACTGGCTCCACGCGATGTGTCCGGAGAAGCCCCAGAAGGAGTCTTGATCGGCATCCTGCCCGAACAAGGCATCGCTACGCTGGGCAGTCGACATCCGCCGCACGCGTCGCACGGCCGGCACATACAGCCAGCTGTCGTCCTGACGTCCGGCATTCAGGTAGCGAAAGTAGAGGG
>JACQEN010000053.1 GCA_016200585.1 Deltaproteobacteria bacterium
GCAACGACCCGCCGCGAAAGCTGTCGAGACGACTCGATCCACCAGGCCATTGGTTGTCCAGCCGACAGTCGCCACATGCCCCGGCCTTGATGCGATCGCCGCTGTCCATTGAGCCCGACGGGGCGCCACCCAGGCAGGCGGGAACATCGACGAATGGTGCGCGCTGCGCTGCCAGCTCGAGGCCGAGCTTCCGCAAATCGTCGGCGCTACGCACCATCTTCAGCAACGTCGATTGGCTTCCCGGCGCAGGTAGCGCTTGGATTCCCCCACGCGCCGCGGGCAGCGGGATGGCGTGGCGGATCATTTCGAGCAGTGCCTCGTCGCATCCCGGCGCCGGTTCACCCATCGGTGGGTGGACGTAACGCGTCTGCTGAAAGCCGATGAGCCGCAGGCGTAGCTGCAAGGCGTTGGCGGAGCGCCAAGCGCGGTCGAGCGCCGCCAACGTTTCCTGTGCGTCGAATCCGTCGTCGTCGCCGCCGCCTTCGGAAATCAACATTTCGCGGATCGACAGACGAGCTTGGAGACGCAGGACGTTGACCAACTCCGGTGCGCTGTCGGCGGTCAAGGCGACGTGGACTCCGGCGGGAATCTGGTTGGAACGATTCAACGCGACGGCCAGCTCCAGCGGTTGCTTCCACTGGTTGCGCATCTGCGCCACTGCGGCACGGTCGCCGGCCGCGGAGAAGGGAAGCGAGACGTAGACATGCTCGACTCCGGCGGCTCGCAAGGCGCGCGCCTTGTCGGAAAGGTCGCTTGCGGGTCCGTCTTCGATGGCGGCGACCTGCAAACCGCGACTCCTGGCGGCACGTGCGAGCGCCGGCAACTGCGGGTTCGATGCCACGTCGATTCCCTGCACGTAGATGCGCCGCTGATCGGTCTGCTCGGCGTGCGCGATTGACTGCTCGAGGGCGTCGGCGTCGACCGCCGCTGCCCCGTTGCAAATGAGGCAATCCGGCCGGCAAGCAAAGGGGAGGCGGAGGTTCATTCGGAACGCTGTCACTACGAAGGCTGGACCGTAACCCAATCACGAGCGCCAACGCAACGTCGCGAACGGGTGGACCGCTGCTAGCGTAGGTGCGGCTCCTGCCACTGGGCGCGATGCGCCAGCTCGGGTGACGTGTTGCGGATGTAGACCGAATTGTATTCCAGGAGGTACGGCACAGGCACCGGGTTGGAGCGATACTCGCGTACGAACGTCGGGCTGCTGACGATTGCGGCAATGAATTCGTCGCCGCCCTTGCGGGCCGCTTCGATGGCGAAGGGGTCGACGACGAGCTTGTCGACCCAGAAGGGCACGACCAGATCGGGGGCGTGACCGAGGCTGTACTCGGGGTCGAACTTGTTGTGTCCGACGAAACCGCCGGGGTGTGCCGTCTCCCGCGCGATGTGCTTGTCGCTCTTGCCCAGCATGTCGAGCGCGTAGCGATCGGCGAAGTATGACACGGTTCCGGCCGCAACCACGGCGATCGTCGCCGCCGGATCGGTGTGCCGGTTGATCAAGATCCCGGTCACCGTTCCGTGCTCGGGCTCGCCGTTGTCGTCGTTGAGCCTGTCGGGCGACGCCGCGCCGACGGCGAACGACACCCAGACGACAAGTGTGACGAACAGCAGTGCCTGCGGTATCGTCGCACGACGCGTGATCTCCGTCGCCCCAACTGCGGCGAGCACGAGAACGACCGGTACCAGGTGCGCCAGAAAGCGCGAGTAGGGGAAGAGATCCTCGCCGACGATCAGAATGTAGGCGGCGCCGACCAGACTCCCGGCGAGCAGCAACCGTTGCGCCTTGTTGTCGCTTCGCCACGCTCCGACCAGCGCCAGAACGAGCGGCACGCAGTAGTTGCCCGCGAAGCGCAGCAGGTAGTCGAAGCCGAGCGCGGTGCGCCCCGGCACGCCGGCGACCTTAAGATAATAGGTGTTGGGCAGCCACTCGCCGTAGTACCAATGGCGCGTCAGAAGGTGAGCAGCGGCTGGCAGCAACGACAACCCAAGCAGTCTGGCGCTGCGGCGGAGATCATTCGACAGGCCGACGGCAAGTAGCGCGGCTGTGGCCCAGATCTGGAGCGCATCGCTGCGGATGAGCGGCAGCAACCCCAGTAAGGCGTAAGTGCCAACTCGCTGGCGGCCGCTGTGCCACTCTTCCAAGACGCGAACGATAACCAGGAGAAATACGGCGGTGACCAGGGTCGTCTCGAAGCCGTGCGCCGACCAGTAAACCAGGTCGACGTCGACGGCGAGCGCCAGAAGCAGCGCAGGCGCCGCGAGACCGGGAACCGGCAGAAAGACCCGCAACAGCCGTTCACTGAGAATCAGAATCGCCGCCGCCAGCGCCCAGTTGATGATCTCGACCGCCACCGCGGTGTGGGCGGCGGCGATGGGCAACAGATGCACGGCTGCCATGCAGAGCGTCCACAGGAAGTTCGAGTAGCCTTCGACGTACTCGCCTGGGTTCCAGACCAGTCCGTAGCCGCGCGCCAGGTTGCGCCCATAGCGCATCGAAATCATCTGATCGTCGTCGAGCCAGAAGTAACGCACGCCGTCGACGACGGCGCCGGCGCCGAACAGCGCCAGCAACGAGAGCACGGTGAGCAGCCCCACTGCCAGGATACGCCAGACGCGCGGCGGGCGCCGCGCCAGCCATTCGCAAGCGGCCGTCAGACGGCCCGTCGATGTGGTCGAGGACAATTGCAAGTCACCTTCGATCATCTGCGAGAAATGGCCGCATCTGACTGGGGCATTGCGGCAGCGTATCGAACCAGGCCCGGTGTCGTCGAGCCCGCCCAGGGTAGCCGCTTGGCGCGGCAAGCCTGGGCTGTCATGCATAACGCCTCTGGCGTTAATCATAGAGTCCGAAGATTGCAGACGCCTTGAGTTTGAACATCAACGTCGACTTCCAAGAGTGAGTTTGGGATAGTCCGCTTCGCGCACGATGGACATGCTGGTCGAAGCTATGGCTCTGCTCGTTTGCCCGACAGCGGCGGGCATTCTCTTCGGCGCCGTGCTGCAGCTCATCTTGAATCACCGCCTCCGTGGCTTCGGCGGCGCTGCGATCTGTTTGGCGCTGCCGGTTCTGGTCGCCGCGCTGCTGACCGTCGGCTTCCCGATCATCGGCCTGTGGGATGGTGTTGCGGAAGGCTTTCTATGCGGTGCCGGTTTGCTGTTTTCCGCGCATCAGATGTACGCCGATTGGCGCAACGTGCCGCTGACGCTTGCCGGTATCGTTGTGTCCTTGGCGATCCTCGAGGTGGCGGTGCGTCTGTCGCTCGGGCCGCCGCCTGCCTACTCACCCGGCGACGGACCTCATCTTCTGCTGGCGACCTTCGTGCGCAGCACCGGTCCCGACTCACCCTTGTTCCAAACCGGCGCGATGCCCGAGCTCGTCGCCAAGCAGGCGATGCAAGGCGACCTCAACGGCAGGACGATGACCGATCGGCCGCCCGGGGCCATGGTGACCAAGGAAATCGTCTGCTCGATCGTCTACGGCTCGGCCTACTCCGGCGTGCTCGACGTGAGCCAGCAACGTTCCGACGTGTTTCCGGAGCACGTCGATGTGCGGCCGCAGCACACCCGCCGCGTGCTGCACGTCGGTGACTCGATGGTGTACGGTGCCAACGTTGTGCGCGATCAGACCTTTGTCGCTCGCCTGGGAGAGATCGAGCCCAACGTTCGGCACGTCAACGGCGGCATTTCGGGGACCGCTCCCGATGACTATCTCGCCGTGATCCGCAGCTGGTTGGCGCGTCAGCCGTTTGACCTGGTTGTCATGTATCTCTTCGAAGGCAACGACATCAGCGGGCTCGATGCGCCACATCCGTGCTCGAACTGGCAATCGCTTCTTTCGTACGACAGTGGCCGTGCCCTTCTGCGCTTCCCCGACGCGCCCAACAACGAGAGCCGCATCGGTTTGCAGTGGTTACTGGCGAACAGTCCGCTGCCGTATCTCGGGCGAGTCATGATCGTCGCTCATTCCTCGCTTGCCGCCTATCTCGGAGGCCTGTTGGATGCCTGGTCGTCGCGCAGTGCCTCGGCCAACGGACACCTGCTGTGGCCGCATCTGGAAGTGATTCTGCAAACGGCGCGCGACGAGCTGCGCGAAAAGCACGTCGAGCTTACGGTCGTGGTGCTGCCTTCGGCTGCCGGAATCGAGAACCCCGACGATCCCATCGGATTCGCAACGCATGTCCGCAGCATCAGTCGACGCCTCGGCCTACATGAGCTCGATGCGACACAGACGATTCGCGATGCACTGGCCCGCGGCGAGCATCCGATTCAAGGGGATCGCACTCATTTCAACGAAGCCGGGCATCAACGGATGGCGCAATGGCTGCACCAGCAGCTCGAAGGCCCAACGCCCGTCGCCCTGCGCCCGACGAGTTGGGATGGCTTCCGATGAAGACGCAATTCCAACTTGGGCTGCTGATCCTTTCGGGCATCTTCACCGGACTTGGAACAGGTGAGTTGATTTTGCGCATTCACCCTCTTCAGCCACGTACGCAGATCGTTCGCCAGGGGACCCTGCGTTTGAGCGGCGGCGTTCCCGTATGGGAGGAACAGCCAGCAGTAGTACACCGCGAATGCGTCGAGCAGCATCCGGAGCGAATTCGCATTCTCTTCGTGGGCAGCTCCATCACGTATGGCTCGGGAAAACTCGACGAATTCACATCGTTCACGGCCCTGCTGGAGGACCGCCTCAATGCTCTCCGACCGGCGCCGGGATTCTGCGTGCTGAACTTCGCCCAACCCGGCTTCGGATTCGAGCAGAAATGGGCGATGGCCCGCGAACAAGTGCCGATCTACCACCCCGCGGTCACACTCCTCGAACACTGGGACGGCCAATGGTACCACTATTCGCTTCTCGGAGATGCCGCCTACGCCACTCGTGGCATGACCCTGCGCGCCGACGGCTTTCCTGGCATGCCGTGTGTGCCGGACTTTTTGAATCAGTACCTCTTCCTGCATTCGCGTCTGTACCAATACACCGTGATCGCACTCGCCCACGATGACGGTAGCGGACCGGAGTCGCCGCGGCGCTTCGTTCGCGACACGCTCGCGGGAGTTGCGCCGACTCTGCGGGTAATGGGGACGCGGCCGGTCTACTACATGGCCACTACCCTCGACCGCCCGTTCGCCGATCGGCGGCCGGTGCAGGAAAACTGGCAAGATCCCATCCGTCAGCTCGGGCAGGTCGAAGGAGTCCCCGTCTATTCCTTGGCCGAAGAACTGAAGGATTCCGACTACCTCGATCTTCGCCAAGACTCCTGCTGCCACTTCAATTTGGCCGGACACGAAGCTCTTGCAAAGGTGTTCGAGCGCATTGTGCTCAAAGAGCTGGATCACCCCTCCAAACCCGGAGTGAGTCAGCGAACGTTGGGGCGAACCAATCTTGAGGCGGGAATCGGCAAGTTCGTGAAGCAGGCTAACGGTTGTCCGTGGGAGAACCATTCGGCGGTAGGCGTTCATGCAGCCACGTCGCGAGCAGTGTGTGTCCCGCGGCGTTGAAGTGGATGTCCCCGTTTTCGAAGAACAACGACGCCCGCTGCTCGACGGCGTCGCGAAAGACAGCCGAAGCATCTATGGCGCGTACGTTATCCCGGCGCGCAACGTCGACGATGTCCACGGCATCGTGCTGCCGGGTTGCGCTGCTTTCGAGCCAGCTTCGGGCCGGTAGAACGACGACGAGGAATGGGATGCCGCGCGCCGTAAGCACCTCACCCGCCGTCCGCAGGATCGATCCGAGATGCTTGAGTCGCGTATCTCGCGATTGGTCTTCCTGCAGGAACGGTTCGACGGTTGTTGCCGCCGCGAGGTAGGTGGCGGCACTCGATGTCCCGACCAGCGCACGCAGCAGGTACGGTGGAGGATTGTGATAGCGCAGCCACGTGACGCCGGCATGGCCGAGGTCGGGTACCGTGGCCGTCTGGCAGCGCAAGTGGGCGGTGCTCGCATCGTACGTCAACAGCGATTGCCAGTCGCAGCACGGATAGCGACTGTCCAATCCCTCCAAATCGTTGCCCTCGTAGACGTACATGACGGCAAGGTCGATCTTCTGCGTGACAATCCAACTCTGAAGAACGGCGAGGTAGGCGTCGGGCGCCGTGCCAGGGATGCTGCCGTTGATGTGCTGGATGCCGGGTTCGAGACGCTCGAGGTCGGCGGTGAAGGTCTGGTCGCGCGGCAAGCCGAAGCCGAAGGCCATGGAGTCGCCGATGTGCAAGACGCGCCGCTGAGCGTCGGGCCGCAGCACGAAGTTCTGCGGTGTAACGATCTCGCGCTGTGAAGCGATCGGATCGAAGATGCCGGGATATTGGTCGCCGTAGACCACCGAGCAGACGACCTCCTTGCAACGCGTGTCCCACGGTTGCGTCTTGAGATCGACACGCAACGCGTCGGCAAGCAACAGATGCGGTCCGCTCTTCACCGGAAACGCCGGCGGCGGTGGCAAGAAGAGGCGCGTCGCGAGCTCGAGCAGCAGCAAGCTGAAGAGCAGCGAAGTGCTCAGCAGCGCTAGGTTACGCCTTTCAGAAAGAGCGCTGTGCAGGGCCAGGAGGACGCCCAGTGCGAAGAGTAGACTCTCGACGGCCGTATCCCACAAGCCGATGAGCGGAAAGCGTATCCCCAACCCCACAACCAGTGCGGCTGGCAATATCAAACAAGCGATCGCCGCAATGACGCCCGCGAAGTGTCGCCGTGCAAGGCGGCGCAACAGCGATCCCAGCAGTGCACCGAGGGCGATGGGGAGGGCAAGAAGCGCCAGGGCTGTCGAAAACACCGTCATTCGAGCGTCGCGAACATCTCGCGGGTGAACGCTTCGAGGTCGCACAGTTCTGCGACCCGTCGTCGTGCGTTGGCCACCAGACGTGCCCGGAGGTCGCTCTGCTCATAGAGGTTGACCAACGCTGCTCGGAAGGCACCGACATCGCCGGGCGGAACGAGCAGCGCTTCTTCGCCGTCGGTGACGTAGTGAACGATCCACGGGCTCGAAGTCGCGACCACGGCGACGCCGAGCGCCATCGCGATGGTCAGTACGGTCAAACCCGAGGCGCCGACGCCGGGCGTCACCGGAATTGCCGTTACCGCCGCGGCGGCCATGGCGTCGCGGAAGCCCCACAGCGGCAGGCGGGCGTCGACGTGGACGCCCGGCGGCAAGTTGGCCGGTGCGCGGGCGGTGACCAAGTGTACGTCGATTGGCAGGTCGCGAATCGCCTCCATCAGCAGCGGCCAGTCGCGTCCGCTGTCGCCCCCGGCAAACAAGCGGTTCGGCTGTTGCGTAACCGTCGAGCGAAAGAACTCCATGTCCATCGGCCACGGGCGTACCTTCACTCGTCGAAACCCGGCTTCGAACAGCGACGAGTTGCCGCGCGTGAGCTCTTCCCCCGAGCTGCCGAGCAGACTCCAAAGACGAATCGGCAAGCGGCTGACTCTTTCCGCGGTCACGCCGCGACGCATCCGTTCTTCGCTGATTCCCTCGTGCAGGTGACGGTCCCAGAGCAGCGCCGGCGACGTGAGCAGGTTCGCTTCGACCAGGTCGCAAAACGGCTTGGCGCGCAGGTTGCCGAAGACGACCTCGTAGCGGCGTGCCGACAGCCGGCGGATCGCTGCGCCGACCGCCGGGTCGTCGTCATTGGCGACCTGAAATTCCAAACCGTCGGCAATCGGCGGCGGTACGGTGCCTCCGAGCTCGCCGGCGAGGTCGCGACCCGCGGTGCCGTCGATGCCGATACGATCGACACGCAAGCCGCGCTCGACACAGCGCTGCTGCACCGATTGACCGAGCTGAAAGCTGTAGGCGAAGTCGTTGGAGTCGACGTTGACCAGCAAGGCTCGCCGCGGTGTGTCCGCAGTGCGGCCGACCACGTCGTGCACTGCGCCGATCAAGTTATTGCCCGCCGCAGTGAGCTCGGCGATCATGGCCAGCTCGTCGAGGTCGGCGCGAACACCTTCGGTGGCGCGGCTGCCTTCAGCTCGCCAGGGGAGGGCGACGGCATTGCCGCCGACGCGTGCCAGCAAGGCAATCGGGCTCAAACGCTGCCCGTGCTCGACGAGTGTGCCGATGGGCATCAGCAGGTGCTCGACCAATGCTGCCGCCTTGAGGAAGCCGGCTTGCGCCGAAGCGAGAAGATCGGCCGCATCGACGTCCGCCGCGACTCGCGCCGCGCCGTTTTCGGCGTCGGTGTTTGGAGCGTTGCCGACGATCACGCGCTCGAGGCGGCCGCCGGGAAGCGCACCGCCGACCTGCACGAGGGCGGCGCGTACGCGTTCGACGACTTCCGCAGCAACTGGATTGAGTTGTTCGTCGACGACGATGGTGCCGTCGATTGTCGGCAAGGTTGCGACCGCAAACTTGTCGATCGACAGCTGAGCAGTTTCGGTTGCGACCAGGGCTCCGCCGGCGGCCGCGACGATGCCGCGAGCGTTCCCGAGTGCCAGCAGTCTTGGCCTGTTCGGGTCGACGACGGGCTGGCGGAACGGCCCGCGCAATGCCAGCGGCGACGTCAGCCCCGGATGTCCAGCGAGCCCCAGCCACAGCGTGACCAGGGCGCGCTCGACGAGGGGCGCGGCTACCCGACCGTCGGCTAGAGCGAGCAGCACCGGCAGCACATCGACCCGGTCGACGGCTTTGAAGACGCGCTCGGAGTCGGTCTTCAGCAACCCGGGCAATAGCGCCAGGAAGCGGCGCCACGCCGCGGCGTGTGCGCCCAGCCGTTCGAGCGGTATGTTCGCCAGCTCGCGCAACGCGGTGGCCGAGCACTTTGCCGCAATCTGGCTCAGCTCGGCGGGCGATGGCGGCAGCCACGGATGAGAGATCATTTTGAGGGCTGACACCGGAGGGCTCGGCAGATATCGCCGGCTTCGGTACCTGTCAAGAAAGTCGTGTGCTGCTAAAAGGCTCGTCGATGGCCGGCCGGGAACGTGAATCGCCTGCGAGTGCCGCAGCCCACTCGGCTGGCTCGGGTTCACCCTCCGAGCGCCGCGTGCTCCTGGTCAATCTCGACTTCCGCGATTTCGTCTACAGCCATCTTTGGGGGCGCGCTGTTCTCGACGCCTGCGCGCGGCGCAATCGTACGGTCGACGTGGTAACGGTGAATCCGTTTGCCGGCCGCAATCTGGCGGAAGAGCTCGGCGTTGCACGCTCGGCGGTCGAGCTGCCGACTCGCGGTGAGGTCATCTACGTCGATGCGCCCGACGACACGCTTTATCGCTCGGTGATCGCGCACTTGCTCGAACGGCAGCGCTACGACACGCTCATCCTCAACTGCGATGCGCCGTTGTTCGTCTATCTGATGGTCGAACGCCGGCTGGATTTCGTGCGCACGCGCTGGTTGATCTATGACCGCCACCTGCACATCGGTTTGCAGACCTGTGCCCAGGATGCTCGCTTGCGTGAACGGGTTGCGGCCTCCGACCTACACCTGTTCACGATTCAGGAGATCTCGACGGGCGCGCCGCCAGCGCCGCCGACCGTCGCCCCCGAGTATTCGCCGGACAACGCCGTGTTCGGCGTTGGTGCGCCGCGCGACCGTACGATCGACAGCGAGAACGCACTGGTTCGCTTCTTCAAGCGATTGCGCAAGCATGACAATGCGACAGTTTCGAAGCCGTCCACCGTTCCGGAAACCTCGGTCGTTCAACAGCCGCAAATACTTCCGGACGACACAGGCATCATTCGGCTGCTGCTCGGGCTCGGCGTACGGCCGGAGAATCTGCACCTCCAGCCGTGGCCGCTCGATGAAGCATTCTTCGCACCGCGACCTGCGACGGAGCTCAAAGATCGCTTCGTAATCTTCAGCGGCGGCGACTCGGGTCGCGACTACGGCACGCTCTTCGCGGCGATGAGCGACCTGCCGATCGAGTTGCGGCTGTGCGCCAACCGCTATCCACAGCCGCTGCCGCCGAATGTTACGCTCCTGCCGCGATTGCCGCTGCATCGTTTTCGCGACGAGGTCGCACAGGCCGCGGCCGTTGTCGTGCCGATCACCGGACATCCGCCGGTCTCCGGCATCACGGTCGTCGCCATGGCGAAGATGATGGGCAAGCCGGTCATCGCCTCCGACAACGAGGTCGTCCGCATGCACATCTCATCGTCGGGGCACGGCGGACTCCTGGCCGAGGTTGGCAACGTTGCGTCGCTGCGGTCGCTGCTGACACGCGTGATTCAATCGCCGCGCGAGTGTGAACGGCTGGCATGGGAAGGTCGCGCTCAAGCCAGCCGCGATCTCAGCTTGCGAGCCTTCGTCGAACGCATGCTTTCCTGTGAAAGGCACGATTGAACCGTGACCCAACGTAGCGTTCCGCCGCTGTGGCTCCGGATTGCCGCGAAAGGCGCCTCGACGACGCGAGTCGAAACTCTCGCAGACTCGGGAGTCGATCCGATCGTGTGGTTGCGCGAACGCGCCGCTGCCTTTTGCTCCGAAGGCTTGCGCGGCCCTTTGTATATCTTTCTGCGGCAAGCCTTGACGCGCGAGTTGGCGGAAGCGCTACAGCGGCTGGCGAGCGACCGCCGGGCCGAGCCGGTGTTGGTCGCCACAGGTACGGCCCTGGCCTCGGACGCGCAGTTGGCCTTGCTGCGTCAGACCGGGCTGCGTTCGCTTTACGTTACGCTGTACGGGTCGACAGCGGCGGTGCACGACGGGCGTACGAGCGAAGCGGGGAGCTGGAAGCGTGCACTGGCGGTGCTGACGTTGGCGCCGCGCATCCTCGATCGCGTGCGGGTCGGGGTGCACTTCAGATTGGCGGCGGATTCGGCCGACGAGTTGCCACGCGTCTTGCAGCTGGCGCGGCGTGTAAACTGCGCCGAGCTCTTGCTTTGGGATGGAGCCGTCGACGACGCGGGCGACGCCCGGCTCGAATCGCCGGCGGCGTTGAGCCGATTGGACCTCGCCGTCAATCTCGGCCAGAAGCTGCGCCTGCGCATCCGTCCGGTTGGTTTCGAGCGCACACGAACGGCGGTTACGAGCACAGAGCAAACCTGTGCTTTGAGCGGGGCGGTAGCCGAGTTGCTTCAGGATGGCATTCCGTTGCCATCGGCGCGCTACGGCGTGCTGGCGACGGTTGGCGAATCGGCAGCGATCGCCGAAGTCGCGCCGAGCGGCCGCGCCGTGAGCCAGCTCGCCTTCGAGCTGGCGGCGGGCGGCACGCCGGTTCTCGATCTGCCTGCGTGTCTCGGCGGACCACCGCCTCCATCCAACTCCGCAGTGTCGGCGCGTTTCAAGGTCGATGCCTGCAGGTTGTGTCCGATCGAGTCGCGATGCGCTGGCGTGCCCGCGGCGCTCGCGAAGATTCCCGGCTTGCGCGACGAGGTCCAGCCGCCGCGTCATTGGTTGGAGATGCCGGCGCACTTGCGCGTGCTCGTTCTCTGCCCGATCGTCAGCGACGTCGTCTACGGCGCAACCTTCTTCAGCTTGGCGCGGGCGTTGGCCGGCCTCGGGGCGGTTGTCGACGTCGTCAGCCCGTGGGCGGTCCACGAACGCATCTCGCCATCGTTCTCCGAAGTACAGCCGTTCCAAAGTCCCGACGGTACCAGCGCGATCGACGCGTTCGTTTCGAGCCGGCACCTCGAGGAGTACGACTTGATCGTCACGCGTGACCTTCCTTCGGCTCATCCGCTGGTGCTGAACCGCCGACTGCGTGCTGATGCCCGGCTGGTGGTCAACGACTTTCATATGCTTGGTGGCATGAACGAGTGGGTGCGCGACTTCTGCGCGGCGGGGCAGCGACCGGAAGAGGGTGGATGGTGGCCCTCGGATCAGATCCTCCTGTTCAGTGCCTTTCCGGGATACGCCCGCTTGTACAATCGCTACGGTGTGCCGATGCGGCAGATCGTCTGGCAGCCGTTTGCTCTCGATCCGGCGCAATTCCCCTACGAGCAGGCGGCAAGTGCCGGGGAGCTGATCGTTTCCGCCGGCCACCATTTGCGCGACCTCGATACGTTCCTCGCTGCGGCGACGCGCCTCGGCAGCGCCGTGCGCACGATCGACCTGTTTAGCAAAGGCGAGCCGCGCGTACCGCCAAACGTGCGCTTTCAGGGCACGGTCGCGACGTCGGTGTTCTGCGAAGCCGTCAGCCGCAGCCGTTTCACCATCGTGCCGCTGCTCGAGGAACCCAACAACGCCGCCGGTGTCACAGCAGTCGCGACGTCGTTCATCTACGGCAGACCGGTCGTCGCCACGGCAACGACCGCGACCCGTGACTACGTCGTCGAGGGGGTCAACGGACTCCTGGTTCCGGCCGGAGATGCCGAGGCTCTGGCGGAGGCAATCGAACGCCTCGACACCGACGCGTCGTTGCTCGAACAGCTCGCCGTCGGAGCCGAGCGAGCAGGGGCGCAACTGACGACGGAGAGCTGGGCGCGGGCCCTCTTGCAGGGAAGCCGCAGCGCAGAAGCCGACCACTGGATGTGGAACAAATGGCAGGCGCGCAAACGGTAGTGCACCAACGATTCAGGGGATCTTTGCGGTCAACACCACCGTGGAAGCAACGACGTTCCCAGGGTTGGTCGTCGTTCCCGAGCCGATCTTTGTCGCGTGGGATGCGGTTCAGGAATCGCCCGGGCAGCCCGCGAGCAGTCGAATCACTGCTCCAACCAACTCATCGACCGTAATCCGTCCGTCGTGGTTGCAATCGCCGAGCTCGCAGGCGGTGACCGGGAGCTCGCCGAGGCCGATTGCCACCGTTGTGTCCCCGCCGGGTCAGACCCGCGCAGCCGTCAGTTGTGAGTCACTTTGCTGACCGTGCCGCTGATGTCGAGGGTGAAGGTTCCGAGTGCGCCCGGAAACGTCGGGCCCTTGCCCATGGTGACACCGCTGGCGTGGAAGTTGAGAGCACCGCCACCGGCATCGGTGACGACTAGGGTGCCATCGGTCGACAGCCATTGGTGTGCATAGTTCTGGCTCGAGCCCGGTATGAACTTTGTCTCCGCGTAGTTGACGCGGATGAACGGCGGGTTCTGTAATTTGATCGCGTAGGTGCCGGGAACGATGCCGGTGGCGGCATCGGAGACATTGATCGAAAAGGAACGCACCGGTTCGCCGTTGCCCTCACGGCAGGGTTTGCCGCTGATCACCCAGAGGTGGCCGCCGCCGACCGCCGAATCCAGGGCGATACCTTTCCCGAGACCGAGGGGTGCCGGGTTGACGTTGCTGTCGGACGACACGTCGGAGAACGTGACGCTAAACGACCCGTCGGCACAACTCGCCACCGGCGTCGGGGTCGGACCGGCGGGCGTCGGCCCCGGCGTCGGAGTTCCGGTTGAGAGCGTGCCGCTAAAGGTTTCCGTGCCGATCCGCGCCGTGATCGGCACGGCCGCCGCGGATACAGGCAGGGTGCCGCTGATGCTGATCTCGGTCGATTGACCGTCGCCGTCGGTGAAGGTGCCGCTGACTTCGAATGTTCCGTCCGCCGCGTTGGCAGTACCGATGAGCGTTACCGCAAAACTCCCGGCCGGGAAGGTGACCACCTGTGAGGCGCGCGCCGTCACTCCGGTGCTTTCCACCAGCAACGCACCGCCGGCTTTACCGCGGGCGTCGACGCTCAGCGTCAGGCTGCCGTGGCGCGTGCCAAACGTGATTTCGCCCGAATAATCACCCTCCACCGAGATGCTGCAGCCGACCAGCGCGCTGTTCACGCCGGCGATCAACTCGTTGATGGCCACCTCGCCGTCGCCGTCGGCGTCGAACGAGTGACACTGATCGACGCTGCTGGTGCCGAGGGCGATGTTGACGCCAAGGATCAACTCGTCGACGGTCACCTCGGCGTCGGTGTTGCAGTCACCTACACACGCCGCACTGCCTCGTCCCATCATGGCAAACAGAAACAACACTGTCAGAATTCCTCGTCCCATAACCACCTCCGCAATTGCACCGGTGACGCTTGCTGATTCAAAAGCGGCGAAGCCATTAACGGCGGACGCGGAGCCTGTCAATCGTCCCGGCTGCCCCGTGTCGGCCGTTGCGTGGCCGCGTCCGGGTTAGTACGCTGGCTCAATGAAGCTCGACCTCACATCTTGGAAGCGAGCCTTGGCCAGTCTGGAACGTGCAAGCACTCGATCGACTGCCGCAGCGAAGGACGAGGAGCTGCGCGATGCAGTCATTCAACGCTTTGAGTATTCTTACGAGCTGTCGTGGAAGATGCTGAAGCGCCACCTTGAACAAGTGGTGCCTGACCCTGCGGCGGTAGACCAGTGGTCGTTCAACGAGCTGATGCGAGAAGCCGCTGAGCGCGGCTTGATCGCTGCCGTCGAGCCGTGGATCGAATACCGCTACCAGCGCAATCTGACGGCACACGTCTACGACGAGGAGAAGGCGAAGCGAGTCTACGAAAGCGCGCAAGCCTTCATCGTCGATGCAAGAGCCTTGTTGGCCGAAGTCGAGCGGCGCAATGTCGATTGATCTGGAACCACACCTGCTGCATCAGGTCAGAAGGATCTTGAAAGAGCACGTTCCGGAATGCGAGGTGTGGGCCTTCGGATCACGGGTTGGCTGCGCTACGAGCAAGCGGTTCTCCGATCTGGATTTGGCCGTCGTGTCAACGACTAAGATCCCGACGCGACGACTGGCTTTGCTTGCCAACGCTTTCGAAGAGTCCGATCTACCGATCAAGGTGGATGTAGTCGATTGGCAGTCGACGTCATCGGCGTTCCGCGAACGAATCGCCGCGCAACACGAAATCATCTTTCACCCGACCGGGCCAGGATAGTGTGCATCAGACCCCCCTGTGGTCCCCCGTTGGCAAAATCCTGCCAAGGGGGGACGGCTTGCTGCTTGCCCGTAGGGGGGCTCACATCCGAAACACGCCGAAGTTGTCCGCTCCTTTGACGACGTTGTTGAAGGCGGCGCTGAGCGCGATGCCGAGCGCGGTGCGGGTGTCGCGCGGGTCGATGATACCGTCGTCCCAGACGCGGGCGGTGGCGAAGTAGGCGTTCGACTCCTGCTCGATCTGCTGGATGACCATCTGGCGTACCATCTGATCTTCGTCTTCGTTGTACGCCTGGCCGGCGCGTTCGGCAGCTTGGCGGCGGACAATCGACATGACGCCGGCGAGCTGCTCCGGACCCATCACGGCGATCTTGTGATTTGGCCAGGTGAACAAGAAGCGCGGGTCGTAGGCGCGGCCGCACATGCCGTAGTTGCCGGCGCCGTACGAGCTGCCGATCATCACGGTGAACATCGGTACCGTCGAGTTCGACACCGCGTTGATCATCTTGGCGCCGTCTTTGATGATGCCGCCTTGCTCGTACTGTTTGCCGACCATGTAGCCGGTGATGTTCTGCAAGAAGAGCAGGGGCACGTCGATCTTGTTGCACAGCTGGATGAACTGCGCTGCCTTCTGCGACGAGTCGGAGAACAGGATGCCGTTGTTGCCGATGATGCCGATCGGGTAGCCACAGAGGTGCGCCCAACCGGTGACCAGCGTCGTGCCGTAGTTGGTCTTGAACTCCTCGAAACGTGAACCGTCGACGATGCGCGCGATCACCTCACGCACGTCGAACGGCCGGCGTACGTCGAGCGAGCCGATGCCGAGCAGCTCGTCGGGATCGTAGACGGGGTCTTCGGGCGCCTGCATGCGCGCTGCGCCGAGCTTGCGCCAGTTGAGGTGGGCGACGATCTCGCGGCCGAGGCGAATGGCGTCGAGCTCGTCTTCGGCAAGGTAGTCGGACACTCCGGAGATGCGGCTGTGCATTTCGGCGCCGCCCAACGACTCTTCATCGGTCTCCTCGTTGGTCGCCATCTTCACCAGCGGCGGCCCGGCGAGGAAGACCTTGGCGCCGCCTTTGACCATGACGACGTAGTCCGACATCCCCGGAACGTAAGCCCCGCCGGCAGTCGAGTTGCCGAAGACCAGACAGATCGTCGGGATGCGCTCCGCCGAGCGCCGGGTGATTTCCTTGAAGGTCGCGCCGCCGGGAACGAAGATCTTGGCCTGCACCGGCAAATCGGCTCCGGCCGACTCGGTGAGGTTGATCAACGGCAGTCGATTCCTTGCCGCAATCTCCATGGCGCGGAAGCTCTTGTCGAGGGTGTACGGATTGGTCGCGCCGCCTTTGACGGTCGGGTCGTTGCCGCTGACGACGCATTCGACTCCGCTGATGACGCCGATGCCGGTTACGACGCCGGCGCCGACGGCGAATTCCGTGCCCCAAGCGGCCAGCGGCGAGAGCTCGAGAAACGGCGAGTCGCGATCGAGCAGCAACTCGATGCGTTCGCGCACCATCAGCTTGCCGCGTTCGCGATGGCGTTTGACGTACTTCTCACCGCCGCCGGCGCGCGACTTTGCGAGCTCTTCCTTCAACCGGTTTGTCTGCTCGAGCATCCCGGCGTAGTTGGCACGAAACGTCTTGGAGCGCGGGTCGATGTGGGTGCTGAGGACAGCCATCATAGATCCAAAAGAAAATGACCAACCGGGAACCGGGGATCGGGAGTTGCGAACCGTTGACGGCCCGAACAATTGGTTCGTAGGAGCGATCGCCGGTTCATCGTTATACATCCCCGGTTCCCGGTTCGTGTCATTTCTTCTTCCACCCTCCGAAAATCCTCATCAGCTTTGCCACGTAGGTCTTCAGAACTGCAACCCACCGCCGGCAAAATGCCGAGGTGGATCGGGTCTATGTTGGTCCTCGAGCCGGCTCAAGCCAACCCAAAATGAGGCACGAAGCCCCATCTTTGTGGTCTCTGCGTCACGCCTGATGCTGTCGCACGCCCGGCGGCGGGCTGGTGCACTGCCGCGAGGGGTGGCTTTGCCCGCCAATTTGCCTACGGCTCGCCCCAGCCACTGAAGTGGCGGGCTCAACGAGCGAGACCCGCCTTCGCGGGCCTGGAAACACACGGAATAGCCGGCGCAGGCCGGCTTCGTTTGCGGAGCCCCCGACCTCGGTCGGCGGGTCCAATCGAATTGGCGTGCAAAGCCGCGAGGGGTGGAGAGTGGCTCCCGGGGTTCGAAGCCGCGCCGCAATGGGCTGGTGAGTAACTGGCCGCGCGGGAGTTCGTCCGGTGCGGCCCTCGCAGCCATTGCGCTGACCCTCTGGCCTCGGTCGCCAGCGTCTGGCGCAGCAAAACGCAGCTGCGCAACTCGTTGACAGGCCGTTTATTCGCCCCGTGTACAGTCAGCAAGGCGAATTCGCAATGCCCGATACACACCCGTATGGCGTCCTTCTCCCGGCATACCCCGTCTAAAGGGCCTATCCGCTACGGGATCAAGTAAGCAGGTTCACTTGGCGAGACGGATCTCGCAGCGATCTCCAGCCGCAGCGTTGATCACAATCAACGAGCCGGCATCGCCGGCGCGCAACTGGGTATTGGCGTTCAGCAGCTCGATCCCGTAGACTGTACCGTCGGGCGCTATGTCGACGTTGAGCTCGTCGCTGATGTGGATCGTCTCCACCTCGGATGTCTTTTCTTGCAAGCGAATGTACGCGACGTTGTAGCGTGGATCGTAGGTCAGCTGCATCGGCAAGCTCCTCGTCAAGAGTACTTTACCACAACCGTGATCACCAACCACCCGCCCGTCTCGGCAACAGCGTAGGCCTCGACTTGCTTCGTGGCGTAGCGCTTCCCGCGCCACACGCCGTTTTGAGCAAAGTTGCGGCGGAAGCCGGTGCGTCCGAACTTGGCGGCAAAGGAGTCACCGGTCTCAATTGTCGTACAAACCTCCGCCACCGTAGCCCCACGCTCGGTGAGACGACTACGCGCGTGTGGATGTAGACGAACGGCTGTTGGCTCACGCATGGCGCCTTTCGAAGCAACCGCGGCGCCGGCACGACACCTTTCGACAAGCGGTGAGAACAACAGCCGGAACGCGTTTCGAGTGGACTCAAATTGAGAACAGGCGAACGATTGGTGGCCGCTGACCATCTGAAGATCAGGACGCCAGAGCCCGCCGACCAAGGTCTGAGCTCCACGAGCCAAGCCGTCTTGCGCGCCCGACGCCAGACGTCCGCAACCGGTCCGACACCCCCACAGATGTCCCCGCTCGACCCGAGCAACAACACCACCGAGCTGGTTATCGATGTGTTGAACAAGAACGACTAGGGAACCTCTGCACAGGTCAGCCAAAACGGCGAACATATGGGGATGGGCATAGTCGCCGACATCAACAGACCTCGACGACGCTCGATGTGCCTGCGCTCGAGTAACAATCCAGGGGCGCGCAGGGCCGTTGAAGCCCCGGGTTCGGTCGACTGTTACTCACAAGGCGCACCTGGCCCCCGAAGGTATCAGTTTGTGACGCACGCTGTAGAGATTGGCCAGCGCAAACATCCGCAACCCACACGTCCCTGGGCTTCCGGGGGTCAGGGTCAATCGGGTAGGAAGCGGGGCAGTGTCCGATATCTCGCGATTCTGTCAAGTCACCCGTTAATCCCGACTACCCGGTGTGCCGTGCAAAGACGGCGATCTCCAGTGGGTGCGAGTCCCACCCGGCAAAGGGTCGCTCCAGCCGGAAGCAATCGGAGCGGTGAGAGGAGGTAACGAATTTCGC
>JACQEN010000049.1:0-10903 GCA_016200585.1 Deltaproteobacteria bacterium
GCGAGACCGTCATGGTGCTCGACTTCGCCAAGCGGCAGTTGCGCTCTCGGCGCCGTCTCGACTGGCGTTTCGGCGATCGTGTTCGGCTCAAAGAGTTCGTTCACTCGCTCGAGCACGAGCTCGTCGAGTACCGCCAACTGCGCGATCAGATGATCGAGGCGAACCTGCGCCTGGTGATCTCGTTTGCCAAGCGTTACCGGCGGACCGGTGTTTCCTTCCTCGACATGGTGCAGGAAGGCACCCTCGGCCTAATCCGCGCCGTCGAAAAGTACGATCCGGTCAAGGAAGTGAAGTTCGGCACCTACGCCGTGTGGTGGATCTGGCAGCAGATCGGCCGCGCCGGCGACATGCACAGCGGACTGATCCGTACGCCGGTGCACTGGAACCAGCTGCGGCGCAAGGTCGGGCGCGAAACCCAGCGTCTGCAGACCAAGTACGACGGCGAGGTCGATCGCGAAATGCTGGCAGAAGCCAGCGGTGTCGACGCCGACCGCTTGGAAACGATGACGCAGAATTTCCAGTGTGTGTCGATCGATGCACCGCTCAGCTCCGACGACGATCGCACCCTGGAAGAGCTGTTGGCATCCGATAGCGACGATCCGGAGCGTGAAGCCGCCGCCGGGGACCTCAGTGCACAGCTTGAGGTAGCCCTGAACCAGCTGCCGGCTCGTGAGGCGGACATCCTGCGCCTGCGTTTCGGAACCACCGACAGCCAGCCGCTGACGCTCGAGGAAGTCGGCCGTCGCTACGGCGTCAGCCGCGAGCGCATCCGGCAGCTCGAAGCCCGCGCCTTGAAGCAGCTACTACCGATCTGCGAAGGTCAGGGGCTGCGCGCCTACGTCGACTAGTCCAACGCATTCTGTGGGGCGGCTGAAAATGCCGCCCCCTTTTTTTGTCAACGCCATCGAGCCGCATCGCGACGCGGAAGAAAAAGAGAGCATCCATATGCACAAAGCCAGCGTGACGTTAGCCGGTCTCCTTTTCACCACCAGCGCCATGTTGAACGGTTGCTCCAAGTCGGAGGATCGGGGTGCTACCACTCAGGGCACCGCCGGTCAGGCTGCGGCCAGTCAGGGTCCTGCCAGTCAGAGCGCTGCCAGCCAGGGCAGTGCCGGCGTGGAGCTCCAAACCGACGACCAAAAGACCATCTATGCCATCGGCATAGCCCTGAGCCAGAACGTCGCCAACTTCAATTTGAAACACGAAGAGATCGAGATCCTCAAACAAGGAATCCTCGACGGCCTCAGCAACGCTCCCAAGAAAGCCGACTTCGACACCTATCGCGGTAAGATCCAACAATTCGCCCAGGCCCGTGCTGCGTTAGCTGCTGAAACAACCAAGAAAGCGGCTCAGCCGTTTCTCGAAAAGGCGGCCAAGGAGAGCGGTGCGAAAAAGACCGAGTCCGGGCTCATCTACCAGGAGATCAAAGCGGGAAGCGGTGATCAACCGCTGGCTACCGATAAGGTAAAGGTCAACTACCATGGTACCCTCATTGACGGCACCGTCTTCGACAGCTCCGTCGAGCGCGGTCAACCTGTGACCTTCCCGCTCAACGGTGTGATCAAGTGCTGGACCGAAGGTGTTCAGCTGATGAAAGTGGGCGGCAAGGCCAAGCTGATCTGCCCGCCCGACATCGCCTACGGCGACCGTAGCCCGTCGCCCAAGATTCCGCCCGGTGCGACTCTGATCTTCGAAGTCGAGCTGCTCGAAATCGAGAAGTAGTTCCGCGCGTCGCACATCATTGACACCATGCGGCTGTACGTCAAAGTACGTACAGCCGCATGCGTCTTGAGATCTGCGATCACCTCGGTTCGATTGAGCCGGCCGCCTGGAGCTCTCTCGTAGGCGATGCCAATCCTTTCCTCGAATGGGGTTGGCTGACAGCCCTGGAAGACTCCGGTTGTGTCAGCGCCGAAACCGGCTGGCTGCCAAAGCACCTTACCGTCTGGGACGGGCAAAGCCTGATCGGGGCTTGCCCACTCTACGTGAAGGGCAACAGCCAAGGAGAGTTCGTCTTCGACCACGGCTGGGCCGAGGCCGCCGAACGAGCCGGAATCCGCTACTTCCCCAAGCTTCTGGTCGCCATTCCGTTCACGCCGGCCACCGGCCCGCGCCTTCTTGTCCATCCCGAGACAAACCGCGTCCAGGTGGCAGAGCTACTCGCAGCCACCCTCAAAGATGTCTGCCGGCGCGGCGCCTTCTCCTCGGTACACGTTAATTTCTGCCTGCCGGAAGACGTCGAGCTGCTGGCCAGCCACGGCTTCAGCCGCCGCATCGGTTATCAATTCCAATGGATCAATCGCGGCTGGAATACATTCGACGATTATCTGAGCGCCTTCCGCAGCAAGCGCCGGGTGCAGATCAAACGCGAGCTGCGCGAGCTGCAGACGCAAGGCGTGGAGATCACCGTTCATGAAGGCGACGCCATCCCCGACGAATTGTTCGCGCCGATGTTTCGCTTGTACAAGACGACCATCGACAAGCTGTTCTGGGGTCGCCAATACCTGAACGAGAAGCTCTTCGATCTCCTGCGCCAACGCTGGAAGAACCGCCTGTGCTTCTTCGTCGCGCGCCGCCACGGCGAGATCGTCGCCGGAACGTTCACCGTACGCAAAGGCGACGTCCTCTACGGCCGTTACTGGGGCGCCTTCGAAGATCTCCGCTACCTGCACTTCAACGTCTGTTACTACGCGTCGATCGATTACTGCGTGCGCCACGGCATCCAGCGCTTCGAACCCGGCGCCGGTGGAGAGTTTAAACACCTACGCGGTTTCGATGCGCGCCCGACCGTGAGCATGCACTGGATCGCCGACAAGCGACTGGCCGCCGCCGTCGACGACTATCTGAAACGCGAACGACACGCCGTCAACGACGAGATCGAGTGGTATGAAGAACGCAGTGCGATCCGCAGGGAATGAGGGATCGGTGGGCTCTCCCACTCGCCCGCCCGCTCCAGTCATTCCGTCTCGGCTTCGACATCCTGCGCCACCGGTCTCTCAGTCAGCGGCACATAGCAAAATACCAGCTTCTCATCCTGCGCGTCGATCTCGACGCGACCGCCGTCGCGCAGTTGGCCGAAGAGAATTTCGTCCGCCAAGACACGTTTGATCTCGGTCTGGATCAAGCGCGCCATCGGCCGTGCCCCGAAGCTGCGGTCATAGCCCTTTTCCGCAAGGTAGCGCCGCGCCGCCGGCGAAAGCTGAATGAAGACCTTCTTCTCGTTCAGTTGTGCGTCGAGCTGGGCGATGAACTTGTCGACCACCCGTTCGATGGTTTCCATCGACAGCAAGCCGAACTGGACGGTCGCATCGAGCCGGTTGCGAAACTCCGGCGTAAACAACCGCTCGATGGCCTTGGCGCCCTTGTGCTCGTTGCTCTGACCGCCGAAGCCGATCGCCGCCGCCGCCATTTCCTGGGCCCCAGCGTTGGTGGTCATGATGAGGATGACGTTGCGGAAATCCGCCTTGCGGCCGTTGTTGTCGGTCAGCGTCGCATGATCCATCACCTGCAGCAGGATGTTGAACAGATTCGGATGCGCCTTCTCGATCTCGTCGAGCAGCAAGACCGCGTGCGGCGTCTTGCGCACGGCGTCGGTCAGCAGACCGCCTTGATCGAAGCCGACGTAGCCCGGCGGCGCGCCGATCAGACGCGATACCGTATGCGCCTCCATGTACTCGCTCATGTCGTAGCGCAGGAACTCGATCCCCAGCACCGACGCCAGCTGCTTGGCGACTTCCGTCTTGCCGACACCCGTCGGCCCGGCGAACAAAAAGCAACCGACCGGCTTCTCCGGATGCCCCAGACCGGCGCGCGACAGTTTGATCGCCGACGCCAAGGTGGTGAGCGCTTCGTCCTGCCCGAACACGGTGAGTTGGAGGTCGCGCTGCAGCGTTTCCAAGCGCTCGCGGTCCGATACCGATACCGAGCGTGGCGGGATCTTGGCCATCGTGGCGACGATCTGCTCGATGTCTTTTTCGCGCACGATCCGCCGCTTCTGATTGGCGCCTTCGGCCTGGAACGCCGCACCCGCCTCGTCGATCACGTCGATGGCTTTGTCGGGCAGGTGGCGATCGTTGATGTGGCGCCCGGCAAGCTCGACGGCCGCACGCAACGCCCCCTTGGTGTAGGAAACACCGTGGTGTTCCTCGTAGTGCTTCTTCAAACCCTTGAGGATCTCGTGTGCCTCGTCGATACTCGGCTCCGGCACTTCGATCTTTTGGAAACGGCGAGCCAGGGCGCGGTCGCGCTCGAAGTAGTTCTTGTAGTCGTGGTAGGTCGTCGCGCCGATGCAGCGCAGCTCGCCCGACTGCAACGCCGGCTTGAGGATGTTCGACGCGTCGAGCGACCCGCCGCTGGCAGCGCCGGCGCCGACCACCGTGTGCAGCTCGTCGATGAACAAGATCGCCTTCGGTTCTTTCTTCAACGAGGTGAGCACGCCCTTGAGGCGCTGCTCGAAGTCGCCGCGAAAGCGCGTTCCGGCCAACAACGCTCCCATGTCCAGCGCAAAAACCTTGGCGTCGAGCAAGCTCGGCGGCACCTTGCCTTGATGGATGCGCAGCGCCAGCCCCTCGGCCAACGCGGTTTTGCCGACACCCGGCTCGCCGACGAAAACCGGATTGTTCTTGCGGCGCCGGCACAGCACGCGCGCCGTGCGCGCCAGCTCGGGTTCGCGCCCGATCAACGGATCGATTTTGCCTTCGGCGGCTTTGGCGACCAGCTCAGTCGTGTAGAGGGCCAACGGGTCGCGCCGCGGCCGGCTCTCGCCATCTTCGTCGTTTTCGCCTTGCGCGCTGTCGTCGCCTGCAACCGCCGGCTCCTCGCCGATTTTCGACACGCCATGCGAGATGTAGTTCAGAACGTCGAGCCGTGTGATGCCTTGCTGCTCGAGAAAGTAGGCGGCGTAGCAATCCGACTCGCGAAAGATCGCCACCAACACGTTGCGCGCCAGGATTTCTTCTTTGCCGGCCGACTGCACGTGCGCCGCCGCACGCTGCAGAACGCGCTGAAAGCCGCTGGTTTGCTGCGGCACGACGTCGCTGCCCTCGGGCAAACGTTCGAGATGTTGTTCGAAAAAGTTCTCCAGCGCACGTTTCAGGCTGTCGACGTCGCCGCCGCACTGCCGGATGATCTCGACAACGTCGGCGTCGTGCAGCAAGGCATAAAGTAGATGCTCGATACAGACGAACTCGTTGTTGCGGCGCCGGGCTTCACTGATGGCAAGCGCCAACGATATTTCCAATTCGCGGCTGATTCGCATGCTCACGCCTCCTCGATGCTGCAGCGCAGCGGATACTCGTACTGCCGCGCCAACGACTCCACCTGACGGACCCGCGCTTCGGCAATTTCGCGCGTGTACACGCCCGCCACCCCAATCCCTTTGCGATGAACGTGCAACATGATCTGGACCGCATCGCTTTCCGAGCGATGGAAGACCGAAATCAAGATGAAAACGACGAACTCCATGGTGGTGTAGTCGTCGTTGTGCAGAAGAACCTTGTACAGCTTGGGCTTCTGAAGTTTGCGCTCGGTCTTGGTCTTCGGTTTGGTGACGACGCTGGTGTCGTCTTCGTCAAGCCGCCGTTCGCTCATCAAGGCTCAGATTAGCAGGTGAACCTCGTACGACAACAGTTTTGCATGCAGCCCTCAGCCGCCCACGGCATCGACGGCCTGCATCAAACGGTCGATTTCCTCCGTCGTGTTGTAGAAGTGTATCCCCATGTGCAGGCAGCCCTCGCGCCCGTTGATCGCAATCTGACGCTGACGCATCGCTTCCATCAGGCGGCGCATGTCGTCCGGCTCTTTCGCCGGTCGCCCACCGGGCGGTGTGAACAACAGAATTCCCGACCACTCGCCTGCACCACGCGGGCTCTCAACGCGACAGCCACGGCGCTCGGCTGCGGCGACGGCGTAGTCCGTCAACTCGCGTATACGCGCTTCGATCCGTGCCGGACCGATCTCGTCGATGAAGCGTAACGACTCGCTCAGGGCGGCCAAGCCGAGATAGTTGCGGCTCCCTTCTTCGAAGCGTCGCGCCGCGGCGACAAAGTTGCAATCGTACGGCGCCAGCGGATCCTCGGGGTCGGTATCCTGCGGCAAGCTTCCCGGTCCGACGTGCATAGCCTCGAGTTGCGCCAGCCGTTCGCGCCGACAGAAGAAGATCCCCAAGCCCTGCAGCCCAAGCAACCACTTTTGCGTTCCGGCCGTGAGAAAATCGACCTGCGTCGCGGCGGCATCGAGGCGCAGCGCTCCCAACCCCTGAATCGCATCGACCAACAGCAAGCCGCCGTGGCGATGAGCTACCGAGGCGAGCGCCGCCAGGTCGGCGCGGAAGCCCGAGTTGTACTGCACGAAGCTGATCGCCAGCAGACGCGTGCGCGGCGTCCACGCCGCCGCCACCATGGCCGGCGTGATACGGCGCTGCGCTTGCGCCAGAAAACGCGTCACGACGCCGCGCTGCGCGCGCCCGAGCCACGGCAAGACGCTCGACGGGAATTCTCCCTGCGCCACCAGAATCTCGTCGCCGCTTGCCAGCGGCAGGCTTTCGGCGACCCACAAGATCCCTTCCGACGTGTTGCGCGTAAAGGCGATCTCATCGGCATGGCAGCTCAGCAGATGCGCCACACGCCGGCGGGTCTCCTCGGCGAGCTCTTCGTCGTCGGCAAACGCAACCGCAATGCCGCCATTGGTCAGGCGGTCGAGCCGCGTCGCAACCGCCTGTGCCGAACGGCGCGGCAACAGCCCAAGGCCGTTGGTCGACAGATACGTCAGCTCTGCGAGCGCCGGAAATTCGCTGCGGATCTCGGCGATCTCGGCCGCCGTGAAGCGGCTCGGGGCTGTCTCACGGCCGTTCAGTCGACCTCGCCGCGCTGCTCGAGCTTGGTCCACGTGTCCTTCAAGGTCACGGTGCGGTTGAATACGAGCTTGTCTGCCGTCGACAGCGGATCGACACAAAAGTAGCCCAAGCGCTCGAACTGCAAGCGGCTGCCGGCGGCGGCGCCGGCCAAACTCGGCTCGACCCAGCACTGCGGCAGCGTCTCCAACGAGCTCGGGTTGAGATGCGTCTTGTAGTCCTTGCCGTCCTTCTCGAGGCCGGGGTTCTCGTGGTTGAACAAGCGGTCGTACAACCGCACCTCCGCCGGCCGCGCGTGCGCCGCCGACACCCAGTGGATGGTGGCTTTCACCTTGCGTCCGTCCGGCGTATTGCCGCCGCGCGTCGCCGGATCGTAGGTGCAACGCAGCTCGACGACCTCGCCCTTTTCGTTTTTCACCACGCCGGTGCAGGTGACGAGGTAGCCGTAACGCAAGCGCACCTCGCGTCCGGGCGACAGACGGAAGAACTTCTTCGGCGGATCCTCGCGGAAATCGTCCTGCTCGATGTAGAGCTCGCGCGCGAACGGCACCTTGCGGCTGCCCATCGATGGATCTTCCGGATTGTTGACGGCATCCATCTCTTCGACCTGGCCCTCGGGGTAGTTCTCGATCACCAGCTTGAGCGGACGCAGCACCGCCATGACGCGCGCGGCGCGGTGGTTCAAGTCGTCGCGCACGCTGTATTCGAGCATGCCCATGTCGACCAGGCTGTCGCGTTTCGCCATGCCGATGCGCTGGCAGAAGTCGCGAATCGCTTCCGGCGTCACGCCGCGCCGCCGCAACCCGGCCAGCGTCGGCATGCGCGGGTCGTCCCAGCCGCTGACGTAACCGCCTTCGACGAGCTCGAGCAGCTTGCGCTTGCTCATCACCGTGTAGCTGAGATTGAGGCGCGCGAACTCGATCTGCTGCGGATGGCAGGGCGTCTCGAGCGTCTCGAGACACCAGTCGTACAGTGGCCGGTGGTCCTCGAACTCCAGCGTGCACAACGAGTGCGTGATGCCTTCGATCATGTCGGAGAGGGCGTGGGCGAAGTCGTACATCGGATAGATGCACCAGGTGTCGCCGGTGCGATGGTGCTCGGCTTTCTTGATGCGGTAGATCGCCGGGTCGCGCAGATTGAGGTTCGGCGACGCCATGTCGATCTTGGCGCGCAGGACATGTGTCCCCTCCTCATGTTTGCCGGCGCGCATCTCGGCGAACAACTGTAGATTCTCTTCGACCGAGCGGCTGCGATAGGGGCTGTCCTTGCCGGGCTCGGTGAGCGTACCGCGGTAGGCGCGCATCTCGTCGGGAGTGAGACTGCAAACGTAGGCTTTGCCGCGTTTGATCAGCTCGACGGCAAAGTCGTGCAGCTTGGCGAAATAGTCGGAGGCGTAGAACAGCTTGTCGCCCCAATCGAAGCCGAGCCAATGGACGAACTCCATGATGGCATCGACGTACTCGACGTCTTCCTTGGCCGGATTGGTGTCGTCGAAGCGCAGGTGACAGACCCCGCCGAACTCACGCGCGACGCCGAAGTTGAGGCAGATCGATTTGGCGTGGCCGATGTGCAGATAGCCGTTCGGCTCCGGGGGAAAGCGCGTCACCACCCGGCCGCCGTTCTTGCCGGCCTTGAGGTCGTTGGTGATGATCTCGCGAATGAAATCAGACCCGGCCGTCGCTGCCACGTTCGTCGTCACAGTTCGTCTCCTCGCTCACAACACACAACCCTGTGAGACATAGGGTGCGACCGGCGGCGGGTCAATCGTTCGCCGTCGTCGATCGTGGAGGCGATGCACGCGACCGTGACGCATCGACCGCCCATACGGGCATGAATGTCCGGGCTGAAATTGGGCGCCCGCTGAACCGGGCGCATCGGATGGGCTGCGTCCCGTTCACGGGGCGCCTGTTTTCAGCGGGACGATTCATCGTCCCGTGGCCGGCGGTCCGTCCCTGTGTTCTGCGGGACTCGGTATGCGCACGGTCGACGCGAGCTTGCACGAAACGGCTCCCTCCACACCGGCATCTATGTTGCCGGAGGGATGCGATGGTCCACAACCCGAGAATCAGCCAGGGGCTGCGAGACGATGGGCGGCATCACTGGTCGCTGGTCCTCGCCGGCGGCGACGGTACACGCTTGCAGGAGCTGACGGCGCTGATCAGCGGCCGGCCGATCCCCAAACAGTACTGCCAGATCATCGGCGGTAAATCGCTGCTCGAAGCGACCATCGAACGTGTCGCGCCCCTCGCCGGCCGCGAGCGCAGCGTCGCCATCATCAACCGCAACCATGTCGCCATGGCGGAACCACAGCTGGCAAGTCTGCCGACGCAAAACGTCATCGTCCAACCGCGCAACTGCGACACCGGTCCCGGCCTGTTGCTTTCGCTTCTCATGCTGCAACGCCGTGATCCCCACGCAACCGTCGCGGTCTTCCCGAGCGACCACTACATCGCCGATGCCGACGCCTTCCGCAGTTGCGTCGAGCGTGCGCGCATCTTCGTGGCGCAGCAACCGCAGGCGCTGGTGCTGCTCGGTATCGAGCCCGATCGTCCCGAAGCGGGATACGGCTACATCGAACCGGGAAGGCCTCTGACGGCAGCCGGATCGGCTCGCGCCTATACGGTTGCGGCTTTTCGCGAGAAGCCGAGCGTTCCGCAAGCTCGGTCGATGATAGCGCGCGGCGGGTTGTGGAACTCTTTCGTCATGGTTTTTCGCGTCGCACGCGTCCTCGAGCTTCTCGCCCAGGTCCGCCCGGCCGACTTCGTCGCCATGCAAGCCCTCACCAATCAAACCGAGCTCGACGAAGCGTACGCGAGGTTGACGCCGTGGAATTTCTCAAGCGGATTCCTGGCGCGCATTCCCGAGCACCTGGCGGTCGTCACGGCATCCGACACCGGGTGGAGCGATTGGGGAACGCGTGAGTCGATCGAACGGACCTTTGCGCAGCTGCAACTGACGCCGCCGTGGCACAGGGTCGCACCTAGGGTCGGGATCGCGGCGTAGAATCCTCCCTTTCTCCCTCCTTTGGAAAAGGAGGGACCACCTTGCCTGCTCGCTTGGTCGCATCAGAGCCCCCTTTTCCAAAGGGGGGCTTTGCCCGCCAATGACCAAACGCGTGCTTTGGACCGGGGCATGAATGCCCCGGCTGAAATCAGGCGCCCGCTCGAAGCAGGCGCAAGCGTTGAAACTCCCAACCTGTTCCGCACCCCGTTCACGGGGTGCCTGTTTTCAGCCCGACGATTCATCGTCGGGTTTGAGGCGCCAAGCCCGCACAGACCGAACTGGCGGGCAAAGCCTCAAAGAGGAGAAAGGGAAATTCAGTCCGCTCCTTCACCGCGTCCCAATCAAGCGCGCGATGATCCCCGCCGCCTTGCCGACGTCGCAGACGAACAGCACCCAGCCGAGGCAGACGAAGTGGAAGGTCGCCACGATGCTGAGCAGGCGTAGCGCCAGCGGTCCATCGCCTTGCTTCGGACCGAACCAGCGCTCGCGCAGCTTCTGGTAGCCGCGGTACAGGTTGAGCCCGATGCCGTGGAACATCCCCCACACCATGAAGTGGAAGGCCGCGCCGTGCCACAAACCGCACAACGTCATGGCAACGAAGCGGTTGCACGCGGCGCGCGTCTCGCCGCCGCGGTTGCCGCCGAGCGGGATGTAGACGTAGTCGGTAATCCACGAGGTCAACGACATGTGCCAGGCGCGCCGGGTTGGTTTGCAGATAGGGGTAGTTGAAGTTCTCCGGGACGTTGTAGCCGAACAGCTTGGCGCTGCCGATGGCGACACGTCGCCGTCACTTTACGCCGTAAAATGACGGCGTGCTAGCAGACAGCCGTGACGTCGCGCGCTTTGGTCCGCCAACGATGCGATTGCCTCTGAGAGCTCGGGCTGAAAGTAGGGCTTTGCCTCCGGCGCGCGGAACACCGGGTTTTTTGGGAAATACACCAAGACGATTCGACTCCCAGACTTCTCCAAAAACTCCAGCATCTGCTCTAGCGACGCGACGTGCGGGTTCCCCTGCGGCCCGCACCGCTCCATCGCTTCCATCTTGTAATA
>JACQEN010000049.1:10948-16049 GCA_016200585.1 Deltaproteobacteria bacterium
CGACTGGCGCCAGCGTTCCCAGATCGCGTATGACGCCGGGCTGACGCGTATCGGATCGAAAAACTTCTGCGCCTCCGGTGGAAGCGCTGGGGGCTGCTGCGCGAACGCTCTGCCGGTCAATTCTCCGAGCCCGCGACGAATCGACATCGTCACCATCGTCTGTGCAAAGAAGCGATAACGGTACAGCTTCCAGTACCGCATCACTGCCGCGTCGACGGCATCCTCGACACCGTTGCGGGGCAGAATGGGAAGCTCGATCGACGAATCATAGAAGATACGTTTGATAGGCGTGTCGGTTGTGACGAAGCCGCCAGGTCTTTTGAAATTATGTGCCTCGATGCCGTAGATCACCAGCCATGGGGCCAGCCTGCGACCGCCCCAAACCATAAGGGCTGCGTCGGTCACACTTGTCCCGTAGGCCGCCACCGACATGACCTCTGCGCGAATTCGCTTGTCGCTTAGATCTGCAGCGACTACCCCTTGATCGATTCCGGTGAGAACGATCGAGTCGCCGACGATCCAAGCGGTGCCTGGGCGTTCGGGTCGCGTCTCGAATTCGCGAGCTACCTGATAGACTTGGCTCCAGGTTGCATTACTGGCTTCACGACTGAAGTCAGGGGTGAACCACCAGAAGATCTTTGCATCGAACAGCACCAGCTCGATGGCGACAAGACAAATCGCCACCTTTACCCAGACGCTGAGTGGTTGGACGAATCGGATCGCGGTCACGATCTACTTCGCCGGTTGTGCAGAAAGAAGGCCGAGATAGAGCGCAGCATTGTAGTAGTCACGCACACTGGCGACGCGACCGTCGCGCACGTCGAGAACGGTGAGACCCTCGATCGGGAAGAGCACATCATTCGCATATCTCTGTTTCAACTCCCACTTGATGGCGATTCGATCGTCGTTCGCCACGAGCTGCCGCACACGATACTCGCGCTCCTTCCACACCGTTCGCTCGATCTGCAATCTGGACCGAAACCCATCCACACTGAGCGGTTGTGGCGTCACGGGATCGAGGAAGGTGCCGTCAGAGGCCATGAGCGCGGCGACGCGCGCAGGATCGCGGCTGTTCAGGGCGTCAACCCACTTCTGGCCTAAGTCGTGGGCAGCGTCCGTGCGCCGACAACTCGCGACGAGGACCAGCACAAAGGCGAAGAGTCCGTTCTGAAGCCGGCGCGATCTTCGACCTCGGCGATCGGGATCGGTCACAACGTCTCCCCTGCTCTGCCGGGCTTTGCACGCCAATGACCAAACGCGTGTTTTGGACCGGGGCATGAATGCCCCGGCTGAAATCAGGCGCCTGCTCAAAGCAGGCGCAAGCGTTGAAACTCCCAACCTGTTCCGCACCCCGTTCACGGGGTGCCTGTTTTCAGCTCGACGATTCATCGTCGGGTTTGAGGCGCCAAGCCCGCATACACCGAACTGGCGGGCAAAGCCGCTCTGCCGGCGCGCGCGCCGATCACGACGGCTGCCAAAGCAACAACGCATACGGCGCTGACCGACAGCAGTGCACCGATCGCAAAGCGCAGCGGCACGTAACGAAACGTCACTGTATGCTTGCCCGCCGGGACGGCAACACCGCGAAACAGATAGTCGGCGACATAGATCTGCGTGTCCTTGCCGTCGATGGCCGCCCGCCACCCTGGATAGAACGTGTCAGTCAGGACAAGATAGCCGGGAGCCGAAACATCGGTGTCGATAGTCACTCGCATCGGCGCGTAGTAGGTGACCCGTGCTGAGCTAATCCCTTCATCGGCGGCACCGGATGGGGGCACGGCAGGTCTCGTATCGGATTCAAGAATCGTGATTTTACGTGGATCGAAGCTCGCATCACTCAAAGCCGCCAGTGCTTCATCGCCGTCAGCCTTGAACGCTACGTTTGTCGCCACAAACGCTCGCGGAAAGGGGGTGGGGTTCTCGTAGACCACGAGGTTCCCCTTCTGTGGTGTCAGGACCAGCTGCCAACCAGCCTTTTCTAACCCCTGGCGCAAGGGAATTGCGAACCGTCCGACGGCCGCGAAGCGTATGCCCATCATCTCGAACAGCTTCATCCGCTCCGGGGTTGGGTCGAGAATTAGTCGACCCATGAACGTCTGGACGTTGTAGTCGATCGCATTCGGCCCCTCGAGCAGCGGGTAGAAGCGTCCGTAGCGGTCGAGGCTGAGCGGCTCGTAGTCGGTGATTGAATAGATTCCACGCAACGTGCCTTGCTTGGACATCGCTGCATAGTCGAAGAACGGATTGCCGCTGTTGATGTAGGTCCGGCCAAGCTCCTGGTGGGCGGAAATGTAGTCGAAGGCCTCGTGATCGGCATCGATTACCGCGGTATTGTGGTAGGGATGTTGGGCGTTGTTTTCGCTCGCTAGGAACAGGTCGACTGCGAGAAAGACGCCCAACGCAGGCAACAGAGCTCGCCGAACTACCGGCCCGCAAACCAGCGCGGCAGAGACACCAACCCCACTCACACCGAAATAAATGAGGCTGCGCGGAGGCGCGAAACCCGACCACCGCCATACGGCAGGGATCGCCAGCGCCAGCACCAGCATGCTCCACGTTTTCCCTCGCGGCTCGTCATGCTTCAGAGAAGCAATGGCGTCGAAGCCGATGCCGCAGAGTACTGAGCCGGCGATGACGTACAGATAGAGGATGCGGTAGGGAACTCGAAACCAACCGCCCACCGGAAGCTTGCGGTAGACCTCGAAGACCGGCGTGTATAGCGTCAGCGCGATCGCGGCGCTGACCGACAGAAGGCACCACAAGAAAAGAGGTCGCCAGCGATCCTTGTTCTTGAAGAATGCCAGCGGCGCCAGGAGGAGCGTGAGGATCCCAAGATAGGAAAACCGGGGCGCACCAGTGTCGCTATTCACCGTTTCGGCGAGCAGCTTGGCCGGTGGTGTTGCACCGTAGATCAGGGTCTGGGCCAGCGACAAACCGCCGGGACGTCGCGGTCCTAGCTGCTGTAGCTCCATGGTTGGCAACACCTGCACTGCGGCAAAGCATGCCCCCAGCACCACACCGACAGCGAGGAGCACGACGGTTCGCGCCAAACGCTGACGTTCATTGGGGCGCGAGGTGGCGACCAACACCCGCGCCGCCGAATAGGCCGCGATCCCGTACATGCTGTAGAGCCAGGTCTGCAGCCAGCCGGCGAGGATCGGCATTGCCACAGCGACGCCGAGAAGTACGGCCCAACGGGCGCGTCCGTCGCCGGCAATGCGCTCGATTGCCAGCCAAGCCAGAGGAAGCCACGCGGCCGCACTGATCGCCGGCGTGAACCACAGAGCCTGCGATGCCAGGAACCCCGAGAACATGAACGTGGCAGCCGCAACCAGCGCTGCGCCGCGACCGAGGCCAATGCTGCGGGCGTAGAGGTACATGAAGAGTCCGGCGGCGAAGATGTGCAACACTACCGTGCATTCGATGGCGATCTCCGTGCGCGGGATGAGCAGGAAGAATATGTTCAAAGGATAGAACGGCCCGTAGAGGACCGTCGCCATCAACGGCATGCCGCAGTATTGATACGGGTTCCACAACGGCAGGTAACCGTGGCGCAGCCAGTCGAACGTCCGGTACGCCATCGGGTAGACCTGCGTGTAGAGGTCGCCGCCGCCGACACCAAGACGATCCGCCGGAACAATGATCCGCAGGTACCAGAACAGCACCGCACCGATCGCCAGCAGCGCAGCGATAGCAACGTCTTGTAGAGCTCTTCTCGGCACCTTGATTGTCGGCCTCGTCGCGGGGAAACGCCTATACCAGGCTCAGCGGCGCGGTCAAAGATTCCACACTCACTTCTCCTACGGCGCGCCTCCCTCTTTCTCCCGCCAAAGATGTGCTAGTCTAGGACCTGGCGCATTTGCCGACCGATGACGCCAAACGAGCTCTTGTTGTTGAGCTGACCGTCCTCATTGCGATCCAGGTGGTGATCGGCATCTGGGTCGTGCCGTGTCATTAGACGTCGACTTGGGCCGACCGAGAATTCACCGGCTGGGTCGTACCGATTGCCAACAAGGTAGCCGCCGGCCAGGTGCTGTACACGGATGGAGGTCACCTTGAGGTTGCGCCGATTTCGTTTCTCCTGAGCGCGTTGCTTTTCGGATCCCACGGAACTTGGATTGACGAAAGTGCAGTCAACTTCATCTTCCAGTGTCTGACAATCCTGACGTTATACATCGGCATGTCGCGTTGTCTGCCGCGACCGGCGCCCTTTTTGGCGGCGCTATCGACGATTCCAATCTTCGTATGCCTGCCGAAAACAATTGCTTACGACGCGATTACACAAGCGCTTGCCCAGCTTCTCACCGGTGTTTGGAATGATTCTTCGGCGTGTCTGCTGCTGCCTTCGCGCTCCAACTCCTAATGTGGACGACACCCGGTGCTGCTCTTGAACGAATTCGCTCGTGTACCGAAAAGTGGCCTGAGATCCCATACCTTACCGGTGCCCGGCTGGCACCCAGCGCCGCCGGTATGCGAGAAGTCCTCCATTCTGTGTGGGGCTTGGCTCCCAACCCCAACGATCAAGTTCTACTCTTGCCTGCCGATCCCAATGTCGAATCCTGGCTTGCGCGCCCGCGGCCGGCGCTCGCAGGTGCCATCATCTTCGTCGACCAGTACTGGGACCGCTACGTCGACGTGGATTTTGCACGTCTCGTGACCGCTCCCCCGAAAGTAATTGTGATCGGGCCACGTTTCATCGGCCGATTTTTCCAATTGGGATGGCATGGTCAAACCGGCGCGGCACGGCTCATGGCGCGCGTGGAGAAAGAGCTTCTCCCGACTCACTACCGTCTGGCGGCGCAGCAGAAGATCAAGGTCAACATTCGTGAAGATTTTATGGACATCTATGTCCGGATTGACGACGCAAACTGATCGGTTACGTCAGATCGTCCCTCACCTTGCCTGCGACTCGCCGACTTGAGGTCAAGGAATGCTCCCAAACAGCTGATTGGCGTGCTACGGACCGTCGGCTTGAACCTGGAGAACAGCAACCGCATGAGCACGGAAACAACGCATCATGGCTGAGCCGCGCCGCGGCCGGCGTACGCTCGCCATTGTGTTCGGCCTCGCAATTTCATCGGCCATCTGGCGCGCGATCAGC
>JACQEN010000055.1 GCA_016200585.1 Deltaproteobacteria bacterium
GGGGCCCACACCTCGATGTCGTACTTCTTGGCGGCGACGACGCCGAGGTCGCCGCTGCAGATCGAGATGACACGATAGGGAAGGCCGAGTTTGGCGGCGACGCTGCAGCCGTTGCCGACGATCTCCTCGAGCGCCGCATTCGAGGTTTGCGGCAGGACCAGCTTGTACATTTCGACCTTGTCGAACTGATGGCCGCGCTTGATGCCGCGCACATCGCGTCCGGCAGACATCTTTTCGCGCCGGAAGCACGGCGTGTACGCAACATACGAAAGAGGCAACTGTGCGGCCTCGAGGATTTCGTCGCGGTGCAGGTTGGTGACGGGAATTTCGGCGGTGCCGATCATCCACAGGTCGTCTTCGACGTCGTGATAGATGTTCTCCTCGAACTTCGGCAGTTGTCCGGCCCCGTAGAGGCACTCCTTGCGGACGAGATAAGGCGGGTAGATCTCGGTGTAACCATGCTCGCGGGTGTGCAGGTCGAGCATCCAAGCGATCAAAGCCCGCTGCAGGCGTGCACCCTGACCCTTGAGAACGTAGAAGCGCGAGCCGGAGATCTTGACGCCGCGATCGAAATCGATGATTCCGAGATCGGCGCCGATCTCCCAATGCGGTCGCGGCGCGAACGAAAACTTCGGAAGTTCGCCGCTGGTGCGCAGAACGCTGTTGTCACGGTCGTCACGTCCGAGCGGGACGCTGGGGTCGGGTAGGTTCGGAACTTCGAGCATGCGCACTTCGAATTCTGCCTCGGCGGCGGCGAGCTCTTGCTCGAGTGCCGCAATGCGCTCTCCGACGCTGCGCATGTCGGCCTTGAGTTGCTCGCGTATGGCCGGTTCTTGCTTGCCGATCGTGCGCGACACCTCGCTGCGTCTTGCGCGTAGGGTTTCAACTTCCTGGATGAGGGCGCGGCGTTTGCCGTCGGCCGCCAGGATTGAATCGATGGCCGCAGGTTCAAAGCCGACCTTGACGAGCTCCGTCTTGACGAAATCGGTGCGCTCACGAATCAGCCGGATATCGAGCATTGGCTGGCGTTAGCACGGCCCTCCACGCCCCTCAAGCGAGCCGGCGCGGCGGGCATCATCCCGAGGCGTCGAAGGCGTTTTGGATGAGTTCGGCGCGCGGCGTACCGTCGACCCAGTGGATGGCAACGACATCGAAGCGGGCGTCACGATCGTGGAGTCTGTGCCGTGAAAGATAGTAGTTGGCGACGCGCTGGAGTTGTCGCTGCTTGCGATGGTCGACGGCGTCGTGCGGTGAACCGAACTGGGTTTGCGTACGCGTCTTGACTTCGACGAAGACGACGGTGCGACCATCCAACGCGACCAGATCGACCTCCCCAAGCAGACAGCGATAGTTACGTTCGAGGATGACGTAGCGCGCGCGCCGCAGCACCTCCTCAGCGTGACGCTCCCCGGCCTCACCGAGTTGCTTGCGTGCGCCGCCCATCCGACGAGTGTTGCGGGCAACCATAGTTGTGGCAAGCGTCCTGTCGGCGATTTGGGCGTAGTCCCACGTTTCGACTCATCTGGACACGTGCTCGGCGTGCGGTGCGTTGAAGGGGGGTAGGGAAGATGTTAAGCCGCACGCCATGTCGTTGGATCGTAACACGGTACACCACGTCGCGTTGCTCGCGCGCTTGGAGCTTAGCGAGCAAGAGGAAGCGCAGTTTACCGACCAGTTGGGTCACATCCTGGAGCATTTCGAGGAATTGGCGGCACTGAACACCGACGGAATCGAACCGACCAGTACGGTGGTCGACCTGATCCCACGCTATCGTGACGATGTCGTCACCAATCCTCCGGCGCCGGAAGAGCTTCGGGCCAATGCTCCGGCGCGCGACGACAACTTCTTCAAGGTACCGAAGATCATCGAGTGAGCCGTCGCGATCGCACCTTGCATCCTTGACGGCTGGATCCGCCCTATGAGTGAGCTGCTACGACTGTCGATCTCTGAAGCGAACGATCTGTTGTCGCGTCGCAAGGTGAGCTCGGTTGAGCTTACCACCGCCGCGTTGCAGCGCATCCGCAACAGCGACGATCGTTTGCGCTGTTTTCTGACGGTGACCGATGACTTAGCATTGGCACAAGCACGTCGTGCGGACGAACGTTTGGCGCGCGGGGAGACGGGGTCGCTTCTCGGCATTCCTCTTGGAATCAAAGACGTCATCTTGACCAAAGGTGTGCGCACCACCGCCGCTTCGCGAATCCTGGAGAACTTTATCGCGCCGTACGACGCAACCGTTTCGCGGCGACTATTCGAGGCTGGGGCGGTGTGCGTCGGCAAGCTCAACTGCGATGAATTTGCGATGGGCTCGTCCACGGAGAACTCAGCCTACCAGGTCACACGCAATCCGTGGGACCACGACAGGGTGCCGGGTGGTTCGTCCGGCGGTTCCGCCGCCGCCGTGGCCACGGGGCAGTGCATCGGCAGCCTGGGAACGGACACTGGAGGCTCAATTCGCCAACCGGCAGCGTGTTGCGGGGTGGTCGGCATCAAGCCGACTTACGGGAGAGTCAGTCGTTTCGGAGTGATCGCCTACGCATCGTCGCTCGATCAAGTTGGACCGATGGGACGATGCGTCGAGGACTGCGCGCGAATCCTGAGCGTCATTGCCGGGCATGATACGAACGATTCAACCTCCGTCGAGGTTTCCGTGCCCGATTATGCGGAGGCGCTTGGACCGAGCTGCAAGGGACTTCGGGTTGGTATTCCTAAGGAGTATTTCGTCGAGGGGATGCAACCTGAGGTGGAGAAGGCTGTGCACGCTGCGGTGGCGCAATTTGAAAGGCTCGGTGCCGTCGTAAGCGAAGTTTCTCTCCCGCATACCGAGTATGCCGTGCCGACGTACTATTTGATTGCGACGGCGGAGGCGAGCTCGAACTTGGCCCGCTACGACGGCATCAAGTACGGGCTGCGCCGCGGCGAAAGCGACGGTCTCCTGGCGATGTACCGGCGTACCCGCGCCGAAGGTTTTGGAACCGAAGTGAAGCGCCGGATCATGCTCGGGACGTACGCGCTGTCCGCCGGATACTACGATGCGTACTACCTCAAGGCGCAAAAGGTGCGGACGCTCATTCGCCGCGACTTCGAGAAGGTCTTTGCGCAGCAGGATGTGATCGTAGCGCCGACGGCACCGACGACCGCCTTCCGCGTCGGAGAAAAGACGAGCGATCCGCTGCAGATGTATCTTTCCGACATCTTCACCATCTCGATCAACCTTGCCGGTCTACCGGGAATTTCTTTACCCTGCGGTTTCGACGCGATGGGTTTGCCGATCGGTCTGCAAATCATCGGGCGTCCGTTCGAAGAGGCGAGAGTGCTACAAGCGGCGCATGCGTATGAGCAATCGACGGAATGGCACAAGCGTTCGCCGCCGGACTGAAATCCATGGACTATGAAGCCGTCATAGGTCTGGAAGTTCACGCGGAGCTGCTCACCAACTCCAAGGTGTTCTGCGGTTGCTCCGCAAAGTTCGGCGCACAACCGAACGAGAATACCTGCCCCGTGTGCCTCGGCATGCCTGGGGCGTTGCCGGTTCTGAATCGTCGCGCCGTGGAATTCGCCATCCGCGCCGGCCTTGCGAGCCGATCCACGGTAGCTGCCTGCAGCCGTTGGGCGCGCAAGAACTACTTTTACCCGGATCTTCCGAAGGGCTACCAGATCAGCCAGTACGAGCTGCCGATTTGCACCGGGGGTGCGATCGATATCGACACCAGTGCGGGTAGCAAAACGATCCGCTTGACCCGTATCCACATGGAAGAGGATACCGGAAAGAACATTCACGACGCGCACGGCGACTCCAGTCTGGTGGACTTCAACCGCTGCGGTGTGCCGTTGCTGGAAATCGTCAGCGAACCCGACATCCGCTCATCGGAAGAGGCTGGGGCCTACTTGCGCAAGCTCCGCACCCTGCTGCAATACCTCGAGATCTGCGACGGGAACATGGAAGAGGGGAGCTTCCGCTGCGACGCCAACGTTTCGATCCGGCCACGCGGCACCACGCCGCTCGGCACCAAGGTCGAGATCAAGAATATGAACTCCTTTCGTAACGTCGAGCGAGCCATCGATCACGAGATATCTCGCCAAGCAGCGGTGCTACGGGACGGCGGATCGCTGGTTCAGGAGACGCGCCTGTGGGACCCTGATCGCGAAGCCACACGCTCGATGCGCTCAAAAGAATTCGCACACGACTATCGCTATTTCCCGGAGCCGGATCTGCTGCCACTCGTGGTCAGCAACGAATGGATTGAGACTGTGCGGAATGCTCTGCCGGAGCTTCCCGATGCGCGCCGGCAACGTTTTGTGGCCTCGTATGGTCTGCCGGAATACGACGCCGAGGTGCTGACGGCACGCAAGGACGTAGCGGACTATTTTGAAGCCGCCGTTCGAGCCCACGCCAACGCCAAGGCGGTCAGCAACTGGGTCATGGGGGAGATGTTGCGGCTGATCAAGGAGCGACACCTCGACGCGGCGCTGATCATTCGCGCCTGGCCCGTTCTGCCGGAGCGCCTCGCCGAAATGGTTGCGTTGGTTGACGGTGGATCGATCAGCGGCAAGATCGCCAAGACCGTTTTCGAGGCGATGGTCAAAACGGGCAAGGCAGCGCCAGACATCGTCGCAGCTCAAGGCCTGACGCAGATTTCTGATGCGGGGGAAATCGACGCAGCGATCGACGCGGTGCTCGCAGCGAATCCCGACAAGGTTGCCGAGTACCGGTCGGGTAAGGACAAGCTGTTCGGTTTTTTCGTCGGGCAAGTGATGAAGGCGACACAAGGAAAAGCGAACCCACAGAAGCTCAATGAGATCCTGAAGAAGAAGCTGCAAGCGTGAGGGCAGGGCGGTACGTCTACGACCCCATGAGCTCGAACGATGACGAGGGACGAGGCCGGCATTTCGTTTGGACGGCTCTGGCAGTTGTCACGCTGTTCTACACCTGCGCCTCCGTTGCGGTCGCGGAATCACCACGGCGGGCAAACTACACGATCGAAGCGAAATACGATCGTAGCGCTCAAGTCATCACCGGTCGTGAGACCATCCACTGGACGAACGACGGTGGGGCGGCCGCCCCCGAGCTGGAATTCCACCTCTACTGGAACGCGTTTGCCAATAGTCGCTCGTCGTTCGTGCGGGCTACGGGAACGGACTGGGTGAAGGCGATCGAAGAGCATCCGGATGCGTGGGGCTACAGCAAGATTGACGCACTTGCGGTGGACGGCGAAGATCGGATTTCTTACCTCGAGTTCCTTCATCCGGATGACGACAACGTCGATGATCGTACTGTCGCCAAGGTACGTCTTGGGAAGCCGGTAGAACCGGGCGCTTCCGTCGACATCAGCGTCGCGTTCACTGCCAAGCTGCCTCGAGTCACCGCCCGCGCCGGATACGCAGGGTCGTTCACGTTTGCTGGTCAGTGGTTTCCGAAGCTTGGTGTCTTCGAGAACGGTTCCTGGAACTGTCATCAATATCATCTCACCACGGAGTTCTTCGCCGATTTCGGCGTCTACGACGTGACGCTGACGCTGCCTTCCAGCGACGTCGTCGGGGCCACCGGGGTGCTGCGCGAAGAGCACGACAACGGCGACGGTACGCAAAGCCTGCGTTTCGTTGCGGAGGACGTCCATGACTTCGCCTGGACAGCCGATTCTCGCTTCCACCTCGTCGAAAAAACGATCGAAGGCACCCATGTGCGCTTGTTGATTCAACCGAACCACGCGGCGCAGGCCGAACGTCTTCTGACAGCTCTCGGTCACGCGATGCGCCTCTACCGCGAATGGATTGCGGCCTATCCGTACCCTGAGCTGACGATTGTCGATCCGGGATACGGGGGCACCGCCGCCGGCGGCATGGAGTATCCGACGCTGATCACAGTTGCGACCACGTGGTGGATGCCGCGTGGGCTGCGGATTCCGGAGATCGTTACCGTGCATGAGTTTGGCCATCAGTATTGGTACGGCTTGGTGGCGACCAACGAGTTCGAAGAGGCGTGGCTCGACGAAGGTGTAAACTCATTTCTCGAAGGGCAAATCATGGACGCTTCGTACGGCCACGGCAGCTATGTCGATCTATTTGGCCTCAAGCTGGGCAGTATCGCCGTCGAGCGCGGGCAATACTTGCGCAGTCCCACACACGACCCGATCGACCGACCGGCCTGGCAATTCCTCGATCGGCAGAGCTACGGCGCAATCTCATACAGCAAGACAGCGTTGACGTTGCGGACACTGGCGGGGCAGGTGAGCGACGAAGCGGTGCGTCGCGGGTTGGCTCTGTATTTCGAAAGATGGCGTTTCAAGCACCCGCGTGGCGGCGACCTTCTTCAGGCGCTGGCGGACACCGTCGGGCAGGACCTGCAGTGGCTCTTCGATCAGTTGATTCCAGACACCGGAACCGTCGACTACGCGATCACGCGGCTGAAGGCGGACGAGGATCGCGGCTTTGCAGGTTATCCGTTCAAGCAACATGGAGTTGGGGAGATGGTACCGCTTTCAACTCCGCCTGACCGTCGCTACCGAAGCGAGATCATCGTCGAGCGTCTCGGCACGGTGCGCTTGCCCGTCGACGTCCAGGTGGTTTTCGATGATGGAACGCAGATCAACGAGCGCTGGGATGGTCAGGAGAGTTGGAAGCGTTTCGAGTATACCGGACCACAACGGGTCGAGTGGGCCGTCGTCGACCCTGAGCGCAAGATTCCTATCGACGTCAACCTGATCAACAATTCGAGGATGCGTTCCAGTGGCACTCGCGGCATCGTGCGAGTGACGTCGCGGTGGGCGTTCTGGTTTCAAAACCTCCTGCATCTACTTTCGGGGCTGTAGTCAATGGAAAGCGTGTACCGAACGGGTGGCGTGATCGCACGTCAATGCATGAGCGTCACGCTGGCACTCTTTGCTGCCAACCTTGCGGCAGGTGGCGTGTTCATGGCTTTGGGGTGGGCGTGGCTGGCAACGAATCTAGACGGTTCGCTGGCGTCGCGGACCCTGCTCACCGACCTCGACATGAACGTCTTTGTGGATCTGGTACGCCACGAACACGCTGGAAGCGGTTTGGTTCTTTCGCAAGGGATCGTTCTGCTGACGGTTGCCTTGGGATTCTGGACCTGGCTGAACGGTATGGCGGCTGCGAGCGTCTCGACACGCACTCCGCTGCGCCAGAGCTGTAACGCCAGCCTGCAACTGTATCCGCGCTTGTTGTTTCTCGGTGTTGTGATCTTGGTGTCTCAGGTGGTGGCTGCAGCAGCTGTGTTCCTTACGGCGCACGAGTTGACAGCTTTGACGATCGGATTCGCCACGGAAATGAGCTCGTCCGGGATATGGGTGGTTTGTCTCTTGCTCGGCGGCTCAGTGGCCTTCCTGATCTCGGCAATTCACGATCACGCGCGCTTACACTGCCTGGCGACGGATTCCACGGCATGGCGATCGGTCACCTGGGCGACGCGTTTCCTGCTTCGGCGGGCACCGAGGGCGCTACGCGCCAACCTGACCATTGGTGCCGTCGCTGTGTCCACGTGGGTGATCTATCAAAGTGTGGCCACAATGATTCCAGGCGACCGAATGCCTGGCGTCGTGTGCCTGCTGATTTGGGGGCAGGCCTACCTCATGACGCGGATGTTTCTGCGCGTCTGGTTATTTGCGACGGAGTCCACTCTGCAGATTCGGCAGGACGCCAGGGTGGACTGACTGCCGACGCTCCCCGATAGGATTGGACGGTCCCAGCCGGCCATCGGATACGTCTGATAAGATATATTATGAGGCCCTTAAGTTAGCTAGGAGGCGCGGCCAAGCTTCGCCTTGATCTGGTCAATCTCGGGGATCTGCGAGAACTCGTTCAGCAGCCGGTCGTACAGCTTGCTGGCGGCTGCTTTATCGCCGAGTCCCTCGTCTGCTCGCGCCTCGCCGAGGATTGCGACCGAGATGTATGGCCCATCCAAGGCTGCAGCAGCGGCGTAGCGCTCGGCAGCTTCCTTGAACTTGCCGTCGTGTTCGTAGGTGTAGGCTTCCGCCAGCGCGATCTGTTGCTTCAGGTATATCGGCAACTCCGTATAGGTGGCGGCGTCTTTCAGGGCCGTGGCCGCGCTGGTGATGTTGTTGGCTTTTAAGTCAGCCTGGGCGGCATAAAGCTTCGCGATCTCCCCTGGTGCCGTCGACGCCCAGCGGCCCGCCACCTCCCCTAGCTGTGCCGCAGCTTGGGGATAACGACCGCCTCGGAACTCGGCTAACGCATGAGCGAGATCTTCATTTGCTTGACGCGAACGCGCCGCTCGCATGGACGCGAAAGCGGCGATTCCGATGAAGACGACCGTCAGAGCGCCGGCGACTTGCGCGACCAGACGGACGTTGTCCTGGGCCCATTCAATGACGTCCCGTCCGCGGCTGACGAATTCATCCGGCCGTTTCAGATCTTTTCGACGAAAGCGTGCGCGTGGCATACGAGTCTCTCTGTTCTGAACGAATTTGGTTGTCCTTCAAGAAAAGCGGCTCGAGGTCTCGGCCGCAAGGTCACATCTTGTACTTGAAATCGTCAGGCGACATCTTTTCCAGAATCTCGGCCCACTTGTCGCGCGACACGTTCGACAGATTGCTGGCCGACGAATCCTCACTTTGCTGCAACACGCTGGAGTTTTCGATGACCTTCTTGTCGACGTAAATCGGGCTCTTGGTGCGCAGCGCCAGGGATATCGCGTCGCTCGGGCGCGAATCGATGGTGTGACGTTCACCGTTCACTGCCAAATGAATCAGGGCGAAGTACGTGTTGTCACGCAAATCCGTAATTTCGATGCATTCCACCGAAGCCCCAAGCTGCGATAACACGTTACGCAACAGATCGTGAGTCATCGGTCGGGCCATTTTGATGCCCTCGAGCTCGGTTGCCATGGCTGTGGCTTCGAGCAAGCCAATCCAGATCGGCAAATTCAGTTTGTTGTCGCGATCCTTGAGAATGACAATCGGCGTTTTTGTTACCGGGTCGAGCGTCAGGCCGCCAACACTCATCAGAATCGCGTTTTCAAAGCTCATCAAATTGGAACCGCTTCACGGAATTATTCTGCTCAGAAACAAAATGGCGCGTCAATCCCTAGATCGGGACGCTGATCCGTGCCGTCGATCGGCCTCGGCGCTTCGCCATTGTGCCCGGTACTAACGCACCATCCGGTCAATGACACGATAGAGCTGGTTGAGGTTTCGACATTCTTCCACCACATCGCAATAGGGAAGATAGCGGTCCATCTCGCTATCGCCGAATCCCCAGGTCAAACGATTTTCGGGATTCAACCATATCACCTGCTTGGCACGGATCTGGACTTCCTTGAGAACCCACTCGTGCGGCAGATTGTAGTTGTTGCGCGCATCGCCGAGCACGATCACCGTCGTACGATTGTTGACCGCAGCAATGAACTCGCGGTGGAAACTTCGGAAAGCACGGCCGAAGTCGGAATGCGCGAAGACGTTGATGATGCCACCGGTCAGCGCCTGCTCGATCGCGTCGTTGATGTCCTGCTCTTCGAACAGCCGCGTCACTTCTCCGAGCTCACTGACGAAAATGAAGCTGCGGACTCGCGAATACAGATCTTGTAGCGAGTAGACGAACTGCAACATGAAACGCGAAACGTTCCGCACCGAGTCCGACACGTCGCATAGCACCATCACCTGCGGCTTGTCCTTGACGCGACGATCGAATTGGATCTTGAACGGAACGCCTCCGTACTGGAGGTTCTTGCGCAGCGTGGCCTTGAGATCGAACTTGCCGCGTTTGGCCTGGCGACGGCGAACCGACACCACGTTCTTGAGGCGCTGCGCCAACTTCGTCACCGCCTCCTTCATGCGTCGGATCTCATCTTCCGATAGGTAGTAGAAGCTCTTTTCCGCAAGGGTCTGAATGCGTTGCGTCTCGCGCAACGAATGATCTTGCTTTTCCAACTCCATGCGCACCGAACGCTTGATCATGTCGGTGAGATCCTGGAGCCGGCGGTCGATCAAGCGCTTCAACTTTTCGAGCAGCTCAGGATCGAGATCGGCCTCTCCCAGACCGATCTTCAGGGCATCCATTTCCTCGGCCAGGCTGCCGAGGCCGATTGCCTGGGCCATCGCATGGCTATAGCGCCCTTCCTGGAACGAACGCTGAATCTGATTCGCCTCTGCCGCTTTAGCCGCCTCGCGCAGCAATTTTTCGATCTGTCCGGTGTCGTTGCTCAACAGGTGTTTGGCGACCTCCGACAGATCGATGTCGAGGTCCTTGAGGATCTCGGCCAGCTTATCCAGTAGCTCCTGGAACGTGGCCGCGTCGATCTCCAGCGCACCCATGATCGAGTCGGCGCTGGCCTTGATCATCTGCCCCATCCCACCGAAGTAGAGATCGAAGAGCTCGTCGAAACTCGATGTGTCGACCTCGCGTTTGACAACCGCGGCGCGCAACGCATCCTTGAAGGCAAGACGGTCGCGCAAGCCTACAAGCCGTGCGGCTCGGAAGCCGTCCATATTTTCCGAAAGTGAAACGCGCAGGCCGTTTTGCCGGAGCAGGCCGACAAACTCGATGATCTTGTCGTCCATGACAGAATGTCAGTGCAGCAGGTCTTTATCCCCTTCGGCTGCCGCTCCCGGACCTTTGGCCTTCTGCTTTTGCAAGTAATCCTTGAGCTCGTCTTGTGCTTTGCGGATGTCGCCCTCGTACTTGAGGATGGTGCTCAGGGTGTCATTGACGATCGATTCGTCGAGATGGCTGGCATTCAGGAGGGTCAGGGCCTTGGCCCAATCGAGAGTCTCACTAATGCTTGGAGTCTTCTTGAGATCGATCTGACGAACCCGGTGAACGACGCTGACGAGCTCTTCCGAGAGCGCGTTGCTGATGCCGGGGACCTTCAAACGGACGATCTCCAGTTCCTGGCTTACCGGCGGAAAATCGATGTACAGGTGGAGGCATCGGCGCTTGAGCGCGTCGGACATCTCGCGAGCGTTGTTGCTCGTCAGGACCACCAGTGGCACATGCCGGGCGCGTAACGTTCCAAGCTCAGGAACACTGACCTGGAAGTCGCTCAGTATTTCCAGCAAAAAGGCTTCGAACTCGGTGTCCGATTTGTCGATTTCATCGATCAGCAGCACCGTCGGATGCGCCGCAGAGATCGCCTTCAGGAGAGGACGCGGTAGAATGAATCGGTCGGAGAAAAACACGTCGTCTTCGTTGGCGATGCGCTCGACCGCTTGCTTCAGGTTCGAGGCAGCCCCGAGCACCTCGCTGATCTTATCCTTCAGAATCTGCGTATAGAGAAGCTGTTTCGCGTACTCCCATTCGTACAGCGCCTTCGCCTCATCGAGCCCTTCGTAGCACTGCAACCGGATCAGCTCGTAGTCGAGCGCCGCGGCGAGCACTTTCGCCAACTCGGTCTTCCCGACGCCGGCGGGACCCTCGACGAGAATCGGTTTCTGCAGGTGACTGGCGAGATAAACCACCGTCGCAATGCGTCGGCTGCAGATGTACTTCTCCTGCGCGAAGCGCTGGATAACTTCTTCGATGGAAGAAAATGCACCAGGAATCGACGACATAAGCGCGACGCTAACACAGGCCCTAGAGCCACACAATTGAGCCAGCGCGCCCTTCCACTATCGTCAACGCACCAAAGCCGTTGCCGCTACGCCCGCACCATCCGTATAATCACCGCGTGTGCACTCTGGCGGTCTACTTCCAGGCAAGCGTCGACTTCCCTCTGGTCATCGCCGCCAATCGCGACGAGTTCTACGATCGCCCCACTGCTCCTCCGACCCTTGCATCGCATGCACCTTGGATCGTTGCCGGTCGCGACCTAGTTGCCGGCGGCACTTGGTTCGGTATCAATGAGAACAACCTGGCCGCCGGGATCCTGAACCGTCGCAGCAATAAGCTGCCGGACCCGTCACGCCAATCACGCGGAGCTCTGTGCCTGGATGCGCTGCGCCACAGCGGCGTTGGTGAGGCCATCCGTTGGGTCTGTTCGCAGGAAGCGAACGACTATAACCCATTTAATCTGCTGTTGGCGTCGCCCTGGGTCGCAGCCGTGATCGGAAATCTAAGTGGTGAAATGCGCGCGACCCCCCTTTCGCCGGGTCTGCACTTGCTGAGCAATCTCGATCTCAACGATTCGGAGTGTCCGCGGATTGCAAAGTCATTCCGCCTCTTCGAAGCCCTGCTCCCAAAGTTGCGTGCAGACATCCTCCCGACGCTGCTTGATGACTTGGGCTCGATTCTTTCCGATCACTCGACGCCGCTCGATCCCCGAAGCCCGGGGCCATCGAACAACCTGTGCGTACATCTCGATCGCTTCGGAACGCGTTCCTCGAGCATTCTGGCCTTTTCGGCGGCCACTCGACGCTTCCGCTTCTGGTATGCGGACGGAGCTCCGTGCCGCGCTCGCTATCGGGAGATCGCCCTACGCTTGCCCCCTAGCCCACTCTCCCATTGCTAGACAAACCGATGAGAAGCCGGTACTCTGCCGCGGTTGTTGGTGTCGTGGATGCGGTCGATCAAGGTGCGCACAGTAGCGGGGTTTCTCACGGTCGCGGCCCTCTCGGCGTGCGCCGGAAACAGTCGCTATTCGCGACGCGGTGCAGGTAGCGTCGATGTTCGTGTCCAGCAGCTGACGCGCGAGTTGGAGCAGACGCGCGAGCGAACGCAAACTCTCGAACAACAGTTGACCACGCGCCAACGCGAGGTCGATTCGCTGAAAGCCGAAGTACAACAACTGCGCCAGAGTAAGGGCCTCGCAAACGCCCCATCGACGCCGTTGCCCAGCGATGTCGGTTCGCTGCGCGCCCAGCTCACCCAAGAGCGCGAGCGCCGACAGTTGCTCGAAACCGAGCTGACCAAGCTCAAGGAAGAGACCTCGGTTCCCGCCTTCGGCGAACGACGTGTGCGTGAGTCCGATTACCTTGCGTTGAAGCAAGAGCTTGTGGAATTGCGTCGGGCCGCCGACGAGGATCGGCAGGAGCGCGACCGTATCGCGGCGCAGTTACGCGCTCTCCAGGCGGGTCAACCGATTGCAGTCGCGGGCGACGCTCCGGTGGAGAATCCTGTGCAACGAACCCAAATCGAGAACCTGCAGCGCGAGAAGGATCAGATCATCGAGGGGCTGAGGCAGAATCTGGCCGCCAGTCAACAGCGATCCGGGGAGCTCGAAACGAGTCTGGCCAATGCCAAGAGCGGTGCTGCTGATCCAACGCTACGCGACGAGAATCAAACCCTGCGCACGAAGCTCGACGAGGCCCGCCGTCGTACGGAAAATTTGGAAGCGAAGCTGCGAATTGCGGCACGCGTCAGCGATTTGATCTTTCGCATGCAAGGGCAGCAGCAGCCCGCCGCAAAATCGGCAAAGCCAAAAAGCCGCGGGCACTGAGGGCTGTCTCAGTCGTCCGCCAGCCACACCCGATCGAAGCGCGCCGGCCGTAGCGGGTTGAGCGCAAAGTCGCGTACCCGCTGGCTGACAATCTCGTAGGCAACCGGGTGGTAGAGAAACACCCACGGCGCATCGTCAAATGCCAAGGCTTCCACGTTTTGGAGCAGTTTTGCGCGCGCGTCGGGGTCCGGGCTACTCGCCGCCGCATCGAGAAGCTCATCGACGTGTGGATTGCTGTAGTTCGTATTGTTGTTCGTTCCGATGAACTTCGAATGCAGCAAGACCTCGAGAAAGTTCGCCGCATCCGGAAAGTCGGCCTCCCATCCCAGGAGGAACATTGGCACCAGGTCGGTCGCCTTCACTGCTTCAAGGAACGAGGCCCAGGCGATCGGCTTGATGCGCGCGTCGATGCCGACGTCGGCCAGGTCCTGTTGGATCGACTCTGCAAGACGCAGCGCCGTGTCGTCGTTGCGTATCCAAAGGACGGTGTTGAATCCGTTAGGATGCCCTGCCGCGGCCAGCAGGTCGCGTGCCTTGGCCGGCTCGAACGGATAGCCCCCAACCGGCGATTCGTACCCCGGCATGTTCGGCGGCACGAATCCCTTGGCGACGATGCCCCGGCCATTGATGAGGCGCAGCATCTTTTCCTTGTTGACGGCGTAGTTCAGGGCTTGCCGCACGCGTTTGTCGTCGAAGGGCGCGATCCGGCAGTTCATGCCCAGATATTGCGTGCGCAGCGTCGTCACTTTGCGCAACAGCGGCTGATACGACGCTTCCCGGATGACACGCGGAAACTCGGGCGGCGGTATGTTCGTGATATCGAGCTGTCCGGACTCGTATTTCAACCAGGCCAGGTCGTCGTTGACGCCGACCAGACGCACAATGCCGGCGACCCGCGGCGTCCCAGCGGCGAAGTACTGCTGGTTGCGGACGAACACCAGCCGCTGTCCCGCTTGCCATTCGCGCAAGACGAACGCGCCACTACCAACCGGGTGGCGTGCGAAATCCTCTCCCCAGCGCGCAACTTCTTCTTCCGGCACCGCGGCCGCAAAGGGCATGGCAAGCTTGTGTAGAAAGAGCGGATCGATCTGACGCAATACGAAGCGTATGGTGAAGCGATCGGGAGTCTGAATCCCATCAATTCGACACTCCCCAGTGGTGCAGGATTCAGCGCCAACCAGGCCGCGAAAAAACTCGCTCGCCGGCGACTTGGTTGCCGGAGTCAGAACGCGTTTGATGGCGAACTGGACATCGCGTGCCTCGACGCCACGGCCGTTGCTGAAGCGCGCATCGCGCCGCAGTTGGAACGTATACGACGTTTTGTCTTCCGATACCGCGAAAGTCGTAGCCAACTCGGGGACCAACCTACCCTCGTCGTCGTAGTCGACGAGGGTGTTGAACAGCATGTCCTCGAATTGCCAGGAGGCGGTGTCGTATCCACGCGCCGGATCGAGAGTAGGAACCTCATCTTTGTCGGCGATGCGCAGGTAGCCGGAGTCTTCTGGCCCGGGTTGCGTCTGATCATGACAACCGAAGGCCAGCAACGCTGCGGCGCCGATCAAGGCCCACCACCTCATGACGTCGACGAGCGCTCGCTGGCCGCGGCAAGCCCGTAGCCAAGAAGATTGGAGGCGACGACCGCGTAGACGATCGCCAGTCCAGGAAAAATCATCAACCAAGGGGCGACGCGGTAGTAGGCTTCGCTATCGCTCAACATTCTGCCCCAGCTGGGTGCAGGAGCCGGAATGCCGAGGCCAAGAAAACTCAAGCCGGCGTCCAGCAGGAGCGTGTTGCAGGTGCTGAGGGCTGCCATGACAGCGACCGTTCGCAGGACATTGGGTAGGATGTGAGCGCTGACAACTCGCCATGACGATGCGCCCATCGCCTTCGCCGCCAGTACGAACTCGCGTTCCTTCAGCGACAACACCTCGGCGCGCACGGTTCGAGCTACGCCGGTCCAGCCGACCAGTCCGATCACCACCAATACCGTCGTCATGCCGGGCTCCGAAATAGCCGCCAGCGCGATGGCCAGAAGCAGCAGCGGAAAGCACAGAACGACGTCGGTGCCGCGCATGAGAAGGCTGTCGATACGGCCGCCGAAGTAGCCAGCGGAAACACCCACCAGAACGCCGATCAGCACGGTGATGCTCGTTGCTGCAACAGCGATCGTCAGCGACAGTCGTGCACCAAAAATCAACCGGCTGAGAACGTCGCGCCCGATTTCGTCGGTTCCGAAAAGGAACGGCGGCTGCGGTGTGAAGGGCGCACCAAAGCTGTCGGCAACCGCTTTAAGCGGATCGAAGGGCGCAAGCAGCGGCGCGCCGATACCGACCACAAGGAGGCCGAGAACCATCAGGCTGCCGACCGCCAGCTGCGTGTTGCTGCTCCTCTTCCCGCTTGCCGCACCCACAGCCGTCTGCCCTCAACTCTCGACGCGGATGCGTGGATCGATCACCAGATAGAGAAGGTCGACGACGATATTGGCCGCGACGATGAGCAGTGCGCTGAACAGAACGGTGCCCATGACCATCGGAATGTCCTGATTGAAGACGGCTTCTACCGCCAGTCGTCCGAGGCCAGGCCAATTGAAAACCGTCTCCGTCAACACCACCCCGCTCATCAGCCCCGCGAGATCCAAGCCGAGAAGCGTAACCACGGGAAGCAGCGCATTGCGCAAGGCGTGGCGGGTGTAGAGCGCCATGGGCGCAACCCCCTTGGCCCGGGCGGTGCGGATGTAATCGAGCTGCAAGACTTCGCGGACATTGGTGTGAACCAAGCGCGCGTAGTACGCCGCGTTACCCAAGGCCAGGGCAATCGCAGGCAGGATGACGTTGACGCCGCCGTAGCCGCCGAGGGGGAGCAGGCGCAAGCGGTACGCAAAAACGTAGAGCAGCATGAGACCAACCCAAAAGGCCGGTAGGGATAAGCCGACCAGCGTCGAGCTCAGCAAGAGGCGCTCGAAGATCGAGCCTTGGATGGCGGCTGAAGCACAGCCGAGTGAAATGCCCACCCCAGCCGCGACGGTCAGACTGGTTAGTGCCAGGTACGCGGTGGCCGGCAGCCGATCGACGATTGCTGCAAAGACGCTCTGCCGTGTCAGATACGAACGTCCGAAGTCGGCGCGCAGGAGGCGAGTCATGTACTTGCCGTATTGCTCCAGGAGGGGGCGATCGAGTCCTAGCTCGCGACGCACACTGGCCAGCGTTTCCGCATCGGCCTTGGGTCCTGCGACGGTTCTCGCCGGGTCGCTGGGAACGACGAAGGACAAGAGAAACGTGAGAAACGTGACGCCGATCAAGATGCCAATGCTGGCAAAGAGGCGTTGTACGACGGCCTGCATCCGGTCAGCCTAGGCCCTATCGCGATTTTGTTCGACCAGCGCGGCGATCGCGGCAGCGCCAAAGGCGAGGACGGCGAGCGCGGCGGAGGCGACGAACCATGCCACGACCGACCGGGTTTCGAACAAGAAAAGCAGCACGACGAGCGAGGCGAACGAAGAGATCAAGGCGCCAACCCCAAGCCGCGTACAGGACTGCCGAACCGCTGCCACGTCGTGACCATACCGGCTGCCGGTGTGGAAGCGCAACTTTGCGATTGAGCACGAACTCGCATTTGGTACTATCATCGATCCCAATGGCGAAGGCGTGCATCTTGGTTGTCGACGATAATCCGGACAATCGACGCATCTTCGAGATCACCCTGAAGCGTGCCGATTATACGGTACGTGCCGCAGCGTCTGGTCCCGAGGCCCTGCGGCTCTACCAAGAGGAAACGATTGACGTTGGATTGATCGACCTGGCGATGCCGGAGATGGACGGTATCACTCTGATCCGCAACCTGCGCGAGCTAAACCCGCATTTTCAGGCCATTGTGGTCACGGCTCACGGCTCGATCGAGCGAGCTGTGGAAGCGATGAAAGCCGGAGCCCTCGATTTCCTTACCAAGCCGGTGCGCAGTGAGGTTCTCCTGGCGCAAGTCGAGAAAGCCGTTGAGCTCAACTCCTTGGTTGCCGAGAATCGCCGCCTGCGGGAAGCGGTTGGATCGCACTACGACTTTTCTCATATTGTCGCGCGCTCGAAGGCGATGCAGGATGTCTTGCGCTTGGCGGAAGAAGCCGCGCGGCGCGACGTCACGGTCCTGATCACCGGTGAGAGCGGGGTCGGTAAGGAGGTGCTGTCGCGCGCCATTCACTACGGTAGCTCACGCCGCAACGGCCCGTTCTTCGCAATCAACGCCGCGGCAATTCCAGAGACGCTGATGGAAAGTGAGCTTTTTGGCTACGAAAAAGGCGCATTCTCGGGAGCCCAGCAACGCAAGGCCGGCCTCTTGGAGCAAGCGGCGAACGGAACTCTGTTGCTCGATGAAATCGGTGACATGCCGTTTGCAGTGCAAGCCAAGCTGCTGCGGGTCATCGAGACGCGGGAGATGATTCCGGTCGGCGGTACGCGCACCGTTCGCGTCAACGCCCGCTTGATTGCCGCAACCAATGTGGATTTGCGCCAACGGGCGCGTGACCGTCAGTTTCGCGAAGATCTCTTCTTTCGGCTGAACGTCTTTCCGATTCACATCCCGGCCCTGCGCGAGCGGCGCGAAGACATTCTGCCGCTCGCACAGCTGATCCTCGATCGTTTGGCACGCGAAACCGGCAAAGAGCTGCCCGGCTTTTCGCAAGAAGCAGTCGACTTTCTCGTCGGCGCAGCGTGGGAAGGCAACGTTCGCGAACTGGCAAATGCAATCGAACGGGCGGTCATCATCAGCCGAGGAAATCTGATCGCGGCCGCCGATTTCCCGCAGTATCAGCCGGCGCGAACGACCGAACCCGGTCCGATTCTCAACGGCGAGCTCGAGCTCGGCCAGGTTGAGCGCACGATGTTGACACAAGCCCTGGAGCGTTCTGGAAATAATCTGACTCGGGCAGCGCGTATTCTCGGGATCGGTCGTGGCGCCCTGCGCTATCGACTCGAGAAGCATGGCATAGCGCATAAGGGTTAGAGACCAGCGGTCCTACCTCTGTCTTCCACGTAGCGCGACAACCTCGTCGCTGTGCCAAGAAAAGGACGCCGAATTCACGCGGGCTCAAGCGTCTTTTCGCGCCTTGGTCCGCTCCGAAGGAGCATTGGCGTCTGGCATGTCGCCTGCTCATGTGAGGATGGGCGGGCCGTGTGGAACGGATGGCAACGGACGAAACGTCGGGGGGCGAAATGGACCGCAGCAGGGAGCCAGCGTACAGATGAAGCAGCGCGACCATTCGGAGCGATCAATTCTGCGGGCTATCGGCCTGCCACCTTTGCGTTCGGCGGGCGCAGGCGGCCCGCCATTGGTTCAAGTGAGCCCCGTACCGTCGGGTCGGGATGAGATTCTCGCATTGGCAATGCACTTTGCGCGCCGCTTCGCCGCTACCGCGGGTAAGGATGTCCCCGACTTCTCCGAAGAAGCAGCGCAGTTTCTCGCCAGTCGACCGTGGACGCTGAGTGATCTGACTTTGCGTGTCTGCCGCGCCGTTGAGGAGAACCGCGGCAGCCTTATAACCGCGATCGATCTCGGAGCGTCGGGCGACTAGGCGCGCCGCTCTTGTGGGCTGGGGGCTCGGTCGCGCAGCGCCATGTTAAGTTTGTCCCGCACCCGTTGGTAGTCCGCGAATAACCGATCGGAGATCATCTGCCCCTCGCTCTCGAGGGCCTTGAAGAGAGTTACAACCGACTGCGTGAAGTCGTCGAGCTGCTCCTGCGTGTACGCAGCGTTTTCCTCGGCAAGCTCACGAATCTGCCGTAACAAGCCTTCGACGTCTTGGTACACACGTTCGCGATTGGCACTATCACCGTGCAGGGAAGGACTCCCAGGCGTGCGGTGTTTGTTGCGCTGACCGCGTTGGCGCCGTCGTTTTTTGCGTGACGCGGCGCTGCCACCGCCCTGCTCCGCTCCATTGCTTCCCTGCGTTCTTAAGGGAACTCTACCATCAACCATCGTATCGGTCCTGGCACCAGCTGCGCCGAAGCCACCCAAAGGGTGTCGACCCCCGGTCGACATGCGATGCTCTCCTTCTTGTTTCGTTCTTGCTGCCGCTTTCCGGGTCGCCCCCTGAAGGTAGCCACACTCACCGAGCCGGGCTCCCAAGTCTTCATGGACTCGTGAATGCAGTTGATTACAGCGACCGCGGATTTGTTATTGCCGCGAACTGTACTCACCATTTCATCAGAAAGGAAGAGGCGAAGCGCGATTTGATCGTCTATTCATCGAGCCGCGCCGCCAGCGCTATCAGGGCGCTGCGCACATCGGCGGCCGCCTTCAGGACGTCCACCATGGGATCACCTGAACGGCGTAGGCGCGCTGCAGCGTTCCTAATGGTGAAGCTCTTTGGATCGAGCCGCGATGTCAGGTCGCGCCAGTCGAGCGGCATCGATACCGGCGCGCCCGGCCGTGGCCGCGCCGACAACGGGGCCGCTATCGTCTTGCCCTCCCCATTCTGCAGGAAGTCGACGTAGACCTTGCCGCCGCGTGAACCGACCGCGCGGGTCACCGTCGCAATTTCCGGCAACTGCAATACGATGACGCGTGCCAGGACCTCGGCAAAAGCACGCGCCTCGTCATGTGTGAGGGCTGTGCCGATTGGGATGAGAATATGCAAGCCGTCCTGACCGGACGTCTTCAGGAAATGCGCTACGCCCAATTCATCCAGCAGCTTGTGCGCCTGCCGCGCAACCCGCACCACATCGGTAAACGCCGCACCCTTCGGGTCGAGATCGAGGATCGACCAATCCGGCGTGTGCAGCGTGCCCATTCGTGAGCTCCAAACATGCAGGGGTATACAGCCGGAGTTAACGACGTAGAGAAGCGTTCGCAGGTCATTGCAAATGAAGAAATCCGTGTCGCCGATGTGACAGGTCTCCACCCAGCCGGGAGTGAATGCGGGTGCGTTTTTCTGAAAAAAACTCTTACCCTCGATGCCGTCAGGAAAGCGCGTCAACACCACCGGCCGGTCGCGCAGATACGGCGCGATCCACGGCCACACGTCCTCGTAGTACTTCAACAAGTCGCCTTTCGTGTACCCATCCTGGGGCCAGAAGACCTTGTCGGTGTTTGTCAGGCGCAACTGCGGCTCTGGCTCTGTCAGGGCTGGCGCTAGGGGAAGGGATCGCTTCTCGGCGGCGCGTGGATTCGGCCGCGCGTCGCATTCACCCAAAGATTTGTCGGACCGCATGCGAACAAACACCGGCTGCCGCAGGAGCCCGGCCCCGGTTATCTCGTTGAAACGGATCTCCGCCACAAGTTGCGGCTCGACGAACACCAGGCGTCGCTTCGCACCGGGCGGGTTCCCCGCAAATGCCGGAAGCGAACGCTGCGATGACTTCAACCGGCGCTGCAGGCCTTCAAGCCGCTGCGAATCGAATCCGCTGCCGACGTTTCCCGCATAGACCAGCTTCTCGCCGTCGCGCCAGGCAAGCATCAGGGCACCCAGGTTGCTTCGACTCCCCTGCCCTAGCGTGTAGCCGACGATCGCCAGGTCAGCGGTGCGCAGAGCCTTGATCTTCACCCAGTCGGCGGAACGTTCGCCACAGCGGTAGGTCGAAGCGCTACGCTTGGCAACGATCCCTTCGAGCCCAAGCTCGTTTACCGATTCGAACAGCGCAACCCCGTCGTCAGCGAACACCTGGCTGGGTTGGATGAACCCGCTGGCGGGAAGCAGGTGCCGCAGCATCTCCTGCCGCGCCGACAACTGCAGCGGCCGCAGATCGAAACCGCCGACACTCAACAGATCGAACGCACAGAGGGTAACGGGCACCTCGACTTCAGCCCGCCCGATGGCAGCGACATCGCTCAGGCCAAGACGCTGCTGCAACACCTCAAACGAGCTCGCGCCGCGTTCGTCGAAGCTGACGATCTCTCCGTCGATGACGAATTCGCTCGCCGGCAGGCGGCTGACGGCCCGGGCTATCTGCGGGAAGCTGGCGGTTGCTTCCCTTCCGCTGCGATACATGAGACGGATTCGCCCGTCGGCGGCGCGTCCGGCCAGCACACGCACGCCGTCGTACTTCAGCTCGTAGGTCCATCCTGGCTTGGAAAAAGGCTGCTTTGCAGCTTGGGCGTGCATCGGCCGCAAGCGCCTGATGTCGAGCGTCCGTTCGACCGCCCCTGCTGCCAACGCCGAACGAATCAACTCATCGGTTCGGGTAACGCCGTCGCGCAGCTCATTCACAGTCAGGCCCGACAGAACCGACCAAGGCTGTGCAACGACAATCTCGGGAACGCCGCTTGGCCTTCCCTTACTCAACAGGAGCCAACCCTTTCCGTCGTCACTCTTTGTACGGACTAGCGCAAAGCGGCCCTTGAGCTTGTAGCCCCGAAGCTCGACGTCGA
>JACQEN010000054.1 GCA_016200585.1 Deltaproteobacteria bacterium
AGGCGCCAAGCCCGCACAGACCGAACTGGCGGGCAAAGCCCGAATGATGCCACGGGGGGGAGGAAAGTATGGCGATACGCAAACCGTCCCCACGATCTCATGTGCAAAGCCGACGAAGCGAGGTGCCGAATGCGACCGATGGGAAGATTCGACCCCCAACTCTACTGTCCGCCGCCTTTCTTTTTTTTCGACGATCTGCAACAAGCCCGGCTCGCACATGTGGTCGCTGCTGTTGCTCGTCGCCATCTGGGGCGGATATGCGCTGTTCGGCCGGCGCTGGCGCATCGCGCCAATGCTGCCGGCAGGCGACGCGCAACGTTGTCGCGGGCGCGTCGTGGCAGTCGTTCCGGCGCGCAACGAAGCCGACGAGCTGCCGAGCACGTTGCCGTTTCTGTTGAAGCAATCGTACAACGACCTGTACATCGTGCTGGTCGACGACCATTCCAGCGACGGTACCGGCGACGTCGCGCGCCGGCTGGCTGCGGAAGCCGGTGCCGCGGAACGCCTGGTGGTCATTTCCTCTCCCGACCTTCCGGCCGGATGGACGGGAAAGGTATGGGCGCAGCAACAGGGCTTTGAACAGGCCGTTGCCCTCGGGGCCGATTGGGTCTGGTTCACCGACGCCGACATCCGGCACGACAGCGATGTGCTCGAGCGTTTGCTGACCGCCGCCGAGGTGCAACAGCGCGACTTCGTCTCCATTATGGCGCGCCTGCGGTGCGTCACCGCATTCGAGAAGTTGCTGATTCCGGCGTTCACCTACTTCTTTGCCGGCCTCTACCCCTTCGTGCCGATCGGCGACGACCGCTCGCCGCAAGCCGGCGCTGCCGGCGGCTGCATGTTGATTCGCCGCTCGGTCATGGACCGCATCGGCGGCATGGCCGTCATTCGCGACGCCGTCATCGACGACGTTTCGCTGGGCCGGGCCTGCAAGAACATCGGCGCACGGCTGTGGCTCGGCTATCATTTGGGAGTGACCTCGACACGCGGCTATCCGACCCTGGCAGCGATCTGGGACATGGTGGCGCGCAGCGCCTACACGCAGCTCGACTACAACCCGCTGGCGCTGTTCGGTTGTGTGGCCGGCCTCGCCTTCGTCTTCTTCGTGCCGATCACCGCGATCATCTGGGGACACAGACTGATCTGGTTCCTCGGCTCCGTGGCCTACCTGGCCATGACCTTCACCTACCGGCCGATGGTCAACTACCTCGGCTGCGGCAACGCCTGGGCCTTTGCGCTTCCGCTGTCGGCCTTCCTCTACACCGGCATGACCGTGTCGTCGGCGTTGCGCTACTACCGCGGCGTGCGCAGCGCCTGGAAAGGCCGCGTGTACCGGACCCCCTCCTAACCTCCCCGCAGCAGGTCGTGCTGCGAGGGAGGGAAATGCCCAGGCGGCATCCTAGCGTAACTCCGGCCACGGAAAGGGTCAGGGTGGGGACCTCACGTCGATTGACTCAAGCCTGCCCCCGTTCTTAAGTCGATCCGCTAGCAAAATTGGATCAACGCAATGGCAGAAGCATGCAAGGAAGTGCCGGCCGGCTTTGCCGGCGGTACCGAGCCCATCGGAGCGCGCAGCGCGCACGGGGGCCAATTGCAAAGGAAGGCTTATGAACTTCGATTTCTCCGATGATCAGAAACTGTTGCGCAAAACGGCTCGCGAGTTTCTCAGCGAACATGCACCGCTGACGCTCTGTCGCGCGGTGCTCGAATCGGACGCCTCGTATTCCGATACGTTGTGGAAATCGACCGCCGAGCTCGGCTGGCAAGGCACGTCGATTCCCGAAGAGCACGGCGGCGCCGGCTTCGGGCACCTCGAAATGGCAGCGCTCGCCGAGGAGATCGGCTATGCGCTCACCCCGATCCCGTTTTCGTCGAGCGTCTATTTGGCCACCGAAGCGCTGTTGCTGGCCGGCACGGAGAAACAGAAGCAGGCGTATCTGCCGAGACTTGCGAGCGGCGAGCTCATCGGGACGTTTGCGCAAGCCGAGCAAGCCGGGGAGTCGGCGACTCCGGCAACGACGCTGAGCCAGAAGGCTCTGACGGGCAACAAGCTTCCGGTGCCCGACGGCGACGTCGCCCACTTCGCGGTCGTGTCCGCCAAGAGCGGCAAGAACGTCGGCCTAGCCTTGGTCGACCTCGCCGCCAACGGAGTGGCGCGACGGAAAATCCGATCGATCGATCCAAGCCGCTCCCTGGCGGCAATCGACTTCGATGGCGCCGCGGCGCAGTGGCTGGGCGACGCGCCGTGCGGCGCCGAGACCATTCGCCAGCTGATCGACCGCGCGGCAGTCCTGTACGCCTTCGAACAGCTCGGTGGCGCCACTCGAGCGTTCGAAATCACGCGCGAGTTTACGCTCGGACGCTATGCGTTCGGCCGCCCGGTGGCTTCGTTCCAGGCGATCAAGCATCGCTTGGCGGACCTCTACGTCGAGATCGAGTTGGCGCGGTCGAACAGCTACTACGGTGCCTGGGCGCTGGCCAACAACGCTCCGGAGCTGGGTGTTTCTGCCTGCGGCGCACGCGTCAGTGCCAGCGACGCCTTCGAGCTCGCCGGCAAGGAAATCGTTCAGCTGCACGGCGGCGTCGGTTTCACCTGGGAATACGATTGCCATCTTTTCTACCGGCGCGCCAAGTGGATGAGCGCGATTCTCGGCAATCCCAATATCTGGCGCGATCGGCTGATCGAACGACTACAGGCGGGAAACGACGTCGGGCGTCGGGCGTAGGACGACGAGCGAACCAATTGGAGGCTGTGATGGATTTCAACGACACTCCCGAGGAAGAAACGTTCCGCGCCCAAGCGCATGCCTGGCTCGACGCCAACGCCGAACGCCTGCAACCGGGCGAACGTGCGGCCGGGCTCGAAAGCCGTGCCGATCCGGACGCGATCAAGAAGGCGCAAGCCTGGCAGGCCAAGAAGGCCGACGCCGGATGGGCGTGCATTACCTGGCCGAAGGAATACGGCGGACGCGGGGCGACGGCGATTCAGAACGTCATCTGGAACCAGGAAGAAGCGAAGTACAAGACGCCACCCAACATTTTCGGGATCGGCCAGGGCATGCTTGGACCGACGATCATGGTGCACGGCAGCGACGAGCAGAAACAACGCTACCTCAATCCGATGTTGCGCGGTGCGGAGATCTGGTGTCAGCTGTTCAGCGAGCCCGCCGCAGGCTCCGATCTTGCGGGCCTGCGCACAACGGCGGTACGCGACGGCGACGAGTGGACCCTCAACGGTCAAAAGATCTGGACCACCGGTGCTCAGTACTGCAAATGGGGAATGATCGTCACCCGCACCGATGCGACCGCGGAGAAGCACAAAGGCATCACGTATTTCATCGTCGACATGCAGTCGCCGGGCATCGAGATCCGGCCGATCAAGCAGATCAATGGCATGTCGAGCTTCAATGAAGTCTTCTTCAGTGATGTTCGCGTCGCCGACCGCAACCGCGTCGGTGCCGTGAATGACGGTTGGCGCGGAGCCCTGACCACGTTGATGAACGAACGCCATTCGATCGGTGGTGGCGCCGGCGGACCGGATTTCGGCAACCTCCTTCAGATCGCTCGGCGGATCGAGTGGAACGGCCGTCCGGCGATCGAAGACGCCGGCGTGCGCCAGCACCTGGCGCGTTTCTACATTCGCCTCAAAGGCCTCCAGTACACCACCTACCGCACGCAGACGGCGCTGTCGCGCGGGCAGACTCCGGGCCCGGAAAGCTCGATCGGCAAGCTGGTCGGAGCACCGCTGCGCCAGGAAATGTCGGCCTTTGCCATCGACCTGCAAGGCGCAGCCGGAGCCATCGCCGACCGCGACGCGGCGCTTGAAGAAGGGGCTTGGCAGGCGGCATACCTCGGATCTCCCGGCTTGCGTCTGGCCGGCGGCACCGACGAGATCCTGCGCAACATCATCGCCGAGCGTGTGCTCGGCTTGCCGCCGGAAATTCGCGCCGACAAGGGCATGGCGTTCAAGGATATTCCGACCGGCAACAAGAGCTGACATCCGTCTTTCTGCGGCTCTGCGGTGAAGCGTTTCTCGGTCCACTAGGCTCGGCGCCACAATGTCCGGTTCGCAGCGCCGCGCCTTCGCCCTGCTCTTCGTCTGCCTGGTGTGCATCGGCATGGGGCAGTCGATGTTATTTTCGATTCTGCCGCCGGCGGCGCGGCAGATCGGCATCACGCCGTTTCAGGTATCGACGATCTTCGCCACCTCGGCGTCGCTGTGGGTTTTCATCAGCCCGATGTGGGGCCGGCGCAGCGACGTATCGGGCCGGCGTAAGATTATCCTGATCGGCTTGCTCGGCTACGCGACATCGATGGCCTCGCTGGCAACGGTCATCAAGATCGGCATTGCCGGCTGGCTTCCGGCGGCACTGATCTATCCGATGCTGATCGCTTCGCGCTGCATCTTCGCGTTGATCGGTTCCGGAACCGGACCCGCCTCTCAGGCCTACATTGCCGACCGCACGACCCGTCACGACCGCACAGCCGGGGTTGCCCTGGTCAGCGCGGCGATGGGACTGGGCGAAACCATCGGCCCGGGCGTCGGAGCGGCGCTGGCCACCGTCGGGCTGCTGGCCCCGATCTACCTGTCGGCGGCACTCGCCGTGGTCAGCGCTCTGACGATCTGGAATTACCTACCCGAGGAAGGTGTGCCGATCGCCCAGGCCCATGAACGTCCACCGCGCATGCGCCCGAACGATCGCCGGGTGCTGCCCTTCCTCCTGGTCACGACGGCGCTGCAAGCGGTCCGCGCCACGACCGTGATCACCCTCGCCTTCTTCCTGCAGGATACCTTGTCGCTCGACGCGCATCAGACGGTGCAATACTCCGGCATCGGCTTCGTCGTTCTGGCCGTGTCGGGGTTGTTTGCACAATTGGTCGTCGTGCAACGCTTCCGGCCCGCCGCTCGGTACTTGATGCGTGTCGGCGTCGCGCTGATGGTCGTGGCCTTCCTGCTGTTCGTGTTCGGCAGCTCGCTGCCGATTTATCTCGTGGCCCTGCTCAATCTCGGACTCGGTTTGGGGTTGGTTCGCCCGGGCTCGGCGGCAGCAGCCTCGCTGTCGGTGGAGCCGAACGAGCAAGGGTCGGTGGCGGGACTACTCGGTGGCATCTCGGTGATCGGCAACGTATTCGGGCCCATGCTGGGGACGACGCTCTACGGCTACAAGCACACCGGGCCGTACATCCTGAACGCGGCCATCATGAGCGTGGTGCTGATCCTGGTGTTCACCAGCCGGCGCATTCGCAACGTCCGCGTATGAGGCATCGGCGCGACACTGCGAAAGCAATTTGACAGCTGTTGCAAAGAGCGACTAAGGGGTGATGTCTCAGTTTGACTGCAAATCAACCAAATGCGCTCTCGATGACCTCTCCCCTTTGTCCCCTCTCCGACGCGGCGAGGGGACGGACCAGGCCCCAAATCAGCATCTTCACGCCCCTTTCCGTGTCGGGAAGGGGACCAAAGGGTTAGGTTCTGTCGCACAACGACCAACGCCAGAATTTCGATCGAGAATGAAATCCGTAGGTGCTCGAAACTGGCTCTTGGCGGCCGTCGTATGCGGCGCAGCCGCTTGCGGCAATGATGGCGATCCGACCGCCGCGTCAACGGTCGCGGCCAACTCCGTGGTCCACGATCGATTGGTGCAACTGGCGCCAGCCGCGGTCTTCGCCCACCGCGGCCAGGGACCAACGCGGGCGGGCGATCCCTATCCCGAGAATTCTCTCGCCGCCTTTCGCGCCGCCATCGAGCAACACACCGATGGTTTGGAGATGGACAGCGAGCTGACCGTGGACGGGCAGCTGGTCCTGATGCACGACGACACCGTCGATCGAACGACCGAGTGCCATGGATGCGTCAGCGCTTTGACCTTCGACGAGATCCGCCACTGCCGGCTACTCGATGGGCACGGGCAGCCGACAGACCAGGTGCCGCCGACGCTCGACGAAGTCTTCCAGCTGCAGCCGACGAACGTCCTGGTCAACGTCGAGTTGAAGATTTTCGGCACGATGTGTCGAACCCCTGGGCATGGCCCCGCCGACATCGCTGCGGCAATGGTCACGACCTTGCGCCGCCTCGGAGTCGAGCGGCGGACCCTCGTGCAGTCGTTCGACGCCGACGCGCTGACCGTGGTCAAGACACAGGCGCCCGACATCTACACGGCCTTTCTGGTCAACGGGCTGAAACCCGCCGACGTCGCCAAAGCGGTCGACATCCGTGCCGATGCCATTCAGCCGGGTGGTGCCTTTCCCTTCCTCGTACTGCCGCCGGCGAATTTGCGCGCCGCACTCGACGCCGGGTTACAAGTGATCGTCTGGACCGTCGACGACATCAACTCGATGAACACCCTGCTCGACAATCATGTCAGCGGCTTCATCACCGACGACCCGGTCCTGGCGCAGAATGTCGTGAGGCAGCGGCACTAGGCTTCTTGAAGGGCAGGACATGTTGCGCACGAGTCAAGGTTGCGAAGGCAGCCCGGAGCGAGCCGAAGGCGAGCGCCCGTCGCACTTACGGTCCGAGGCCCTGCCTCGCTAGGAATCCGGGTTCGTCGATGCCATTCTTGCTGACCAACCGCGAGCTCCTCGACGGCTATGGCGAACGCTTACACGAGGTGTACCGCCGGTGCTCGATCCACTTCGATCCACTCACCCTTCCCGAGGCAGAGGAACAGCGTTTCGACGACACGACGCTGGCGGCCATCGAGCTCGCGGTTTTTACGGGCGTTTGGGAAGCCGACCCCGTCTTTACACGGCGTTTCCTCGGCAGCTGTTTGCGGGCTCGCAACTTGCGCTGGTTGCATCTGCCCAACGCCGGCATCGACCATCCGGTGTTCGGCCAGTTGCTGGCGCAAGGGGTCCGACTGACGACTTCGTCCGGCGCCACCGCCGAGCCGATTGCGCAAACCGCGATCGCCGGCTTGCTGGCGTTGGCACGCGGCTTTCCACGTTGGGCCGAAGCGCAACGCCAACACCGCTGGCAGCCGCTGCGTAGCGGCCGTCCCGACCTGCGCGGGCAGACGATGGTTCTCGTCGGTGTGGGCGCGATCGGCAACCAGATCGCCCGACTGGCGCAGGTGCTGGGACTACGTGTCGTCGGCATTCGCCGCAGCCCGCGGCAAGCGGGCGATCACGTCGACGAGATGCATGCACCCGGCCGGTTGAACAAGCTGCTGCCGCAAGCCGATTGGCTGGTGCTCGCCTGTCCGCTGACCGACGAGACGCGCCATCTCATCGACAGCAAGGCCCTGGCGAGACTGCGTCCGTCAGCCCACGTCATCAACGTAGCGCGTGGCGCCGTCGTCGACGAAGCGGCGTTGACGGCCGCGCTGCAAGACAAGCGCCTCGCCGGCGCCTACCTTGACGTGTTCGTCACCGAGCCGCTGCCGCAGGATTCGCCGCTTTGGGATCTACCGAACGTCATCGTCTCGCCGCACGACTGCGACGGCTCGTCGGGCAATGCGGAGCGCATCAGCGAGCTCTTCCTGCAAAATCTAGAGCGCTGGGCTCGCGGGGAAGCATTGGAAAATGAGGTCAAGTGACGAGTTGTTGGGTTTGGGAGATTGATCCATCGGGCTTCGAAGCGAGCCGAACAACATAACAACCTAACGACCCGTCCTGGCAGCGCCTTCCAGCAACCGCAACGCCTGCTCGTGGACGCGGCGGTCACCGCACGCAATCACCTGACCGCCGTTGCCGGCGTAGCCGCCTTTCCAATCGGTCATCACGCCGCCGGACGCTTCGATGATCGGAATCAGGGCCTGAACGTCGTATGGCAGCAAGCCCGATTCGACGACGAGATCGATGCATCCCAGAGCGACCATGCAGTAGGCGTAACAGTCGCCGCTGAAGCGCGTCAGGCGGACGCGCTGCGTGACCGCCTCGAAGGCGGAACGCTCGTCGTCGCTGAACATCGCCGGATGCGTCGACTGCAGGCGCGCCTCGGAAAGTGCGGCACAGGGCCGCGTCCGCAGCGCTGTCCGCCGACCGGCGATCCGCAACTCCGCACCAAGGCGGCTGCCGACGAAACGCTCGCCGGTGAACGGCTGATCCATCACACCCAGGATCGGCTTCTCGCCGTCGTGCAACGCCACCAATGTTCCCCACAACGGAACGCCGGTGATGAAGGCGCGCGTCCCGTCGATCGGATCGATCACCCATGTCAAACCGCAGCGTCCGGCCTCGAAGCCGTGTTCTTCCCCGTAGATGCCGTGCTCGGGGTAGGTTTGTTTGATGAGGTCGCGAATGGCGGTCTCGGCGGCCTGATCGGCGACGGTCACGGGGTCGTAGTTGCCGCCATCCGCCTTGTTCTCGACCGACAGTTGTTCGCGGAAGTGTGGCTTGATGACGACGCTCGAGGCATCAGTCAAACGGCCGGCAAACTCGGCGTATTCGATCAGATCGTCATCGCCGACGACGACCGCAGAGTGCTGTGGCATAGGCACTGGCTTCATTGCGCTCTCCTTAGCGCGGGCGACTTACCGAAGCGAGAAGCCGAACAAGTGCTTTCTTCTTGGAGTCGGCACTGATACGGCTGCTTGCGAACGAGCACGGAAGACTCGACGAACCGCGCAACGACACGATGACTACCCCGGCGCCTCGGCAGCCAACCTCATCATCCCCGGTCCTCACGCTCATCCTCGCCGCCGTCGCCTCCGCCTTGCCCGTCGCCGTCGTAGAAGTGTGGCACCTGGCCGCGGGGATCGGAATCGGGCGGGTCAGTGAGCTCGCCGTCTTGTGGCGCACGCGGCATTTTCTTGAGGGCTGGGACATCGACATCGATGCCCATTTGCCGCGCAAGCTCCATGTTCCATTTGCGCTCGATCACCTCGCCGGTCTGCTCACGTTCATCACGCTCACCAGCCTCACCTTGCTGGTGATCTATTGTGTTGTCGCCCTGGCTCTGGCCCCGATGGCCGCGGCCGTGCATCGCCGACAGCCAACGTGGCGCGGCTGGGATCGTACCTTTCCGATTGCCAGTGCGATGATCTTCTGGCTACCCACGATGTACGTCCGTATCGACCAGTTGCTGCAACGCGGCAGCAAGGAAGCGATCGTCTTTACTGCCGGGCTGGCGGTTCTGCTGACGTTCGGCGTCCTACTCGTCACCGGCAAGCGCGACCTCGTACGCCGATGCATCCGTGTGGCTGCCATTTGCAGCATCGTGCTGACGGCAGCGATCGGCGTCACGGCGGCGCTGCTGCACCGGTCGGTTGAACAGCCTGCGGCCGCCGCCGGCGCACCGAACATTCTGCTCATCTCCATCGATTCGCTGCGCGCCGACCATGTCCGCAGCTACGGCTACGAGCGTGAAACCACACCGGTCCTCGATCAATTGGCGCGCCAGGGCGGGCTCTTTCGAACCGTTGTCTCACCGACCTCGTGGACCCTGCCGGCGCACCTGAGCTTGCTGACCTCCTTGACGCCCGAAGAACACGGGGTCGTCGCCGATGGGCTGCAGATCGACGGGCGCCGCACGACCTTTCTGGCCGAAGTGCTCTGGCGCGGCGGATACGAAACCGCCGGCTTCGTCTCCGGGCCGTATCTCGATGCGATCAACGGCTTCAACAAAGGCTTCGATCTCTACGACGACTACAGCGTGGCGAAGATCAACTACGACGCCTCGCATCGCAGCGTCACCTCACCCGGCTTGGTGAATCTGGTGACGCGCTGGTTGCACCGCTGGGATTCGGGCAAGCGCCGGCGCCCGTTCTTCATTTTCTTGCACATGTGGGACGTCCACTACGACTACGTACCGCCGCCGCCGTACGATCAACTATTCGATCCGCAGTATCACGGAACCATCGACGGCAAGAACTTCATCGACAACCCACGCGTTGCGCGTACCATGGATCGGCGCGACCTCGATCACATCGTAGCGCTGTACGACGGAGAGATTCGTTTTACCGACCTGCATGTCGGCAAGGTTTTATCGAAACTACAGGAGCTCGGCGTTTTCGATCAGACGATCGTCGTCGTTACTGCCGATCACGGTGATGAGTTCTTCGAGCACGGCAACAAGGGGCATGCGAAAACGCTCTACGACGAGTCGCTGCTGGTTCCCCTGATCATGCGCTATCCGGCCAAGATTCGTGCCGGTACGGTCGTCGATTCGCAGGTTCGGCTTACGGACGTGGCTCCGACGATCCTTTCTTTGGCGGGGATTCCCCGGCCCGCCAGCTTTGGTGCCGCGGCCCTTGACGCAGCACAGGCCGGGCACGATCTCACACCGTGGATCCATGCCGTAGCGCCGACACCGCTGCCGGCGCTACTGGCGTTCGGCGACATGGAGCTCGCCGATGCACCGCGCAAGCTCGCAGCCGTGCGTACGCAGACGCACAAGCTCATCCGCGCGCTGCAAGCGGGCGGCGACGAAGAGTTGTACGACGTGCAAAAGGATCCCGGCGAGCAAACCAATCTCATTCACCGCAACTCGACGCAAGAACTGTCGCTGAGCCAGACGCTCGATGGCTGGCGACATGCGGCCGCGGACCCGTCGCGTGCGGCCCGCCCAGTGCAAATCGGCGAAGAGCAGCGGGAGCGCTTGCGGGCGCTTGGCTACATGCGCTGAAGATCGGCGCCATGCCGGTCGAATGGGCTCGGCCGCCGACACGCAACCGTCGGCAATCGGGTTCGATTCCTCAGCGACGAGGCGCACCCTTCTTGGGTCGGGCCTTGCGGTTGGCGCGGCTTCGCGGTGTGGAATCGTCGCCGACGCGTGGCCCCTCACCGGCACTACGGACGATCGTGGCGGCTTGCGCCACCAAGGCTTGGTCCGCGTCTTGCCTGCGTTTGGCGGCTTGCGCCTGACGATTCTGGCGCCGCCGTGCCGACGCCTCCGCCTTCTCTTGCTGCAGTTGTGCGAGCCTTGCTTGCTCGTCCTCTGCGACCCAGGCTTTGATCGTGCCGTCGAGCTTTTTCATCTCCGCATCGACGCCGGCGTGCTTGAGAAACAAGAGGAAGCGATTGTCGACGATTCGCAACAACTGCCGCCGGCGGTCGTAGGACAGGATGGGCGGGTGGACACCGCGTTTCCTCTGAAACGCCTCGATCCGCTCCAACACGTCGTCAATGAGATCTTCGTCGACAAAGGGCTCGAGGTTCGGCGCGACGCGGCCCGAGGCAAGAATCGCTTCGCGGCCGATGCCGTCCCGAAGGTTCTCAATGTTGGTGTGGAGAAGATGCAGCATCACAACCGCCGCAGCTCGGCTCTTGCCGGACTGTCGGCGAGTCCAGAATCGATCGATGAAGTATCGGTACGAAACACTCAGCTCGCCCAACATGTCGGAGATGACCTCGTCGACAAAGGGCTGGCACTGATCGCCACCCAGGTCGCGCCCGGTCATCAACGAAAGCGCGCGCTGGGTCGCATCGGAGAGAATTCCGACGCATCCCATGGAATCGAGAACCAGCCGCTCCCGCACCGGCGGCGGCAGGGAGCGACCGACCGTGCGCTCATAGGCTTGCGCCACGGAATCGAGGGCGACCGGCGTCCAGCGCCCCGCGTCGATGAGAACGGAGCGCCCGACGAGATCACCCGAAAGGAGACTCAGCCGGTCGGTATCGCTCCACACGCCAACGACCACGAATACCAACGGGCTCGATTCGTAGGCCGCCTTGAGATCGTGAGCCAGGGTACGTTGCACCTTCCACTTGAGGTAATGAAAATCTTCCAGCACCACGACGCGGATCTTGGTCTGGCGTTCGATGAGCCGCAGGACGTCTCGCACGTTGGCCAGATCGATCTGCGGTGCGACGCGCAACTCGGCGACCTCGTCGGCTTCGCGATCGGTCGCCACATTCACCGTCGCCGTCAACGACTTGGATTTCTTACGACGCTCGTTGACCACGAGCGCGATGTCGGCTTCGCTCAGCACGAGGCGATAGACGTCGGTCACTTTCATTTGTGACGAGCACTGAACGACGATGTAGGGCGTATTCGCAAGTTGGTGGCGCATAAGCGCCGACTTCCCCGTGTCCGCGTTTCCAAACACAACGACGTGCTTGCCCGCCGCCATCGCTCTGCGAAATCGGTCATCGACGCCATCGCGCGTTACGTAGATGGCCTGTGAGCGATCGCGACCGAGCCAAAGGGGCGAGTCCGGTGTATCCGAGGTTCCGGTTGCGGTCATTTCGCTACCTCCCAATGTGTCCCCTCGGAAAGCCAACGTGTACCCGAGGTGTTCACCGCACAGCCCGCCAGTCGCAAGCGTTCCGCCAAGCGGTTTCGATCCTGCGGCGTTCCCTCGAAGCGAAGGACGTAACGACCACCGATGTCGCTGAACGGGCGGACGTCCCCGACCTGCACCAAAATCGTCGCGTCGGCATTGCGGCCGAACGCCATACCCGCCTCGAACAGGACATTTGCTCGCGGCTGCGGCGTGAGCTCGCTCTCGTAAGGTGGATCGTTGGAGGCACGAAACGCCGAGCGCAGCTGCGCTTCATCATCCCCGGTCAGCAGAACGATCAAGGCGCAGGCGTGAGCGAAAGCGGTGTCGAGCACCTCGCCGACGTAGGGCGAAGGTTTGCCCGTGAGCACAACCGCAGAGTCCCACTCGATCGGGTTGAGCCCGAGTGCCGACAAGAACGCGAACAGAGAATCGCGCACGGGCAGGTTGCGTCCGTGAATCACGAAGACGTCTGTGGGACTCGGCTTGGCGCCGCTTCGACCTGGGGTCGTACTGGGCATCGGAGCTCCTTCTCGTTTCGCAGTCGCTTCCAAGAAAGCAATCTGACCGCGGATATACCGTGGTCGTAGTTCAGTCACCGACCATGTCTCCGTTCCACCGACGACCGTGACTCGGTCGCCGACGCGGATTGGATCGGACGGATCGAGCGTAAGGACGCACTCGTCACCGACCGGGTCCCCGACGATACCGACGACTCGGCGAACCGATGCATCCTCGGCGACCACGTCGAGAGGCTGCCCTGCCGCCCGGGCCAATCGTGCAAACGTCGTTGCGGCAAAATCTTGAGAGTCGTGCGAGTCGCTCATGGACGGGGACACAGCGCGAAAGACGCCGACAAAAGCCTAATTCGCCTGTCGATGTCACAGCATGCAACAACCACTCCGAGGTGTCCAGGTTCAAGCCCAGCTCGCAACCGCCTTCACGCGTTCAGCCTTGCGTACATCTTGCGGTTGCTGCGGTAGGCGCCGACGAACTCACGAAACAGCTCGTCGTAGATCTTGCGGTTGTCCGGGTTCGGCTCGTAGGTTGCATCGATCTTCACGCGCTTCGGGATGTCATCGATCTTCAGGTAGCCGAGGGCAATGCAAGCGAGGAAGGCGGCGCCACGGGCGTTGGCCAGCCGCGGCTGGCGCACCTTGCGAATACGCCGGTCGAGGACGTCGGCGTGGATCTGGCACCACAGCGCCGAGTCGGCACCACCGCCGATGAAATGGATGTCGTCGAGCTTGCGGCGCGTGTAGCGCTCGACCTGTTGCAGCATCCAGCGCGTGTTGTAGGCAACGCCCTCGAAGACGGCGCGTACCATGTGGGCGCGTGTCGACGTCAGCGACAGGTTCAGAAATCCGCCGCGCAGGTGATGATCTTCGACCGGCGTACGCTCACCGTTGAGCCACGGAAAGAACAGCAACTTGCCGCTGCCAGGCGCGACGGGCGCGGCCATCTGGTTGAGGCGGTCGAAGAAGTCGGCGGGCGGCGGACCTTCGGCTAATTCGTCCTGAGCAAAGAAGACGTTGTCGCGCAACGTCGTCAGACAAGCGCCGGCAACATCCTGCTCGGTGGCAATGAGATACTTGCCCGGAACTCCGGACGGCAACGAGGTCATGTTGTGGAGGATGTCGACCCTTTTGAAGGGAACGTGACAGGTCAGCCACGAGGATGTCCCAATGTACAGATGCGGCGCGCAGTCGCGTACCGCACCGGAACCGACCGCCGCCGATTCGGTATCCGGCGTTCCGGTCACCACCTGCACGTCGTCGCGCAGGCCGAGCTCGGAGGCAATCGCTTTGGTGATTGGGCCAAGCACGCTGCAGGTCGGACGCAGGTCGGGCAGCTTGGTGCGATCGATTCCCGACATGGCAAGCAGCCCGTCGTCGTAGCGAACCTTCGACAGGTCGCGATTGTCCGTGACCCAGTGCGTCGTGATGGTGTCGTACGATGCCGCAAACTGTCCGGTGAGCCGCATGTTCAAGTAGTCCATCGGCTCGAGCAGCTTGAACGCCTGGCGATAGATCTCGGCTCGTTCGTTTTTCAGAAACAGGATGTGACCGATCGAGTCCTTGCCGGTGTGCGATGGGACGCCGCCGGTGAGCGCCAGCCATTTGCGCAGCTTGGTGACACCATAGCCGGCGACGCGTACGCGGCCGGCGGTGAGTTGCGCGGCGTACGGAGCGCCGCGCGTGTCCATCCAGATAATGGCATTCATCAAGTGGCGGCCGCTGCGGTCGACCGCAACGGTCCCGACCCACTGTGAGGTGCAACTGATGGCGACGACGTCTTGCGACGGCACGATGCCACGCGCCAGCAGCCGTTTGGCCGCCGTGGAAATCGCGCCCCACCAGTCGTCGGGGTCCTGCTCGGCACCGCCGTTGGCCAGCAGAAAGAGCTGGGTGCGCTCGATTTCATGGGCGATCACGTCGCCGCTGGTCGAAACCAGGGCGACCTTCGGGCCGCCGGTACCGAGGTCGATGGCGAGGATGTACTTGTCGCTTGCGGCAGGCATCGTCAAAAGTTTCTACCAGGAGCACCGAACAGGGTACTGAGCAATCAATGGGTCCGGACCGACGATGATCAACCCTTGGTGACCACGAACTCACCGGTCGCCAGACCGAGTGGCCGCTGCTTGGAGCGTCGTTGAAGCAAAGGACGAATCTCAGCAATCGGCACGTTGCGGTTGCAGACAATGATCGTCTCGCCCTTGGCAACCTTGGCCAGGTAGCGCGAGAGATGGGTCTTGGCTTCGTGAATATTGATCTCAATCATGATCCGCATCTGGCCTGGAAAGATGATCAAGTCAATTCCCTTTGCAACACCCCTGGCGGTGCCGTTTCTGCATTGGCTTGACGCCGCTCCAGCTTTCAACGCATACTAAGTTCTAATTTGGAACTGATGTATGCGCTGGTCTGAAATCGGCGACATGACCTGTTCGATCGCCCGCGCCTTGTCGGTCGTGGGCGATCGCTGGACCTTGCTCATTTTGCGCGACGCGTTTTTGCGGACGCGGCGCTTCGAGCAGTTTCAGGCGTCGCTGAAGATCACTCGTCACCGGCTGGCCGACCGGCTGCAGAAGCTGGTCGACAACGGCATTCTCGAGCGCCTGCCGTACCAGGACAATCCGCCGCGCTTCGAGTACAAGCTGACCGCCAAGGGTGTCGACCTCTACCCGGTAATCGCCGCCCTGGTCGGTTGGGGCGATCGCTGGATGGCGGGGAAGGACGGGGTACCGATCGAATTGGTGCACCGCGGCTGCGGTCACACGATCGCCCCCGAATTCGTCTGTCCCGACTGCCGTGAACCGATCGGCGCGCGCGACATGCTGGCGCAGCCCGGCCCGGGGTTGTTGGCGCAACGGAAGAAGCGCCGCAGTGCAGTGAAACGCAAGACATGAGATGAAAGGACAATCGCCAATGGAGAAGCTGCGAAACGTCGACCCCTCGGTATCGCGCGCCCCCTTGCCGCTCGACGCGGAGAACCTGCCGACCGTTTGTGTGCTCTGTAGCCACAATTGCGGCTTACGGGTCGACGTCAAAGACGGACGCATCACCGCGATCCGCGGCGACGAGAGTAGTCCGATCACCGCCGGCTACGTGTGCAACAAGGCTTTCAGTATCCAGCACTACGTTGAGCACGACCAGCGCGTGAAACATCCGCTGCGCCGCACCGCCGACGGTCGCTTCGAGCGCATCGGTTGGGACACGGCCATTGCCGAGATTTCCGAGAAACTGACGGCGATTCGCGCTGCACACGGGGCTCGGGCCATCGGGCTGGTAGGCATCGGCGGCCAGGCCAATCACATGGACGCACCGTTCGGCATCGGTTTCTTGCGCGGCCTCGGCTCGAAGCGCTGGTTCAACGCCTTCGCGCAGGAGAAGACACAGCACTCGCTGGTCGACCAGTGGCTGTTCAACGCCTCCCCGGCGGTCATGCTGCATGCCGACATGGAGCAGGCGAATTTCATGTTGGTGCTCGGAACCAATCCGCGCATCAGCAATCGCGGGCACAACGCCAATGAGACCTTCCAAGCGTTCGCCAAGGATCCGCAGCGACGCCTGGTGGTCGCCGACCCACGCGACACCGAGACGACGCGCCTGGCACATGTCCACTTGCGCGTCCGCCCCGGCACCGACGCCTATCTGCTGTTGGGTATGGCGGCGACGATCGTCAGCGGTGAGCTCGCCGATGCGAAGTTCCTGCACGAGAAAACGACGGACTTCGAAGCCTTGCGACAGGTCTTGGCCGAAGTCGATATCGCCGAAATGGCTCGCCGCTGCGGCATCGACCTAAAGGCGCTGACCGACACCGCGGCCGAGCTCGCGCGCGCCGAGCGCGCCGCCATCTTCTACGATCTCGGCGTCGAGCAGACTCCGTTCTCGACGCTCATTTCGTATCTGATCCGCGTTTTACTGACGCTGACCGGCAACATCGGCCGTCGCGGCGGTAATGTCTTCTTCGAGACGTTCTCGCCCCCGGTGCTTGAAGCGGAACGTGTGCGCGAGCCCGAGCGGGCCCTGGCATCGGGTATCCCGGCCATTCGCGCCCTTGGAAACATGGGAATGTTTTCACCGACCCTGTGCCCTGAAGAAATCATGATCGACCACCCGGAGCGCTTGCGCGCCGTCATCGTCGAAGGCTCCAACCCCCTGCTCTCCTACTCCGACACCGCACGTTGGCGTGAAGCATGCGACAAGCTCGATCTACTCGTCGTCATCGATCCGGCGATGACCGAAACCGCAGCGCTGGCGCACTACGTGCTGCCGACACCCGTGGGCTACGAAAAGTGGGAGATCGCCAACTTCCCAAAGGGATTCCCCGAGATTCTGGTGCAATTGCGGCCGCCGGTCGTACCCGGTCCCGAAGAGGCGCTGCCCGAGCCGGAGATTTATGCACGGCTCGCCGAAGCCATGGGCCTATTCGGAGCACCGCCGGCGGAGTTGTTCGACCTTGCTCCGCAGGCGTTGCAAGCGGACGGTGCAGCGGCCTTCCTGGCCACGGCACAGCAGCGCGCCATGGAGGGCGGCAAAGTCAAAGATCCAACCAATGCTCTACTCTTCTGGGCCTACCGTACCGTCGGGGCGCAACTGCCGGCACCGTCACTGGCTGCGGTGTGGCTGCTATCCGGTCTCAACGGGATGATGCGAACCGATTCGGTGTTGCGGACGCTGGGCGACGAGTGGCGCGACAAGAGTCCGTTTGAAATCGGCGCCGAGGTTTTCCGTCGCATCCTGGCTCATCCGGAAGGCGTCGAGATCGCCCGAGGCAGTGCAGACAACAACCTCGAAGCGAACATCAACTACGCCGACAAGCGTGTCCACCTGGCGCCGCCGCCGATGCTCGACGAGATGCGCCGTGCTTTGAAGACGGCACCGGCTCACGACCCCGCCTACCCTTTCATCCTCGGAGCCGGGTTGAGAACGCGTTGGACGGCAAACACGATCCACCGTGATCCGGCCTGGCGCAAGGGCCAGGGGCCGCATTGCGCATTGCATCTCACGCCGGCCGACGCTCAGCGTCTGGGTGTGCGTAACGGCGATTCGGTTCGCGTCCGCACGCGCCGCGGGGCATTGACGCTGCCGGCGCAGATCGATCCCAAGTTACTCGACGGCTACGTGTGGATGCCGAACGGCTTCGGCCACGTACACGATACGGCCGACGGGCAGCCGGCAGCGGTCGGCGGCAATCACAACGAACTCACGGATATTGCGGATCGCGATCCCTTCACCGGCGTACCGCATCATCGGTACGTACAGTGCCAGATCGAACCGGCGTGATGTCGATTCAGGGAAGTCGAGAGTAGATCGTCTACAGTCGACAGTTCGACCGGAACAACAACTGTCAGCGCTTGACTGTAGACGCGATCGTTTTGTCGTATCGAAGGTTAAGCTTCGTCCCAGAAGAACTCGGCGAAGTGGAACGAATCGAGCGCTTGCAGGCATCTGTGGGCACGGGCCGCCTTGCGCAAGAGCGCCCCGCAGCGACTGCATCGCACAACGTTGATGTCGGTGATTCTTGGCTGTTGCATGACGAACTCCTTTTGCCCTGCGAGGCCGTCGGTGCGAACCGGGTCGGCGGACACCGCCCGTCAAACCATCGGCACCCGTGAGGCGTGCTTTACGCGGACCGCCGACTTGAGCTCGCGTCGGCCATGATCTCACCACTGGCCAGATGCAAGTGTACGCCGTCGGCAATTTGAACGAAGGCCTCCATGCGCGGTGCGACAATCCGGCCAAAGCCAAATGGACGGCAGTCCCACGCCGCACGCGTGCCCAGCCCCACCCGCACCCGAATGCGTTTCGCAAAACCCAATTGCCTTTGCATGGTCCTCTCCTTTCCGTTCATCCTTCGCGGCCTTTCGATGCCGCCCGGGATACTCCAGTTACCAAGCACCTGCCGTGCCAGCGCGAGCGCGACGTCTAGTCGAAATTGTCACACTCGGTTTGTGAAAAAATGGGGCTACGAATAGGTACGTTGCTACAAATTTCGTCGCCAAAGTGACACTGCGAGCGCTCGGCGGGAGTACAAAGCGCGCGTTTTGGACGCGCTGCGGCGGGTGGACAAATCCCGCCTTGTCACACTCGACGACGATAGAAGCTTGGTCTCAGGGACTGTCCTGCCAGCCGCGCCGGAGGCACAGACTAGCTGGACAATTCGGGCAGGAGAATCATCGACCCAGTTGTTTTCCGGCCTTCGAGATCGCGATGGGCTTGGGCTGCGTCGGACAGAGGATAGCGCCGGCGCACCTCGACCTTGACCGCGCCGGAGCCGACCACATCGAAGAGCTCGTTGGCAGTGGCCACCAGATCTTCACGCTTGGCGGTGTAGGTCATCAGCGTCGGCCGCGTGATGTAGAGCGACCCCTTCATCGACAGGGTCGCCAGGTTGAACGGCGGTACGGGCCCTGAAGCGTTGCCAAAGCTCACCATCAAGCCCAGCGGCGCCAGACAATCGAGCGAGTCGTCGAAGGTCGCCGCCCCAACCGAGTCGTACACCACCGGAACACCGGCACCATCGGTAATCTCGCGCACCCGTGCCGAGACCTTCTCGCGCGAGTAGACGATCACATGATCGCAACCATGCAACCGAGCCAGCTCGGCTTTGTCGTCGCTGCCTGCCGTGCCGATGACCGTGGCGCCAAGATGCTTTGCCCATTGGCAAGCAATGAGCCCGACTCCTCCGGCCGCCGCATGAAACAAGATCGTGTCACCACGTTTCACCCGGTAGGTTCGGCGTAAGAGGTACTGCGCCGTCATTCCCTTGAGCATCATTGCCGCTGCACCCTGGTCGGGCACCGTAGCCGGTAGGCGCACCAAGAATCCGGCCGGAATGAGGCGGCGCTCGGCATAGGCCCCCGGGGGACTGCCGGCGTAGGCGACACGGTCGCCGACGGCGAGATCAGCGACTTCGGAGCCTATCGCTTCAACCTCACCAGCAGCCTCCATGCCGATGCCGGAGGGAAGCGACGGTAGCGGATAGAGGCCGGTGCGGTGGTAGATGTCGATGAAGTTCACGCCTATGGCTGTCTGACGCACCAGGGCGTCGTAGGGGCCGGGCGCACCGACGTCGACCTCTTCGTAGCGCAATTCTTCGGCACCACCGGTCTTGTGAATCCTGATCGCTCTGGTCTTCATGTGCAGCTACCTCTGCACCTCAGCTTTCCATCACAGTGTGAGCGCTTCAAGGTGCGCCGGTCTCGGCCGCGCTTTCGGCCAGCTCTTCGCCGGTCGCGGGACTGGTACTCAGTACGATCATGGCGATCGCCAAAAGCACAACGGCACCGCCGGCAAGATGATACGCGTTGAGTGACTCTTGCAGGAACAACGCCGCGCCCACAGCGGCAAATACCGGTACGCCGAGCAGCGTGATCGAAATCACGAAGGCCGATACGTGCGGATGTGCCCAGTTGGTGAGAAGATGTCCCAACGTACCTGGGATCATCGCCAGAAACAGCAGGTAGCCCCAATCGGCCCCGTGCGGCGAGAGAAGATGCTGTCCGGTGGCAAGGGCTGCCAGGAGAATCATCAGGCCCGACACCGTGGTCATCCCGATCACGTACTCCAGCGCGCCGACGTCGGCGCGCACCTGCTTCGAGGCCAGAAAATATGCCGTGAAGGCGAACAGATTGGCGACCGCCAACACGTCACCCTGCAGGCTCCAGTGGGCCGCGTGAGTGGAGCCGAGGACGACGATCACCGTACCGATCAACGCCAACACCGACCACAACGCCGCGCGCAGCGTCACCCGCTCGCCGAACATTCGCCCTGCCACCAAGAGCACCAACACCGGCTGCAGCGCGGCAATGATCGACACGTTGGCGACGCTGGTGCGCTTCAGGCTGCTGAAAAAAAGCAATTGGTGCAGGGAAAACAGACCCCCTCCAACCAACGATGCGCGCACCCAGTCCCGCGTCAGCCGCCGGCGCAGCGACGGCACGAATGCCGGTATGAGCCAGAGCACGGGAATGGCAAACCACAAGCGATAGAAGGAGACGACGATTCCGCTGGTCGAGATCAGCTTCGCAACAACGTTGCTGCAGCCCCAGGTCAGAACCGTCGTCGCGACAGCAGCCAGGGCCAGGCCGCGGTGCGAGCTCTGCTTGACCATCCGAGAATTCAGACTTCAGTGCTCAGAACGGGAACGGAAGGACCGTACCGCCGCAAGGTTTCCGCACTACGGCTCCCCCATTCCGGCTCATCACGCATCCCACGGAAATTTGTCGAACGGCAAATCGGCGCATTCTTTTTCGAAATCGGTTTTCGAGATGCCGCGCGACCAGGCGGCAAGCTCGTGGTAGAGCTTGCACTTGTCCTTGTGTACCCCCAGCCGCGGATCCTTCTTCAAGGTATCGAGGAGGCTGGCACGAGTGACGCTCTCCGAAGACATGCGCACGCCACCGCCGCTGTCAGTATCCAAGACCATGAACTTCGGCGCCGCGGCGGCGCTGGAATCCCAAGCGGTCCACTCCGGAAGCTTGCTGTCACGCCCGCGACCCGGCGCTCCGTGATAGGCGAACTCCGCCCAGTACGACATCATGGTCTGGCTCAACGCCAAACGACCCGCCTCGTTCTCTTTCGTGAAGATGCGATTGCCCTCTTTGCCGAGATCGAAATGGCCGAAGACGAACTGGATCTCGAAGCCGTGCGAGGCGCCGAGCATCTCTGCCAGGTTCGAACCCAGCAGCATCGGTTCCTCGTCCCAATCGAAGCGATAGGCAAACACGCTCGCCCCCTGCACGGCGCGCATCGCGGCCGCCGGTTCGTCGACGCCGGTCGCCTTCCAGTTTTTCGCCAGGTACTCTGCCGTCAGATTGTATTGCTGCGCATCGCGCAGGCGCGGGAAGATCCACAGGAACTTGCGGACGTACTGCGGGCTGGGAAACATGAACAGCTTGTTTTCGTCGCGATTGGTTCCAAGCATCACCGGAACCTGGTTGTACCCGCCGGGACGTTGCATCCGTTCCAGCGGGTCCTCCTGCGGCAGGACCAAGCCCTCCGTAAACAACAGCGGCATGCGAATCATGCCGACGTTGGGCTGCGGCGTGTAGCCGCTGAGGATTTCGTAGGCGCTCTTGCCGCGCAGGTAGCGAGAAACATCGCCCGGCTGCACATACGACAGATGCACTTTGGCTCCATCGCGATCCTTCGCAATCTTGTCGCCCTGCACCAAACGCAGCAACAGCTCGCTCGAGCTGTTTGGATCGCCTGGCGGATCGTCGTCGATCGACGCTTCGGCGCGTTGTGGCGTGCTGAAGAAGGTACCCCCGCTTTCGACGATGGCTCGTTGAAACAAGCCATGTGCCTTGGGCGACAGCAACAACGAAAAGACATTGGTGCCGCCCGCCGACTCGCCGAAGATGGTGATATTGTCAGGGTCGCCGCCAAAACTTGCGATGTTCTTGCGTACCCATTCGAGCGAGCGAATCAGGTCGAGGGTGCCGAAGTTTCCCGAACGCTCTTCGTCGGTGGTCGTGGCGTCGTTCAACGACGGGTGACGAAACCAGCCGAACGGCCCCAGCCGGTACTGCGTCGTGACGACGAGGACCTTCTGCGAACCAGCCAGGTTCGACCCGTCGTAAAAGGACGCCGTGCCGATCGTATTGCCGCCGCCGTGGATCCAGAACATCACCGGCAGGCGGGCCTTGCCGCTCGGAACTTGATCCGGCGCGAAGCGCGGGGCCCAAATGTTGAGGTAGAGACAGTCTTCGTTGCCCACAGGAGTGCCGGGGCGAGCGTCCTTCACGCCGCCGAAGACGCTGGCGTATTGAACACACGGCGGACCGAACTTGAGCGCATTGCGCACATTGTTCCACGCTGCCGGGGGCACCGGAGCGCGCCAACGCAGCTTGTCGATCGGCGGAGCGGCGAACGGTACGCCGAGCCAGGCATGCGTCTCCTGGGCATCGCCGAAACCCACGACCTCGCCAAACATCGTCGGCCGCTTGGAAGCCGGATCCGCCGCACGTGGAACGTCCTGTACCTGCTGGCAACCTGCCACGAGCGCCACCAAGACCAACGCCGCACCGAGATATTCTCGCTTCATCGCCGTTCTCCCGGCACCGTTGAAATCCAACGCCGGGCAGAAAGCAACGGCGGCGCGGGCGCGGCTCCACACTCGTGATCGGAAACCGCAGCCCGCTGTCGAGATCATTCGAGTTGCACTGGGGTGGGTGATCGGTGAATAAGCACGGCATGAAGGCGTTCATCAGCGTCGACATGGAAGGCATCTCGGGTCTGGTGCGCTGGGCCGACGTGGTCACGAACGGGTTGGACTTCGCCCGTAACCGTCGTTTCATGACCAACGACGCCAACGCGGCGATTGCCGGCGCCTTCGACGGCGGCGCCACCGAGGTCGTCGTCGAGGAGAACCACGGCATCGAAGAGCTGTGCGACTTGCTGCTCGACGAAATCGACCCGCGGTGCCGCGTCGTACGCGGTGCCGGGCGGCCGACGGCAACCACCATGGCGGCGCTCGACGCCTCGGTCGGCGTTGTCTTGTTCGTCGGTCACCATGCCCGTGCCGGTTCGCGACCCGGCATCATGGCGCACACCGTCTCCTACCAGCAGTTCAAGGCCGTTCGCGTCAACGGTCGCGATTGCGGCGAAGCGGAGATCTTCACCATCCGTGCCGGCGAGCTCGGCGTGCCGGCGGGAATGATCAGCGGCGATCAGGTGGTCATCGGGCAACTGCGGGAACGGGCGCCGTGGGTTGAAGGTGTCGAAGTCAAACGCGCCCTGTCGAACGTCGCGGGGGACGTCATTCCTCCGGCTCAGACGGCCGCAATGATCCGCGTTGCCTCGCGCCGCGCCGTCGAGCGTGCACGCGCCGGCGACCTCTTCGTCTACCGCGACGAACCATCGCCTTACCGAATCGAAGTCGAGCTGCGACACGATCCAGGTCAAGAGCTGCTCGACAACCTGTCGAAGCTGTCCGAGTTCCAGGTCAATGGCCGCACCGTCTGCACGGAAACGGGCGACATGGATCTCGGCTTCCGCCGCATCGCCTACCTGGGCTACGCCAATCAACCGGGTGTCTTGCGCTATTGAATTCCTCGTCGTGGGCTTTGCCGGTGAAGCTCGGAATTTACGATGGCGCACGCAGATGCCATATCGAGATGCACTGCGTCGGCTCGATTCTCACCAACGGAGCTCCGGCAAATCGGCGATGCGGTAACGCAGCGTCAAGAGCCGCGTTTGGATGACGCGCTGTGACTGCGAACTTGCTTGGGCACCCGCTACTCCATGGGTTCAGCCGTTACCGCGCGTGTAACGGCACGACTCCTGCTTTGGTAACGCGGCGGAGGAACGACGCACGGAAGCTAAGCGCAGCCATCCGCGCGACGGGAGGAGAATATCATAGCGGTGTTTGCCACTGGAGCTGGCCGAGTGGTGTGTGGTGATTCTGGCGGCCGCCTTGAGAACTCTTCGGAGCTTCGGCTCCAAAATAATTTGGCTTCGCCCGAAGCCATCTAAGGGGACAGGCCAACTTTGCCCCCCGCGCCTCGCTGAGAAGGCCTGTCCCCCTCTCCTCCGGAAGCGATTGCTTCCGGATGCGGGTTCACGTCGCGCCGGAGAGAGCTCCGCATCGTGCAACCCCCTCTGACCTGGGTTGCGTCAGCAGCGTTGCCGTGAAACCTGTGACGCCATGTCACGACAACCGCGCGACCGCTTCCTGATCGCCAACCGCCTGAAGCTACACCTTCTCGAATGGGGCGACGGCGACGACGTCGTGCTCCTGCTGCACGGATTCCTCGAGCACGCGCACGCCTGGGATTTCGTTGCGTCGTTGCTCGCTGATACCGGCTATCGCGTCTTCGCCCTCGACTGGCGGGGGCATGGGGATTCCGAATGGGTCGGAGCCGGCGGCTACTACCACTTCATCGACTATGTCGCCGACCTTGCCGATCTCGTTCCGCAGCTCGGCGAGCAGGTCCGCCTCGTTGCCCACTCGATGGGTGGCGGTGCAGCGATTCTCTACGCCGGAGCGCAGCCGCAACGCCTGCGCTCCTTGGCTACGATCGAAGGTTTAGGAATGCCGGAATTCGAACCGGCGTCGATCGTCGAGCGGGTCACCGGCTGGCTCGACGATTTGCAACGCGTCGCACGACGTGAGCCCAAGGCCGTCGACCTCGACCTGGCCGTCGCCGGCTATCGCCAGCGCTTCCCGCGCTTCGCGCCGGAAGCGGCCCGACACATCGTCGAGCACAACACGCGCGACGTCGATGGCACACGGCAGTGGAAGTTCGACCCGCTGCATCAGACCCGCGCGCCCATACCGACACCTCTCAGCTATGCCCGGGCCTTCTGGCAACGCGTCGCCTGCCCGACGTTGTACATCGACGGCAGCGAAAGCTTCTTGCGTCTGCCGGGCGCAGAGCTGGAGGAGCGGCTACAGGTGTTGCGAGCGCGGCATCTGACGATTGCCGGGGCCGGACATCATCCACATGTCGAACAACCCGAATCCACGGCTCGCGGCCTGATCGAGCTCATGCGCGGCTAGGTATTTCTCGCTTCTGCGCCGCAACCGCCGCTGAGAGCTTGCAGGATCTGCACGTCGTCCATCGGGTTCAGCAGCGTGTTCAGGTCGCGTATCGCTTCGTGATTGACGAAGATGCGCATATGCTGGCGGATGCGATCTTGTTCGTCGACGATGCGGAAGCGGATTCCGGGAAACGCCGCATCGAGGGCTACGAGAAGTTGAGCCACACTTGCACCGTCCGCTTCGACCGCGGCTTGGCCCGAGGTGTACGATCGTAGCGGCGTTGCGAGCAGGACACGCATCACGCCATCGTCACGGCCGATACCGAGTAGATCTCCGGCAGATGCGCGGCGATCTGTTTCCAAGTGCCGCCCTCGTTGGAGCTCATCCACAGCTCGCCCCCGGTGGTTCCGAAGTAGAGGCCGAGGGGCTGCTGCGTATCGCAACAAAAGGCCTGGCGCTTGACGGTAAACCAGCCTTGCTGGCGCGGCAGGCCGCGATCCTGACGTTGCCAACTGCGGCCGGCGTCGCTGGTTCGGTAGGCTGCCGGGCGACCGTCCGGGCTGGTGCGCGGCCAAACCATCGTTCCGTCCATCGGGAAAACCCAGGCGGTGTCCGGATCGCGCGGGTGCGCGATGATGCCGAAGCCGATGTCGCCGACTTCCGCCGGCATATTCTTTCCGATCCGTTCCCAAGCATCGTCAGGGCGATCGATGCGGTAGATGCCGCAATGGTTCTGCTGGTAGAGGCGATCGGGCCTCTGCGGACAAAGACCGAGACAGTGCGCGTCCTGCCCATACTCGGGATAAGGATCCGGCAGGAAATTGGCTTCGACGCCACGATTCAACGGCTTCCACGACCGGCCTTTGTCGATGCTTTCGAAGACGCCGGCCGTCGAGGTTGCAATGTAGAGGTGCGCCGCGTCGCGCGGATCGATGACGATCTGGTTGAGCAAGGCACCGTCCGGAGTTCCCGAATCGGCGGGAACCCACTTCGGGTACATCGGATTCTCGTTCCAACCGTCGATGCTTTCCCAAGTCGCACCATGGTCGGAGCTGCGAAACAGACCCGGCGGCGAGGTTCCCGCCCACCACACCGCCGGCTCGGTCTCGTGCCCGGGCGTGAGCCAAAACGTATGGCTGACAGCACGGGCGCTTTGGCCGTCCGCTTGTTTGGAGAAAGCCGGCGGCCGTTTGGATTCGACCCACGACTTGCCGCAATCGGTCGACGTGTAGATCGTCGGTCCGAGATGGCCGGTCTTGGCAGCCATTACAATGGTACGCCGGTCACGCGGATCGAGAACCACGTGGTTGATGATGTGCCCGAGGAATTGCGGTCCTTCGACGCTCCAGCTCGCGCGCCGTGCATCGCCATGGAGAAACCACACGCCCTTGCGCGTCCCCACCAGCAGCGTCACGTCGTCGGCCACCGTCCGCGCTCGCAGTCGCGTTTTGAGATGACGGCGCGGCGGCTTGCGCTGCTTGCCTGCCGAAACCGCCCTCCTGGTCTTACCCGCGGCTCGCCGGTTCTTCGTCTTACTCGTACCCTTCATGCGTTCTCCCCGATGTTTGCTTTTCGCTCTTCACAGATCCGCCCGGCTGCTGTCAACCGCAACGGCTCGCCCGGCGGGCTCCTTCATCCTTGGAGACGAACGACGGCAGGCGAAATCGACACGGCGGACCAATCTCGGCGAATTTGGCTCGCATTCGACAGCGCTGCATTCTCTTGACTCAAGCAGCGCAAACCTCGAAGGTCGCTCCACAAAAAAAGAGGAGCGTTCATGGCCGGTAAAATCGGTATCGTCCCGTTCTGGAAGCAATACGATCGTAAGTCGGTGCTGCGCGCGGCGCAGCTTGCGGAGGACCTCGGTTACGACTCGATCTGGATTCCCGAGGCCTGGGGATACGAGCAATTCCAGTTGCTCACCGAGATTGCCGTGCACACCAAACGCATCAAGCTGGCCACCGGTATCGTCAACATCTTCAGCCGCACGGCTGGGCTGTTGGCCATGAGCGCCGCGACGTTGGACGAGATCTCCGAAGGCCGCGTCATCCTCGGGCTCGGCACCAGCGGCAAGATCGTCGTGGAGAATTTCCACGGCGTGCCCTACAAGAAGCCGCTGACGCGCATGCGCGAGACCGTCGGCATTCTGCGCACGCTGTGGCGCGGCGAGCGGATGCGTCCCGATCACAGCACGCTGTTCGAAGCCCATCCCTTCAAGTTGGAGATGAAGCCGCTGCGCTCGGACATCCCGGTGTACATCGCCTCATTGCAGGACAAGGCGATTCAAGAGATCGGCCGCGTTGCCGACGGCTGGGTGCCGACCTTCTGGCCCTACAAGCATTTGCGCGACGGTATCAAGATGATCGAAGTCGGAGCACGCGAAGCCGGGCGCGATGCATCGAAGATCGAGGTCGCACCGTTCGTCGGCATCATCCCGATGGACGACGTCGCCATGGCGCGCTCGCTGCTCAAACCGACGGTGTCGTTCTACATCGGCGGCATGGGGACCTACTACCATGCGCTCTTCTGCCGCTACGGCTTCGAAGAGAATGCCAACCACGTGCGCGAGCTTTACAATAACAACCGTCGCCAGGAAGCCAGCGCCGCGGTCAGCGACGACCTGATCGACCAGATCGCCATCTGCGGGTCGCCCGATCACTGCCGTGAGAAACTCGCCGAGTGGCGCCAGAACGGCGTCGGCACAGCCTTGATGAACTTGCCGACCGGTATGCCGTTCGAGATGACCGAACAGCTGTTGCGCACGATGGCGCCGAAGTAAGCCGTCGGTTCCTGAAGACGACGGGGAGAACCGCAGCCCTCCGCCAAACCAAGCGAAGCACCAATCTAGCGCACGACTTTTCCACCGACTCGCGATAGAACCCGCGCGTGCTCACGACGGGCTCGAGCTCTTCGACCGCCACACGGCAAAGCAATCTGCCGATGCAGGCGATGGTCGGCTACGGCACCGGCAACTTTGCCTTTTCACTGCTCGGACTCGTAGTCGCGGTCAATTTGCAGTTCTTCTACACCGACTACGTCGGGTTGTCCGCCGGCCTGGTATCGTGGGCGCTGCTGGTGGCACGGCTGTTCGACGCTTTCGTCGATCCATTGATGGGTTTTCTCTCCGACCGCACCAACACTCGCTTCGGCCGGCGGCGGCCGTACATCGTCGGCTCCGCAATCCCGTTGGGCTTGGCCTTCTACTACCTGTTCGCGCCGCCCGTGGTCGCCGATCCGACCCAGCATCAGGGCGTGTTGCTGCTCTACATGTCGAGCCTGTACACGCTGACCTACTTCATCTGGACGATCGGCGCGATTCCCTACTACAGTCTCGGCGCTGAGCTCACCGACGACTACCACGAACGCACCCGCCTCATCTCGGTGCGCGAGTTCATGGGGCTCGCCGGTCTGCTGGCAGCCACGATCCTGCCGGCGTACTTGATCCATCTCTACGGCGGACGCGACGGCTACGCCGCCATGGGTGCGATTCTCGGCATATCGACCGCGCTCTTCCTGCTCGTATCCGGCGTCGCCGTCGGCGAGCGACCGGAGTTTCAGGGGCGGCCGTGGATGAACCCATACGCCGGCATCGCCGCGACGTTGCGCAACCAGCAGTTTCGGGTCCTGCTCATCGCCTTTGCTCTCAGCGCCATCGCTGGTGCCGTACCCGCCGTGCTGGTCATCTACATCGCCGTCTATATCATCGGCACGCCGGCCTGGTGGGCCGCTTCGATTCCGGATTGGCTGCCGACCTGGTCGTACTATCTGCTGCTCTACTTTCTCTGCGGCGCGCTGTCGCTGCCGGCCTGGAACCGCGTCGCCGCCGACTACGGCAAGAAGGCAACGTGGGGCGTCGCCATCGTCCTCGCCACGTTCACCAGCGCCGCTTGCTTCTGGCTGTCGGACGGAACCGTCGGCTATTTCTCGCTGCTGCTGATCCTCGGTGGCGTGAGCTTCGGCAACTATCAAACGCTACCGCCGTCGATGGTCGCCGACCTGATCGACCACGACGAGATGAACACCGGCGGCCGTCGTGAGGGCGCCTACTTCGCCCTGTGGTCATTCGCCATCAAAGCCGCCAACGCCGTCACCGGATTCGCAGCGTTGCAAGTCCTTGAACACGTCGGCTACACGCCGGGCGTTGCCCAAAGCGAGACCGTGAAACTGTGGATGCTATGGATGTATTCCTGGTTCCCGGCGATCTTCTATCTGCTGTCGGGAATCGTTCTGGCGCGCTTCCGCTTCACCCGCGCCGACCTCGACGAAGCGCAACGGCGCATCGGACGCGCTGCCTGACCCACGTTGAGTGTCGGGGCAGCACCGGCGCTCCCAGCCTGCCTGGCCGGTCTGAGAAAAATTTCGATCTGTTGCTCTTCGCTCTTGATCCGCGCCGCCGATCCGAATACCAAACATCTGTTTGGTAGATATGAGCTGGCGCAGGACAGCTTTCCGGCGGCAGCGAGGATGGAGAACGACATGCAACTCAGCGACGTGAACTTGACCGATCCGGATTTGTTCCAACAAGGCACTCCACACGAGATGTTCCGCGTGTTGCGGCACGAAGCTCCCGTCTATTGGCATCCGGAACCCGACGGCCCGGGGTTCTGGGCCATCAGCAAGTACCACGATCTGAAATGGGTCTCGAAAAATCCCGGTTTATTCTCGTCGCACCGGCAAGGAACTCTGCGCGCCGACCCGGCGCCCCATGATCTGCCGGCCATCCAATCCATCATGCTGAACATGGATCCGCCCCAACACCGGCAATACCGCACCCTGGTCAGCCAGGCGTTTACGCCGCGCATCATCGACAACCTGCAGGGCAGCATCCGCAACATGGTGCGCAAGATCATCAACGGCGTGATCGAGCGCGGCGAATGTGACTTCGTCGAGGAGGTGGCGGCACTCCTGCCGCTCGAGGTAATCTGCGAGATGATGGGGGTGCCGGAAGAGGATCGGCGCAACATCTACGCACTCGGCAACAAGATGGTCGGCATCGACGACCCGGATCTTCAAGGCGACAGCCCCCTGCTTCCGGGCGATGCCATGGCCGCCTTCAGTGAGATGTTCGTGTACGCCAGCAATCTGTGGAAGCGTACCCACGACAACCACACCGACAACTTGGGAACGGCGCTGATCAACGCCGAGCTCGACGGGCGCAAGCTCGACGAGATGGAGTTCAATTTCTTCTTCCTGCTGCTGCTCATTGCCGGCAACGAGACGACCCGCACCGTCACCAGCAACGGCATGATCACGCTGCTCGAAAATCCCGACCAGCTGCGCGACCTCGAACGGGATCCCAGCCTGGTGCCGAGCGCCGTCGAAGAAATCCTGCGCTTCGCGCCCGCCGTCCACACCTTCCGCCGCACCGCCACGACAGACACCGAGCTGCGCGGCCAGACCATTCGCAGCAACGACAAGCTGCTGCTGTGGTATCCGTCGGCAAACCGCGATGAGGAAATCTTCGACGCCCCGGACCACTTCAACGTCCGCCGCAGCCCCAATGACCACGTCGCCTTCGGTTTCGGCGAGCACTACTGCCTCGGCGCCAACCTCGCCCGGCTTGAGCTGCAGGAAGTCTTTCGCGGCATCGTCACGCGCTTCCGCGACATGGAGACGACTGCCAAGCCGCGGCGGCTGCGGTCATGCTTCATCAACGGCGTAAAGGAAATGCAGGTCCGCTTCCGTCCGGGTCCAATCGAGTAGACGAACCTTTCGGACAACACCTATTTTTCTTGTTGCCCGAGCGTCTCCAAGTAGAGCCGGCGGACGGAGGCAATTCGTTCCTCCAAATCTGCGAGCGTCCATCTGTCGGTGGGAATCGGAGGATGGACGACGGCTTCAATGACGCTGGGGCGAACGACGATGCCATGCTTCGGCAACGCATCGAGCGCGTTGCGGAAGACGATGGGAACCAGCGGTACCTTTGCGGCCATCGCCATGTGAAAAGCACCCTTCTTGAACTTCCCGAGGCGCGGCGTTGGACTGCGCGTGCCTTCAGGAGCGATCACCAGGGAGAGACCTTGCCGCAGAGCATCGACGGCCGGCTGTAAGGCCTGAATCGCCTTCTCACGATCGAAGCGATCGATGAACACCGTTCCGGAGAGCGCAAAAGCGGGGCCGAAGATGGGATTGCGGCGCAGCTCTTGTTTGGCAACGGCCACGATATCGCGACGCAGGAGCTTGGCGATCAGCAACGTATCGATGCCGCTCTGATGGTTGAAAATGAAAACGGCCGGGCGGTGCGACCACAGATGTTCCTCGCCGACGACTCGAACATCGACGCCTGCCAGCGCGGTGCCAAGCTCGCCCCAGGTCGAAGTCGCGAGATTCACCGCCCGACGCCAGCTGCCGTCGAGGAGCGCGGCGGGTAAACCCAGCAGGAACGAAGGAACGATACTGCCTACGGCCAATCCGGTGCGCACAACGTCGGCAACGCTGGGTGTACCCCGGCTGCTGAAGCTACGCGTCGGCCAGCCGCGCGCCGTGGCGATCTCGGTCAGCTTACGGTTTGGGTTGAGCGGTCGCGGCCGGCCGACGGCCTCAAGCAACGGCAGGTCTTCGTCACTGTCGGTGTAGAAATAGCTCTGCGCCAGGCGCAGGCGAAGACGCTTTGCCAAGCGCCGAGCATACAGAGCCTTGCCTTCGCCGTAGCAGGTGGGGTGCACTACTTCGCCGGTGAAACGTCCGTCGCTCACTTCGAGCCGCGTGCACAGCACGTGTTCGATTCCCAGGTCGTGCGCTAGCGGCTCGATCTGGTAGCGCGTGGCTGCCGACACCATCGCCACCGTGTGCCCTTTCTTCAGATGCGCCAGGACCAAGGCGCGCGACTCAGGATAAACGTCGCCGGCCAGGCGCTCGGCGAAAATCCGCGCGCCGGTCGCAGCAAACTCGGTCTCCGACTGTCCGCGCAGCATGCTGCTGACACCCGTCACGAAGGCCGAGAAGCCAATTTGGCGCATTTGGAAGCGCCAGGCTGTGACAACCGCATCACGCAGTTGAGATGGGCCGACGAGTCCGCTGCTCAGACCGTCGCGCAAGAACTCGAGCGCCGAAAAGCGAGCGATCAACGTGCGGTCGACGTCGAAGAAAGCAGCGATGTTCGGTCCCGCTGGACCGTCGTCAACCTCGCGGGTGAGCTCTTCATGAAGCGCCATGTGGCGGGCAACTTACTCCACGCCGCGACCAGAGGCCAATCACAAGTCGGCTGGCGGGCTAGTAAGCTTTGAGGGGCAGAAACTTGTTGTTCATGAGTCAAGTTTGCGCAGGCAGCTCGAAGCAAGCCAACGGTGAGCAGGCTTCGCACTTATGGTCCGAGGCCACGCCTCGCTAGGATCTTTATGAAAGTTTTGATACGCGCGGGCCGTCCCAAGTGTCACCACAGTGCCATGGCGCGGCCGCGGGCAGACAAGATTTGTCCACTTCTAACCGTGAGCCCTCCGGCATTAAATCGTGGCGCACTTGGCACGAAAGGCGCTTCCGTCTGCAGCCACTTGTCCCAACGGTTCCACGGGGGGGGCCGTTTGAACGGGAGGGGGCGAAGCGACAACGAGGGGGTCGTGTATCAATGGTGCTAGAAGCGCAGAACGCTCGTTCCGTCGGCTACAGTCGAATTGCTCTTGCATGGGCGACTGGGCGCCGGCTTATGCGCAGCGCAACCCTCTTGGTTCTAGCCGGCCTTGTTTTCTCTACCGGCGCGACAGCAGCGCAGGCCGCGACGCTACAAAGCTGCGACACGATTCCGTCCACGACGACGAACTGGTCATCCTCGGTCAATGTCGCCAAGTTCGATCCGGCAACCGGAACCTTGACCAGCGTCGCTCTGACCATGAACGCAACCATGGTTCAAGACATCAAAATGGAGAGTCTCGATTCCCTACCGGCGACCGTGACCGGCACCGGCTCGACAACCATCACCCTTACGCCGCCGACAGCCCCGAACCTGACGACGGCACCGACCAACGTCGTGACGCACAACTTCAGCGCCTACGATGGGACACTCGACTTCGGCGGTACATCGGGAAGCACCGATCTGGGCGTAACCGCGAACAGCAGCAACGCCCGATCACCGTACACGCCGATCAGCGACTTCAGCGGCATCGGCAACGTCACCATGCCGGTGACCGCGGTCGCCAGCTTCAGCACCAGCGGCGCCGGCAACGTCGTCAGCCAAGCCTCGACAAAAGCCAGCGTCACCGTCTGCGTTCAGTATACCTACCAGCTGCCGACGCCCACACTCACACCAACGAACACGCCGACACAGACGTCGACCCGAACGTCGACCAACACGCCGACGATCACTCAGACACCGACCAACACGTCGACACTCACATCGACAAGGACGCCAACGAACACTCCAACCATCACCAACACACCGACCTTGACGCCGACCC